>JADFXQ010000016.1 GCA_015233495.1 Candidatus Omnitrophota bacterium | reverse complement strand
AATGCGGGTGTGGAAATTATATCCGCGGCTTTTTTAAAGTATAAACATCCCGGATGTACGTCGTGCCGGCAGTGTCAGAAAAAAACCGGTTATGGATGCGTGATCGAAGATGACGCGGCGCAAGTACTGCTTAAGATGATATCCGCGGACGTGATTGTCATGGCCACGCCGCTTTATTTTTTCGGGCCGAGCGCCCAGTTAAAGACAGTGATCGACCGGATGTTTTCTCTTTATAAATGGGACAACGCGGCCCACACCATGACAACGCCGCTCAAGGGCAAGACCCTTGTTTTTTTAGGAAGCGGCTACGAAGACGCGGGATTTGACACGTTTGAAAAACCGTTTCAATTGACCGCTGAATACTCAGGAATGTCGTATGCTTCGTTGGTCGTCAAAAACGCCGGGGTTTCGGGAGAGATAGTTAAACAACCCGGGATTTATGAGCTGGCTGTGGAGTTAGGGAAAAAATTCGGGTAAAATAAAGGTGGACTTATGAAAAAACAGGACCGGGTTTTGATTTTTGACACGACTTTGCGCGACGGGGAGCAGGCGCCGGGCGCCAGCATGAATGACCGCGAAAAATTAGAGATCGCTTTTGCTTTGGAGCGGTTGGGGGTGGATATCATTGAGGCGGGGTTTCCGGTGATTTCTCCGGGGGATTTCGCGTCGGTGGTCGCGGTTGCGAAAAATATCAAGAAGTCGATCGTCTGCGGGTTGGCGCGGTCGATCAAGAAGGATATTGAGGCGGCGCACGCGGCTTTGAAAGCGGCGAAATGCGGCCGGATCCACGTGTTTTTGGCGACTTCCAAAATCCATTTGGATTTTAAATTCCGCAAGAGTCAGGATGAAATTTTAGCTATGGCCGTGGATTCAGTGAAGCTGGCCCGGGGGTTGATGGGGGATATTGAATTTTCGCCGGAAGACGCGTCGCGCACGGAACGGGAATTTTTATACCGGGTATTGGAGTCAGTGATCAAGGCGGGCGCCACGACGGTGAATATCCCGGATACGGTAGGTTATAGTATCCCGGAGGTTTATGGTCAATTGATTGCGGATATTAAAAATAACGTCCCTAATATAAATAAGGCGGTGATTTCCGTTCATTGCCACGATGATCTGGGATTGAGCGTGGCGAATTCTTTGGCCGCGGTGAAGAACGGGGCGCGGCAGGTGGAGTGTACGGTCAACGGCATCGGCGAACGCGCCGGCAACGCGTCTATGGAAGAGATTGTCATGGCCCTGAAGACCAGGGCGGATTATTTTGGCGTAACGACTGGGATTAACACCAAGGAAATTTTGCGTGTGTCCCGGATGGTCAGCAAAGCCACGGGTTTTTTAGTGCCGCCGAATAAGGCGATCGTCGGGCATAACGCGTTTCGTCATGAATCCGGCATTCATCAGGACGGAGTTTTAAAAGAACGCACGACTTATGAGATTATGTCTCCGGATGACGTCGGGTTTGTCGGCACAAGTTTGATTTTAGGCAAACATTCCGGCCGGCACGCGTTTAAGGAACGGTTGAAGGTTTTGGGTATTGAATTGAAAGAAAACGAGTTGGATAAGGCTTTTGAGCGGTTTAAGGCGGTCGCGGACAAAAAGAAGCAGGTATTTGACGAGGATTTACTGGCGATTGTTGACGATGAGGCGCAAACCGCGGATCAGGTGTGGTCTTTGGAACGTTTGGTTTATCAAAGCGGGACAGCTGTGGAACCCAGCGTTGAATTGACATTGAAGTCGAAAGGCAAGACGTTTGTGAAAAAAGCTACGGGTGACGGACCGGTAGATGCGTGTTATAAGGCGATTGAAATGATCACCGGTATTAAAGGCGCTTTATTGGATTATTCAATCCAGTCCGTGACCCGCGGTGAGGACGCGATCGGCGAAGCCACGGTGAAGGTGGAAATCGAGGGCGTGAGTTATATCGCTTTAGGCGCCAGCACGGATATTGTTGAGGCGTCCGCCAAGGCGTATGTGAACGCGGTCAATAAGGCGATCGGTAAAAGGACAAGGTAGATATTTGGGAGTAGCTGCCATAGACTTAGGTAACGCAATCGTTTAAAAGCGCGCGGGCCGGTAAGGAAGTGGTTTCGGGCTTAAACATACGCTCGGCCCTTATCTGAAAATAATTGAAAGCTTCGCTAAACTCGCGCGGAACCACTTCCTTACCGGCTTGTGGCGCGCGGCTTGGCTATAGGAGAGGTCTTCGAGGAAAGGCGTTATTAAATGGAACATAGGACAACTTATGGATTAGTGGGTTATCCACTCGGGCACAGTTTATCACCGCTGATGCATAACGCGGCTTTTGAGGCCTTGGGTGTGGAAGCGCGTTATGAGCTTTTTCCTTTAAGGGAAAGCGAGTTGGAGGGATTTTTTGCCGCGGTAAAGGATGCGGAAAGTCCGATTTTTGGGTTTAATGTGACTGTTCCTTATAAAGAGATGGTTTTGAAATATATGGATCATGTGTCGCCCTTAGTTGAGAAGATTCGGGCTGTGAATACGGTGGTGGTTACGCCAAAGCGGACTTTGGCGGCGCATAATACGGATGCGCCGGGGTTTTTGGCGCATTTGCAGGAATTGGGATTTGAACCTGCAGACAGGCGGATCGCGTTGCTCGGAGCGGGAGGCGCGGCCCGGGCGATTGTCGGAGCATTGGGTTTATTAGAAAAACGGCCGCGGCGGTTAACCGTGTATGATGTTGACACGGCAAAAACGGAAATGTTGGTCAGCGATTTGGGTGGACGGATAAAAATGGATAGGGTTGAGGTCGTGCATTCGATCGATGATTTAAATATTCCGGACGCGGATCTTTTAATCAACGCCACGCCGATCGGTTTAAAACCAACTGACCCGGTTTTAGTGGAAGCGGATATGATGCAACCGGGTATGTTGGTGTATGATTTGATTTATAATCCCCGGGAAACCAAATTGTTGAAAATGGCCAAGGCCCGGGGCGCGAAAACTGCGGATGGTTTAGGCATGCTGTATTATCAGGGCGTGTTGGCTTTCCAGCATTGGGCGGATTTACAGTTGGACGACTCGGTGAAGAAGTTAATGCGGGAGGCTTTGGAGAAGGGGAAGGCTATATGATGAATTGGACAGTTATCGACACTGCAATGTTTATCCTCGGCGCGGCGATCGGCAGTTTTTTGAATGTGTGCATTGTTCGACTGCCCCGCGAAAAATCCGTGGTGGCGCCGCGGTCGCATTGCGTGCAATGTGAAAAATTTATTCCTTGGTTTGATAATATTCCGTTCGTGAGTTATCTTTTGCTGGGAGGCAAATGCCGTTATTGCCGGGCGCCGATTTCTTTCCGGTATTTTTTTGTTGAATTCCTCACTGCGGCGGCGTTTGTTTTTATTTTTCGTTGTTTTGGGGTTTCGCCGTTACTCTTGCCGTATCTATTCATGATTTCGTGTTTTATTGTCGCTACGTTTGTCGATTTCAGTCATCGGATCATTCCGGATGAAGTGAGCGTAGGTGGAATGATTTTAGGATTGCTGTTCAGCGCGGTGACTCCGGATATGCATATGGAAGCATCTCAGTTATCCGGGGGCCGGGTATTTATGTGGATTTTGGGCGCCGCGGTTGTGGTAATCGAGTTTGGGGTGGAACGTTTTTTTCGCTCAGAGGAAAATGCGGGTGACGCGCCGGCTTCTTGGCAGGAAAGTTTGAGTTTTTTCTTGCTGATTGCCTTAATGTTCGCGCTGGAGGCGGGTCTTTATTATGCGGCAACCAAAGTTTTCACCACCGGGGATTGGATTGTTCCTTATTTGACCAGTGTCGACGCTGCGCTGATTGGCGCATTGGTGGGCGGCGCGATTATTTATTTGATGGGTCTTATCGGATATATCCTTTTTCGGAAAGAAGCCATGGGGGGAGGCGATGTTAAACTTTTGGCCATGGTGGGCGCGTTTTTAGGCTGGAAGTTGGCGGTCTTGACTTTTTTTATCGCGCCGTTGTTTGGCGCGGTATTCGGGTTAATTGAAAAAATGCGTACTAAAGATACGGCGATCCCTTATGGCCCGTTTTTGGTGTTGGGCGCGCTGATCAGTCTTTTTTATGGTGAACTCCTCATCGCTTGGATTTTGAGCGGATATGGAATACGATAAAGTAATGACAAATGACAAAGCTCAAATGACAAAAAATATCGTTCTGGTTGGTTTTATGGGCGCCGGGAAATCAAGCGTAGCGCGTCAACTTGCCGGGATTTTAAAGCGGGAGTTGGTATCAACCGATGATTTGATCGAGGCCCGGGAAGGCAAAAAAATTGCGGATATTTTCGCGCAGCGCGGGGAACCGTATTTTCGCTTGGTTGAATCTCAGGTGGTGCGGGAGATTTCCGGTTGTCCGGGCCGTATCATTGACTGCGGCGGCGGGGTGGTTTTGGATCCGGAAAATGTGGCCGCGCTTAAGGGTAAGGGGACATTAATTTATCTGAAGGCGTCAGCGGAATTTATTTATGAATGTGTTAAAGGCCAGACTCACAGGCCTTTATTGAGAGTCGCTGATCCTTTGGCGGCCATCCGGGAGCTCTTGAAAAAAAGACAGCCATTTTACGAAAAAGCTGATATTATATTAGACACGGATCGTCGTTCGATCGAATGGATCACCCAGGAAATTTTGAAGGTTATTTGCTGATGACGGAACAGGAAGCTTTGGTCGCATTAAATGCGGTGGACGGGTTAGGCAGCGCGCGGATACGTAAGCTCAGCGAGCATTTCGGATCGGCTGTCCGTGTTTTCAATTTGACCCTGCCAGAATTAGCCGACGCCGCGATTCTGCCGTCGGGAATTGCCGCTAATATTCTCAAGTTTTCACAAGACAATTTTTTAAAATCCGAATATAATCTTATCAATCGTTTTTCCGCCCGCGTTGTCACGTATCTGGACGATGAATATCCTTCGATATTGCGGGAAATTCCTGACTTTCCGCCGGTGCTCTATGTGCGCGGAAAATCTTTGGATTTGGCTGCGCCAGCGGTCGGGGTGGTCGGGTCACGCCGCGCGTCGGTGTATGGTTTGTCCATGGCCCGGCAATTTTCCGGACGGTTGGCGGAGTGCGGGATTGCGGTTGTCTCCGGTTTGGCGCGCGGCGTGGACAGCGCGGCTCACCGCGGGGCTTTAGCGGCCGGAGGATTTACGGTAGGTGTTCTGGGCTGTGGACTGTCGCATATTTATCCGCCGGAAAACGCGGCATTATTCTCCGCGGTCATGAAACAAGGCGCGGTGATTTCAGAATTTCCGATGAGCCGGGAACCGCTTCCTGGGAATTTTCCGCGGCGCAACCGGATCATCAGCGGTTTGTCTTTAGGGGTGATTGTTGTCGAAGCGGCAGATCGCAGCGGCGCTTTGATCACGGCTGATACCGCTTTGGAGCAAGGCCGGGAAGTTTATGCGGTTCCCGGCACCGTGGATAATCCATTTGCCAAGGGCACGAACCGTTTAATTAAAGAAGGGGCGAAACTTACCACGAGTGTTGAGGATATTTTGGAAGATTTACAGCCGCATTTGCACAGCGGGGCTCCAGCGTTTTTGGCGCCGGATCCAACTTGCGGTATTGATGGGACCCCGCAATTATCGGCTGAGGAGCAGGCGCTGTGCGCTTTGTTGGGGAAGCAGCCGTTATCATTGGAATTTTTGGCGGCGCAGCGGGGTAAAGCCGCGGGAGAGATCGCGTTGACGTTATTGTCTTTGGAACGCAAAAAAATCATCCAGGCGCGGCCCGGGAACTATTATATAAAATTAAAGGGAATCGATCATGGTTAAGTCTGTCGTTATTGTCGAATCTCCGACAAAAGTGAAGACCATCAGCAAAATTTTGGGGAGCAAATTTAAAGTCCTTTCTTCGATGGGACATCTGGTCGATTTGCCCAAGGCGCGTCTGGGCGTGGACATTGACAACAATTTCGCGCCGGATTTTATCGTGGTGCGCAGTAAGATGAAGTTGATGTCAAAATTGAAGGCGGAGACAAAAACCGCGAAGGACATTTTTGTGGCTACCGATCCTGACCGGGAAGGAGAAGCGATCGGCTGGAACTTAGTTCAGCATATCGGAAAAAATAAAAAAATTTACCGGGTGAGCTTTCAAGAGATCACTAAAGACGCGATTTTGGAGGCGTTTAAAACGCCGCGGGATTTTGATGAAAACAAAATCAACGCCCAAGTTGCGCGCCGTATTCTCGACCGGATCGTTGGTTATCAGATCAGCCCGTTGTTATGGAAAAAAGTGGGGTCGCGCTTGAGCGCCGGCCGGGTGCAGTCCGTGGCTTTGCGGATTTTGGTCGAACGGGAACGGGAAATCAAGGCGTTTAATCCGCAAGAATATTGGCAAATTGCCGTTGACCTGAAAAAATCAGGGTATGACGATATCTTGACCGCGAGTTTGGAAAAATCGGATGGGGCCAAGATCGAAATGGTCGACGCGGCCCAAGCCCAATCCATAGCCGGGGATTTGCGAGAAGCGGAATTTGTCGTCTCTAAAGTCACCAGCCGCAGTGTGAAGCGTAATCCGTCTGCTCCCTTTATTACCAGCACTTTGCAGCAGGAAGCGTTCAACCAATTGCGGTTTAACGCCGCCCGGACTATGCGGGTAGCTCAGGAATTGTATGAGGGTATTGAGTTAGGCGGCGGGGAAGTATTTGGTTTGATCACCTATATGCGTACGGATTCGGTGAACATTTCGCAGCAGGCGCTGATTAAACTTAGGGAATTTATTGACAAAACTTACGGAGCGGATTATTGCCCAGCGGAACCCAATCAATATAAATCCCGCAAAAGCGCGCAGGAAGCGCACGAAGCGATTCGTCCGACGGATATTTTGTTAAAACCGAAGGACATCGCTAAATATTTGGATGAGGATCAATATAAACTCTATAGCTTGATTTTCGCGCGTTTTGTCTGCTCCCAGATGACCCCGGCGGTGTATGAGCAGAAGAAAATCGAAATCGAGGCCGGAAAATACGGCTTAGGCGCGTCGGGTTCTACCTTGGTTTTTGACGGTTTTTTAACCGTGGACCGCGAAGCGCGCGAGGAAGAGACCCGCATTGATTTTTCCCATTATGAAAAAGATGACCGCTTGACTTTATTGGAGGTTAAACCCACCCAGCATTTCACGAAGCCGCCGCCGCGTTTTTCCGACGCGAGTTTGGTTAAAATTTTGGAAGAATACGGCATTGGCCGGCCGAGCACGTATGCTTCGATTATTCAAACTTTGGTGCTGCGCAACTATGTGTTGCGCGACCGCGGGTATTTTACGCCGACCGAGTTGGGAATTACGGTGTGTGATTTGCTCGTTCAGCATTTTGGACGGGAAATGGATGTGGGGTTTACCGCGAAAATGGAAGAGAATTTAGATGAGGTAGAGTCCGGAGCGGTTCTCTATCCCAAATTACTGGGAGAATTTTATGCGCCGTTTCAAGAAGAGTTGAAACGCGCTGACGCGGGAATTGTGAAGACGGAAAACTTTTTGGATAAAAAATGTCCTTTATGCGAGCGTCCCCTGGTTGAGAAATGGGGACGCCGCGGTAAATTTTTAAGTTGTTCCGGGTTTCCGGCCTGCCGCCACGCGGAGGCTTTAACCTCCGGCGTGAAATGCCTAAATCCGGGATGCGCGGGCGAATTGATCCGCCGCCGGTCGAAATGGGGACAATATTTTTACGGATGCAGCCGTTATCCGGAATGCACTTTCATATCAAATGATCTCCCTGCCAAGAAAGCAGAGGACGAAGCAAGTTCCCCTCGAGCCTAGAGCCTCGAGTCTCGAGCCCGGACCCTTGACCCTTGAGACTATTTATGAACCGCTACCTTGAAAAATTTATCCGTTATCTCGAGGTAGAAAAGAATTATTCCGTTCACACTATTGTAAATTACCGGCTTGATCTCGAAGAATTTTTCGCGTTTGGGAACATTGAGACAATGGAGGCAGTGGATTATCTGTTGTTACGCCGTTTTCTGGCGCATTTGCGTGACCGCGGCCATAAACCCCGCACCTTAGCCCGGAAATCTTCTGCCTTACGGAGTTTTTTCAAATTCCTTCAAAAAGAAGGCCTGATCAAAAATAATCCGGCCGTGTTGCTTTTGACTCCCAAATTAGATAAATCACTTCCTAAATTTTTATCGGAGGAAGATGTGGTAAAATTTATCGAAACCCCGAACGCCGCTCAGCCCGGCGGAATACGCGATCGGGCGATTTTAGAAACGCTGTACAGCACGGGGATCCGGGTCAGTGAGTTGGTAGGCTTAAATCAAGAAGACGTGGATTTGATCGGCAATATTGTCAAGGTCCGCGGCAAAGGAAAAAAAGAGAGGCTCGTGCCGATTGGCAATCAAGCGGTGGAAGCGATCAAAGTTTATCTCGAGGGTTGCCGGGGCGAATCCGCGGCGGTATTTTTGAATAATCATGGCGGACGGTTAACTGATCGCGGCGTCCGGATGATTGTCCATAAGCATATCCTGCATACCGCGGTGCAAAAAAATGTTTCGCCGCATACGCTGCGGCATTCTTTTGCTACGCATTTATTGGACCGGGGCGCGGACTTGCGCGGCGTCCAGGAATTGCTGGGCCACGCGAGTCTGTCCACCACGCAAATTTACACGCATATGACCACAGAACATTTGAAAAAAGTTTATGACGCGGCGCACCCGCGGGCCTGAACAGGTCATCCAAAATTGGTTAAATATGTTTATTATCTACGATATGCTTTTCGGGATTTTTGCCCTTGCCTATTTCCCGTACATTCTGATTAAGCGTAAATGGCATAAGGGATATATGCAAAGGTTGGGTTGTTTTTCCCCCGGGGTTTTTCTCCAGAAGGAGAACATTTGGATTCACGCGGTAAGCGTCGGGGAAGTAACGGCGGTGATTCAATTGGCCCGCGCTATCAAGCAAAAATATCCCGAGTACGGGCTGGTAGTGTCGACCGTCACCCGGACGGGACACGAAATCGCCTGCCGGCATTTTAAAGATGAGGCCGTGGTTATATACAGCCCTTTGGATTTGAGCTTGATTGTCCGTATATTTATCCGCCGTATCCGTCCAGTGATTTACATTGCCGCAGAAACGGAAATTTGGCCAAACCTTTATTGGGCGTTGCATCGCTCGGGAATTCCGATTGCGCAGATTAATGGCCGGATTTCCGATAAAACTTATCAAGGATATCGCCGCTGGCGGTTTTTGTTTCAAGGAATAATCGGTGAGGTCGCGAAATTCTGTATGCAGAGCGAAGAAGACGGGCGCAGAATTATGACTTTAGGCGCGAACCCCGGTCAAGTTTTGGTGACGGGGAATCTGAAATTCGATCTTCCGCCTGAACCGCGGCCGGCCGCTTTGGCGGATTTTGGCTATGCGCCCGGCGAACAAATTTTTACGGCGGGCAGCACGCATCCCGGGGAAGAAGAGATCGTTCTGTCGGTTTTTAAAAATCTGGTTGGTAAATTTGGCCGGCTGCGCTTGGTGATTGTTCCGCGCCACATTGAACGCGCGGCTGCGGTTGCTGATATAGTCCGCAAATGCGGATACAATCCGGCGCTGTTTTCCAAACGGGCGGGGTCATTGGATCCGGCGGATGTTTTGGTGGTTGATCAAATCGGGGTTCTGAAGGATTTTTACGCGATTAGTCACATTGTGTTTATCGGTAAGACATTCATGGTAGGAGGCGGGCAGAATATGATTGAACCGGCCGCTTTGGGAAAGCCGACTTTCGTTGGCCCGCTTACGGGCAATTTTAAAGATGTGATGCGGGTTTTATTAGCGAATCAGGCGGTTATTCAGGTCAATTCCCCGGAAGAACTCTTTTGGAAAATGGCGCAGATTTTAAGCGATAAAAACCTTTATGCAAGGGTTCGGCAATCCGCGGTAAAAACGATTTGCGACAACCGCGGGGCTACGGAAAGAACCCTGCAAGAATTGGATAGTTTGCTTAAGTCTAGAGTCTCAAGGTTCAAGGGGGAGGATTGGCGTAAGGCTCGGAGCTCAAGGCGCGAGGGTAAGCAGGATAAAGGGATGGGCTTTTTATTGCAAGTTGTCAAGGGCGAAAGCGCCGGGCCAGGGATCGAGATTATAAAATTATTTTTGCTGTTTTGTTCTTGGGGATACACGTTGGCGGTGCGTTTGATTCTCTTAGCATATGGCTGGGGATTATTGCGTAAACAAAAGATTCCTTGTTCGGTCATCAGTATAGGGAATATGACCATGGGCGGGACGGGAAAAACCCCTTTAGTCGCCTTGGTAGCCGCGGAATTTAAAAATCGCGGATTGAAGCCGGTTATTTTGACGCGGGGTTATCAGGGGCCGGGTCACGATGCTGACCGCGAAGCGGATGAAGCGCGGATGTTGCGGGAAAAATTGCCGGGCGTTCCGGTTTTAGTCGGGCCGGACCGCGCGGGTCAAGCCGCCGGTTTTTTGCGGGAAGCCAGACCGGATGTTTTTCTTTTAGATGATGGATTTCAGCATTGGCGTTTGTGCCGGGATTTTGATATTGTGGTGATTGACGCGACCAATCCCTGGGGATTCGGCGCGGTGATTCCCCGGGGTTTGTTACGGGAGCCGCTATCTGGGCTGAAAAGGGCGGATTGTTTTGTTCTAACGAAATGCGCTGCCGGCCAAAATAATATTCCAGAGATTTATTCCTGGTTGGCTGGGTTGGCACCGGGTCGTCCGGTTTATCAGACAAATCATATTGCGGAGGCATTTGCGGATTTGCGTTCGGGCAAGGACATACCCTTGACTAGTATGAAAGGAAAAACAGCGGTCGGGTTTTGCGGGATCGCGGATCCGGCGTCTTTTGAGAATACTCTGGCGGAAACTGGAGTTAAAATCGCGCGGCTTTTTTCATTTTTGGATCATCATTCCTATCAGGAGCAGGACATTCTAGAGATTGTGTCTTTTTGCCAGACGGTCGGGATAAAAACATTAATTACGACTCACAAAGACGCGGTGAAACTGGAGAAGTTGATCGCGCTGATCCCCGATGATTTGCAAATATTAAACCTAAAAATGCGGTTGGGTTTTAAAACAGAGCAGGAGGAATTTTTTGAACGACTTCGGGTTGTATTATCTCGTTAAATTCAGCGGTTGGCTGGTTCGGCTTCTGCCGTTGCGATTGGCGCTTAGCCTGGGACGCGCGGCAGGATGGTTTGTCTATTTGTTTGATGTGCGGCACCGCGCGTTAGTTTACGCGAATTTGAAAATCGCGTTTTCAACGAACCGGTCGCTGCGGGAATTGCAGCGGATCACTAAAAAAGTATTTTATAATTACGGGCAAAATATTGTGGAGCTTTTACGCCTGCCGCTTTTAAATCAGGCCGCTTTTGAGCGTTTGGTTAAAGTTGATGGGAAAGAACACGTTACGCAGGCGTTAAAGCAAGGCAAAGGATGTATTTTATTAGCGGGACATTTCGGTAGTTGGGAAATGGCCAGCGCCGCGTGTTCTTTGATGGGGCTGCCGTACCGGATGTTTGTGCGAAATCAGGAACGCAATTCTCGTTTGGATGAACTACTGAATTCCTACCGCACTTGCGGCGGCTCAGTGGTTTTGACCCGGGGCGGGGGCACGCGGGATATGATTAAAAGTTTGAAAGATAATAAGGTCGTTGGCATGGTCATGGATCAGGGGGGAAGGGACGGTGAATTGATTCCTTTTTTAGGCCGTCCAGCAGCGATGTCGGTTGGCGCGATGCGTTTGGCGCTTAAAATGGGCGTGCCGGTTTGCTTCGCGGTCATGATCCGTCAAACCGGAAAACAAGGTAGACACCGGATGATTATTCATCCGGCGTTGGATTTGACGCAAACGGGCGATGAAGCTGCGGATGTGCGTCATAATTTATTAAAAGTTATGCCGTTACTGGAGCGTTACGTTTCCCGTTATCCTTCGGAGTATATGTGGTTTTACAAAATCTGGAAATATTCCGATCAAGCGCATATCGCGGTTTTTTCTGACGGTAAAACTGGACATTTGCGGCAATCTCAAACGGTAGCGTTCTTGACGCAGCAGGCATTATTGCGGAGGAAGATTGCCGGGTCGGTCCGAATCATCCGGGTGGAATTTCGCAGTCCGCTGGCAGGGCGTTTGTTTTCTTGGGTCAGTATTTTTTTGCATCCGGTGGTTTGTCAGGGGCGGCTGCAATATTTAAAATGGATTTTATCACCGGACTGTTTTAAAGCCATCACTGCCGTGAAAGCGGATTTTATTATTTCCACCGGGTCTTCGGTAGCGACGGTAAATTATCTGTTATCTTTAGACCATACGGCGCGCAGTATGGTTGTCTTGAAGCCCGGACTTTTGTCTTGGAATAACTTTGAGCTGGTGATTCTTCCGGAGCATGATCGGCCGAAAGGCTGGGTAGACCGCAAGAATGTGATTTGGACTAAAGCCGCGCCCAATTTAATTTCGGCAGACTATCTAAAGGAAGAAACCGAACATTTTCTCCCGCAATATCCCCAGTTGCAGGATATGCCGGGTTGCAAAGTCGGGGTTTTTATCGGAGGAGATTCGGCCCAGGTTTATCTTGACTTGGCGCAGATCCGCGAGCTGGTACAGCAGCTGAAAGATGTCTGTCAAAAGCGCGGCGCCCGGATATTGGTCACAACTTCACGCCGGACTCCTCAGGAGATTGATCGGTATGTGGCAAGCGAGTTGTCAGGCGCGGGGATTTGTCCGGTATTGATTTTACCAAATCAAGATGATGTGCCGCATGCTGTGGGCGGCATTTTAGGCATAGCGGATATCGTCATCGTTTCCGGCGACAGTATTTCCATGATCTCGGAAGCCGCCAGTTCTGGGAAGCCCGCCATTGTGTTTGCTCCGAAAATTCGCCCAGGGATTTTTGCTTTCCGGAATAAACATAAAAAGGTGATGGATGCACTGCGCAACCAAGGATATATTCTCGAGACTGATTGCTCCTTAATTTGCCAAGCCGTGGAGGATGTGATTAACCACAAAATTGTATTGCAGCGTTTACACGATCAAGAGATCATTGCTGAAGGCGTGGAGCGGGTGGTATAGGAAATTCGTTTTCCGGATTAGTCGCTTATTGGAATAGAGATTATGAACATTCTTCAGGTACTCCCAGAATTAAATGTCGGCGGGGTTGAAACCGGCACAGTGGATTTCGCCAAATATTTAACTCAACACGGGCATAAATCCGTCGTGATTTCGAACGGCGGCCGTTTAGTTGTGGATTTGGAATTGAACGGGTCGAAACATTTTTCCCTGCCGGTTCATGAAAAATCTTTATTCACTATATTGGCGATGATCCGGCGGGTGCGGCAGATCATTTTGAGCGAGAAAATTGATATAGTTCACGCCCGGTCCCGCGTTCCAGCCTGGATCGCGTTTTTCGCTTGCCGCGGCACGAATGCCCAATTCATTACGACGTGCCACGGGTATTATAAAACGCCTTGGTTCAGCCAAATTATGGGATGGGGGAAATTGGTTATTGTGCCCAGCGAGGCGATTGGCCGTTATATGGTCCAGGAATACAAAGTTCCGGCGCATGGCATAAGGAAAATTCCCCGCAGTGTGGATGTGGAAAGGTTTGCCGCTGTGGCACAAGAGCGGGTTCGCCGCGAAGAAAAAACGCAAAAAGATTTTGTGGTCACGATTATTGGCCGGATTACGCCTCTGAAAGGGCACATATATTTTATCCGCGCGATGGCTAAGGTTATCCGGCAGATGCCGTATTTGAAGGTTTGGATCGTGGGGGACGCGCCGGCGGACAAACAATCATATAGGCGGGAACTTGAGGTTCTGGCCCGGCAATTGGGTCTAAACCCGGCCGTGGAATTTTTAGGCAGTCGTGCCGATATTCCGGAGCTATTAGGCAAAACCGACGTCTTGGTTTTTGCTTCGGTAACCCCGGAATCATTTGGCCGGGTCATTATTGAAGCCCAAGCCGCGGGAGTGCCGGTGGTAGCGACTAATGTCGGCGGAGTTGTGGATATTATCGAGGCTGACAAAACCGGCCTTTTGGTGCCGTCGAAAGACTCCGACGCGATCGCGAAAGCCGTGCTCCGTCTTTATCATGACCGGGCTTTAGGACGGCAACTGACGCAGGCGGCCCAGAAGAAAATTCGGGAACAATACACGATTGAGCATATGGCAAAGCGGACTTTGGCGGTTTATCAGGAGCTTTTAGATGCGCTTAACCTTTTAGTGATCAAAATCAGTTCTTTGGGAGATGTGGTTTTGATCACCGCGTCTTTGCGGTTGATTCGTCGGCACTATCCGCAGGCGAAAATCTATTGTCTGGTAGGAAAAGAAGCGCGTCCTATTTTGCAGAATTGTCCGTATGTGGATGAATTGATTGTCTATGACCGTTCTTATAAAGACAAAGGTTTGCCGGCATTTTTGCGGCTGGCTCGGTATTTGCGCCATCTGCGTTTTGATCAAGTCATTGATTTTCAAAATAACCGGAGCACCCATTTGTTGGCTTTTTTAACCTTGTCCCAGCAGCGTTATGGGTATGACAATGGAAAATGGGGATTTTTATTGAACCATGGCTTGAAAAAAAACCCGACACCCTTGCCCGCGGTTTTGCATCAATTTGAAATTTTGAAAAAGATGGGGATTTCGCCGTCGGAACAGGAAGAATTGGAATTGTGGCCTTCCGCGAAAGACCAGCGTTATATTGAGGATTTGTTAGACGCGGAATGGCTGGGCAATTGTCGACGTGTCGTAGGGATCAATGTGGCGGCTTCGGAAAAATGGGAGACCAAAAATTGGCCGATTGAATCAATAGCCCGGCTTTGTGATCTTTTATCCGCGAAAAATATCCGGGTCGTGATCACCGGCACAGAAAAAGATAAACTGCGCGCTTTTCAGCTTTTGCAGATCACGCGGGCGAAACCCGCGAATTTGACCGGAAAAACCGACGTCATGCAATTGGCGGCTTTGATCAAACGCTGCAATGTGTTTGTGACGCCGGATTCCGCCCCTTTGCATATCGCCGCGGCACTGCGGACTCCTTGTATAGCTTTATTCGGCCCAACCGATTCCCGAAGGCATGTTCCACCGGGGTGTAATCTAAAGATTTTAGATAAACATTTAAAATGCGCTCCGTGTTATAATGCGCATTGTCGGATTCATACGCGGGCGTGTTTAGCCGCGATAACTCCGGAAGAAGTCTTGAAAGAAATTTTGTCGCTCTTAGTCGACAAGGCAGAGTAAGTTATTTTGTTCTTTTTAAAATCCACGCAGAGACGATCAGATCGGGAGGCTCGCGATGAGGATCCTTTTATTAACCACGCATATGAACACCGGCGGCATTACCAGTTATGTTCTGACCTTGACCCGCGGGCTGGTTGGCCGGGGGCATGAAGTATATATTTTGTCATCGGGCGGCGATAAAGAAGCCGCGTTTCAGGCGTGCGGCGCGACAATCAAACGCATCAATATCCAGACAAAGTCGGAATTATCACCGCGGATTTTTCTATCTCTGCCGTCTTTATGCCGCTATTTAAAAAAGCACAAAATTGATGTCATTCATTCGCAGACCCGGGTAACCCAAGTCCTGGCTTTGATGTTAAAACATTTAACTGGCCGGCCGAGCGTGACTACCTGTCATGGTTTTTTTAAAGCCCGCTTCGGCCGGAAACTCGTCCCGGCTTGGGGCGATGCGGCCATCGCGATCAGTTCCGCGGTCCACGCGCATTTATGCAAAGATTT
This sequence comes from Candidatus Omnitrophota bacterium, assembly GCA_015233495.1. GTDB lineage: Bacteria > Omnitrophota > Gorgyraeia > Zapsychrales > Zapsychraceae > JADFXQ01. The sequence continues at coordinate 20,858 of JADFXQ010000016.1, read as the reverse complement.
TCGGGTCCCGCAGCGCAAGATTTGTCTGATTCGATCGGGGATTGATTTAAACCCTTTTTTGGCGGGTGACAAAGGACAACGAGATAAGATCCGCCATCATTGGGGAGTAGGCACAGAACCTGTCATCGGCATGGTGGCGCGGCTTTCCTCGGTTAAAGGACAGGATATTTTAATCGACGCAATGAGTCTGGTGGTTAAGGAGTTTCCGACGTGCCGGCTGATCTTGTTTGGCGAAGGAAAGACGGAAAGCGATTTGAAGCAACAGGCAGAAAAAAAGAAATTGAGCAGCCAGGTTATTTTTAAACGGGACGCAGGCGACATGGCCCAAACGTTGTTTGGCTTGGATATTTTTGTCATGCCGTCCCGGGAAGAAGGTTTAGGCCTGTCCCTGATGGACGCGCAAGCCGCCGGGCTGCCAGTGGTCGCCGCGGCGGTCGGCGGAATTGTGGATTTGATTGAAGACGGGCAAACCGGTATTTTAGTCCCGAAAGAAAACCCCCAAACTTTGGCGCAGGCCTTATTGCTTTTATTAAAAGATCGAGATCTGGCGCGGTCTCTGGGCGCGGCAGCCCGCGAAAAAGCGTTAAGAGAATATTCGGATCAGGAGATGGTGGAGAAGGTGGAAGGGGTGTATCGGAGGTTATGCAAAACATTTTAGTCATCAACGTCAATTGGCTGGGGGATGTGATTTTTTCCTCGCCGATTTTTCCAGCGTTGAAAACGCAATATCCGCAAGCTCGGCTTACCTGTTTAGCGCCGTCCCGGGTCCAAGAAATTTTGGAATGTGTTCCGGGCGTTGATAACGTTATCGTTTATGATGAAAAAGGCGCGCATAAAAGTTTATCCGCAAAATTACAGTTGATCTGGCGATTACGGCAGGAAAAATTTGACGCTGCGTTTATTTTGCACCGTTCTTTGACCCGTGCTTTATTGCCGTTTTTCGCGGGGATTCCCGTACGGGTTGGATACGACACAAAAAATCGGGGAATATTTTTGACCCATCGCTATCCGGTTCCCGCCGGGAATCTGCATCGCGGTGATTTTTATTTAAAGGTGATTGAAAACTTCGGGATACGGGTGAGTGACCGGACTAATCGTCTTTTAGTCGGGGAAGAATCCCGCGCATCAATCCGGAAAAAATTGGTGCAGCGCGGGGTGACGGATAAAGATAAAATTGTAATTGTCAACTGCGGCGGCAATTGGGACCTCAAACGCTGGCCGGCAGACAATTTTACGGAATTGATCAAAAGGCTGATGGCAGTTCCCGGGGTTAGAGTGATTGTTTCCGGGGCGGACAAGGATCGGCCGCTTGTCGAAGGTGTGGTTAAAAATTTGCCGGTTCGGCCGGTTAGTTTTGCCGGGGAATTAAATTTAAAAGAATTGATCGCGCTGATGGAGGCCGCGGCTGTGGTGGTATCGAATGATTCCGGCCCGATCCACATAGCTAACGCGGTAGGCACGGCAGTAGTCGGAATTTTTGGCCCCACGGTCCCGGAAATTACCGGCCCGGCCGGCTGGGGACGGAAAATCATATTGAGGGAATCAGTGCCGTGTAATCAGCAGTCTTGTTATCGTTTGGACTGCCGGGATAATGAATGTATGCAGGCGGTTAAAGTCGGAAGTGTCTGGGAAGCGGTTAGTAGTTTATTGAAAGAATCGATTAATGTTTAAACCAGGATAAGAGACCGGCCACGCCGGCAAATTGTCCGATCCAAAATAAAAACATCCAGCGGACGATATCGGCTCGTAATCCATGGAACTCAACGCGGAGTTTTTCGGTTTCTTCAATGAGCCGTTTTTCGAATTTGTTTTCAACGGTTTGCACGGTCATGGCTTGTGATCCGGTTTCGATTGTGTCAAGGAGACGAATAAGATCCTGGATCGCGTCATCTCCGAGTTTTGACCTAAGAGATTGTGGAATAGCGATTACTGTCATAAAAATCTTTTCATTAATTTAGCATGGCTGAGTCAGGGTTGTCAAATTGTTAATTTAAATTATAATTATTTTTGATTATTTATCAATATAAATAAGAGCAGCTTTCATGTCAGAGACAATTAAAAAAATTTTGGTGATTTCCTTGTCCAATATCGGTGATGTGGTCTTGACTTTGCCGGTCATTGATATTTTGAAACGGGATTTTCCGTCTGCGGATTTGGATGTTGTGGTCGGGCCGAAAGCCTATCCTTTGCTGGAGGGCAATCCGTATTTTCGATACGTGATGGTGTTTGATAAACATTGGACCGGGCCGCAAACCTTGAAATGGATCATGGGCTTGCGGCGGGATGTTTATGACCTAGTGGTTGATCTGCGCTGTACCGCGATTCCGTTGCTGCTGGCCTGCCGCCGGCGTACACCGGTGGTGTTTGGCCGGAAATTCTCCGGCCATATGCTGGATAAACATTTGGCCCGCTTGCGAAAGGTTCATCCGTTTTCCAACGGAACACCGCCCAGGGTTGCCCTCTGGATATCCGAAGAGGATCAAAATTTTATTGCAATTCTCCTCTGGGGATTGTTGAACGCGGCGGAACAATATTGCGTGATGGCTCCGGGTGCGGCCAGCGCGGAAAAACAATGGCCGGCGAAAAATTTCGGTTTCTTGGCCGGGCGGATTTATGAAACTACCGGCGTGAAAACGGTTTTTATCGGAGAATCAACGGATAAAGCGGTTGTGGATGCCGCGTGTCAGTCGTTAAAAAAAGCGACCTATGTCAATTTATGCGGCCAAACCACTCTGCGGCAATTGGCGGCCGTTATTCAAAATGCCAAATTTGTCGTCGGGAATGACAGCGGCCCCTTGCATATCGCTAGCTATTTTAACATTCCGCTGATCGGATTGTTCGGCCCAAAATCACCGGATCAATACGGCCCTTGGGGCAAGGACGGAGCGGCGATCCGACGCAATGAAAATTGCCGCAAGTGCGCTGACGCGAAGCTGGAGGAGAAGCATTCCTGCATGGAAGCGATCAAGGTAGAAGATGTATTCTCCTTTGTCGGGGCGCCCCTAGTGGGCGCTCCGACACAAAACTATGTTGCAGGCAGTAACGCTTATAAAAATATCCTTATCATCCGCACCGACCGCATCGGCGATGTGGTGTTGACTACGCCCGTGTTCAAAATTTTACGCGAGAATTTCCCGGGCGCGAAAATCACCGCGTTGTTGTCCGCCCAGACAAAAGACTTGGTTGCCGGAAATCCCGATATCGACGCGGTCATGGTGGATGATCGTAAAAACGAACACCAAGGATTTTTCGGTTTCATTAAATTGATTCGGCAAATTCGCTCCCGGAAATTCGACTTGGCCCTGGTTTATCACACCAAACGCCGCACCAATGCCTTGGGATGTTTGGCCGGCATCCCGCGCCGCGTTGGGTTTCGTGATCGCAAATGGGGCTTCCTCTTAAATGACCCGGTCAAGGATGAACGTTATCTGGGTAAGAAACACGAGACAGAATATTGTTTGGATATTTTGCGGCATTTGGGTTTGCAGATCAGTGAACCGGAAACCTTCGTGCCGATTCAGTCCGATGGGGAAGAATGGGCGCAGGCTATTCTGCGGCAGAAACATTTGACCCCAGACAGGCTGATCGCGATCCACCCCGATGCCAGCGATCCCGCCAAATGCTGGCCGATTGAGAATTTTGTCAAATTGATCGATGGTTTAGCCCGGGAAACCGGCGCGGATTTTCTGATTGTCGGATCCGGCCGGGCTTCGGCTTCCGCCGCGTATATCCTGGAGCGGTTTGGTCAAAAATGGCCGCGGATTTTGGATTTGACCGGACAAACCAATCTACGGCAATTGACTGCTGTTTTAAAACACTGCCGTATGCTGGTTTCCAATGATTCCGGCCCGGTGCATATTGCCGATGCCATAGGCACGCCAGTGGTTTCCATATTCACCCGCAATCAGCCTGGAATTAACCCCGAACGCTGGCGGCCGTTTCACGCCTATTCCAGCGTAATCAGCCCGGCGCCGGACGCGCACAGCGATTTCAAAAAAGCGAAAAATTTCATCCCGGCAGATTTAAACCACGTTTCAGTTTACTCGGTTCTTCAAGTTTGCCAGACTCGGTTAGCGTAAGTCTTACCTACTCAAGAACACGCTTTCCTGAAACAGCCTTTCCATCCTTATTTTTCACCAGATTGTCAAGGGGGTGTTTTTTCTTGACACATAACGTCATACGTTATATATTAAATTGTGATCAAAACATTCAAGTGTAAAGAAACCGCTAGGATTTTTAGCCGGGTTTTTTCGCGGCAATTACCTGAGAGTATTCAGCAAATCGCTTTGCGTAAACTACGTATGCTGAATCGCTCCATGGATTTGAATGATTTACTGTCGCCGCCCAATAATCGGCTGGAAAAATTGAAAGGGGCGCGGCAAGGTCAATATAGTATTCGTATTAACGATCAATGGCGAATTTGTTTTGTTTGGCAAGACAATGACGCTTATGACGTTGAGATTGTTGATTATCATTAGACAGGAGTCAAAAATCATGAAAAAATTACGTCCCATTCATCCCGGAGAAGTGTTGAACGAGGAATTCCTTGATCCTATGGGGATCAGTCAGAATCAGATGGCGCGGTCGCTCATGGTTCCGCCGCGGCGGATCAATGAAATTGTTTTGGGCAAACGCCGGATTACCGCGGATACGGCCTTGCGTCTCGCTAAATATTTGAATACCTCGCCTCAATTTTGGATGAACCTGCAAGCGGATTATGATTTGGATGTTTGGATGGACGCATCCGGATCAAAAATTGCTCAAGAGGTCCACGCCTACGCTGTGAATTAAAATCGACGTGTGTATAATTATTGCACCTGTCAGACAGTCCACGCCTTTGGACAACAGCCCCCGGAGAAAACTTTGGCATTTCAAAAACAATTATGTTAAGATGAGCCTTCATTTAAATTGGGCGGTTTATGAATCGTCCGTGACAAGATGGGAATATGGATCATAAAATCATTGCCAAATTTGCGAAGAAAACCGTTCTGGTCGTCGGTGACGTGATTTTAGATCGCTATATTCAGGGCCATGTCTCGCGCATATCTCCGGAAGCGCCGGTGCCGATTGTTCTGGAAGAGAAGTCGTTCTATTTGCCGGGCGGCGCGGCTAATGTGGCGTGCAATTTGGCGGCTTTGGGCGCTAAAGTGGTGCAGATTGGCAAGATCGGCAATGATTTTGAAGGCAAACGGCTAAAATTGGAGCTCAAACGCCGTCAGATCGACGTCAGCGGCTTGCTAACTGACCCGAATGTCCCGACCATCACAAAAACCCGGGTGATTGCGCAGCATCAACAAGTGGTGCGGATAGACCGGGAGAAGGTGGGCGCGCCGGTTTCGGCAGTGATTATGGAAAGGATCACAGGATTGACACGGAAAAAAATCGCGGAAATTGACGCGGTGATTATATCCGATTATGGCAAGGGATTGATTATCCCGGAATTGGTACGGATGATTTTGACCACAGCTTTGAGTTTTCGGATCCCGGTTACAGTGGACCCGAAAGTGGAGCATTTTTCTTCTTACAAAGGCGCGACTTGCATTACCCCCAATCGTAAGGAAACTGAAAACGCCATCCGGAATATTAAAATTCAAGACCCGAACGGCAGTAAGCTGGGTCTGCTGTCAGATAAGCTCAAGACTCCGGAAGATGTTGATCGGACAGGTGAAAAATTATTGGATTATTTGAAGCTGGATTCGCTTTTGATCACCCTGGGCGAACAGGGCATGAAACTATTTGAAAAAGGGAGAAAACCGTACGCAATTGATACCAAAGCCCAGGAAGTTTTTGACGTGACTGGCGCGGGCGACGCGGTGATTTCAACGTTTACGTTAGCCTTAGCCGCCGGCGCAAATAAGCGGCAAGCCGCGGAATTAGCCAATCTTGCCGCCGGTATCGTGGTCGGCCGGATGGGCGCGGTGGCGGTGACACGGGCGGAATTGACAGACGCTTTGAAAAGGATAAGTTGATGATTAAAATTATTGGCGTTATTCCGGCGCGTTGGGCGTCGACCCGTTTGCCGGGTAAGCCTTTGGCGGATATCGCGGGTAAGCCGATGATTCAGCGGGTTTGGGAACAGGCGAAAAAAAGCCGGCGGTTGAACGAGGTTTTAGTCGCGTGTGATGATTCAAGGATTGAACAAGCGGTTAAGGCGTTCGGCGGGCAGGCGGTAATGACTGATCCGAATCACCCGTCCGGAACCGACCGGATTGCTGAGGCAGTGCAAGGCAGGGACGCGGACGGCATTATCAACATTCAGGGCGATGAACCATTGATTGATCCCCGGGTAATTGATGCCTTGGCCGGGCTTTTTTCCCTACACCCGGGCGTGGACATGGCGACGGTGATCAAGCGGATCATGGATGAAAAAGATTATTCAAACCCGAATGTTGTCAAGGTTGTCGTAAATCAGCGGCAGGAAGCGGTTTATTTTTCCCGGTCGCCGATTCCGTTTAATCGGGATGGCGGGCCGGTCACGGCGTACAAACATTTGGGAATTTACGCATATCAAAAGAATTTTTTGTTAGGATATAAAAATCTGCCGGAGTCTTTGCTCGAAAAAACTGAGAAGCTGGAACAATTGCGGGCCATCGAAGCGGGATATAAAATCAAGACGGTTATCACGGATATGGAGTCGATGGGGGTGGATACGGCAGAAGATTTAGAAAAAATTAGACATATTATCAATACGCGCTAAACCCGGATAGCCGGGTGGGCGGACTCCAACAGCTCTCGAACCTTTCCCGGAAAAATTATGCAGTCACGGACAATCCAAATTCAGGATATAAAGATCGGCGGCGGGAAACCGTTTGTGCTGATTGCCGGACCCTGCGTGATTGAGAGCCGGGAATTGACGCTGGAAATCGCTGCGGCTGCGCAAAAAATTTGCCTTAAGGTTGGGGTGCCGTTTATTTTTAAGGCGAGTTATGATAAGGCAAACCGCACGTCGATTCAGTCTTTTCGCGGCCCGGGGCTTGACGAGGGTTTGGACGTTTTAGCGCAAGTGAAAAGTAAATTGCAAGTTCCGGTTTTAAGTGATGTGCATTCCGCCGCGGATATGACGCAAGCCGCGGCAGTCTTGGACATCATTCAAATTCCCGCTTTTTTATGCCGGCAAACCGATATTCTGTCAGCCGCGGGAAAAACCCAAAAAGTCGTGAACGTGAAAAAAGGCCAGTTTCTCGCGCCGGAAGATATGCTGCCGCTTACCCAAAAAATCGAGTCTGCCGGCAATAAGAAAATTTTGCTTACCGAACGCGGGGTTAGTTTTGGCTATCACAATTTGGTCAGCGATTTTCGCGCTTTGGCGATCATGCGGGAAATGACCGGCTGTCCGGTGGTGTTTGACGCGACGCACAGCGTGCAGCAGCCCGGAGGGTTGGGGCACGCCTCGGGAGGCCGCAGCGAGTTTGTGCCTTTGCTGGCCCGCTGCGCGGTCGCGGCAGGCTGCGACGCGATTTTCGTCGAGATTCACCCGGATCCGAAAAAAGCATTGAGTGACGGCCCGAACACACTGGCCTTAAAAGATCTGGAGCAACTATTAAGCGCGCTTAAACAACTTGACAAAATTATCAAAAAAATTAACCCTTAAGTCTCGAGCCTGGACCCAATATGATCGCAACCTCAATAAAAAAAGCCAAACAACTCATTGCCATTGAAGCGGCTGCGGTCAAGCGGCTGCAGAAGCGGATCAATGCCGATTTTTTAAAAGCGATTGAGTTGATCGTAAGCTGCCGCGGCCGGGTGATTGTTTCCGGTATGGGCAAGACGGGGATCATCGGCCGAAAAATTTCCGCGACATTTTCTTCCACCGGCACCCCGAGTCTCTATATGCATCCGGCGGAAGCGGCGCATGGTGATCTGGGCCAGGTAACGAAAGACGATGTGCTTATCCTTATTTCTTACAGCGGCGAGACGGATGAAACCAAGCGTTTGATCCCTTTGATTAAAAAAATTGGCGCGCCGGTTATTGCCATGACCGGGGAGAAACAGTCGAGTTTGGCGCGGTTCAGTGATGTGATCTTGGATATATCGGTAGAGGAAGAAGGCTGTCCGCTGGGACTGGCCCCCATGGCTTCGACTACCGCGGCCTTGGTTTTTGGGGACGCTTTGGCCGCGAGTTTGATTGTCCGCAAAAAATTTCGGAGGGAAGATTTCGCTTTTTATCATCCCGGCGGGGCTTTGGGGCGCAGGCTTTTGTTGACTGTGGGGGATATCATGCGCACCGGCCGGCAATACGCCCGCGTCCGCGACAACAGTCACGTGAAGGACGTTTTGTTCGCGATCACCCGGGCCCGCTGCGGGTCGGCCTGTGTCGTGGACGCGCGCGAGAAATTCGTCGGAATTTTTACGGATGGTGATTTGCGGCGGCACATGGAAACGCACGCGAATATTTTGCGTTGCCAAGTTAAAGACGTAATGACCGTGAATCCGATCACGGTCCAGAAAGACAAACTGGCGGCCGAAGCCTTGAAAATTTTACAGGACCGGAAAATTGACGAACTCCCGGTTTTAGACGGCAAAGGGAATTTGGCGGGATTATTGGATATTCAGGATTTATTGAAAGCCGGGTTGTTGTGACAAAAAAGCTTAAAGATAAAATTAAAAGCATCAACCTGTTCGTGATGGATGTCGACGGAGTTTTGACTGACGGCCGGATCAATTTGAACGAATTGGGGCAGGAGATTAAAAGTTTTGATGTCCACGACGGATTTGGCATGGTTTTATTGCGGCGGGCGGGATATAAAACCGCGATAATCTCGGCCCGCGCGTCGGCGGCGGTTAAGGCCCGGGCCAAGGACTTATTGATTGATAAGATTTATCAGGATGCTTATCCCAAAATCGCGGCTTATGAAGCTTTAAAAAAAACATTGCAAGTTTCTGATGAGCAGGTATGTTATGTCGGTGATGATTTGCCGGATCTGCCGGTTTTGCGGCAAGCCGGATTTGCCGTGGCCGTATCCAACGCGGTACAGGAAGTCCGGTTGGCCGCGGATTATGTGACGAAGGCGCACGGCGGCCGGGGAGCGGTGCGGGAAGTGGTGGAGTTGATTTTAAAAACGCAGGGTCGTTGGGATGCGTTATTGACGGCATAAGTTGTTCGATAGAAGAGGATGTTTCCCAAAGGTGATTATGCAAAAAATTATCGTCGGGTTTTTAATTTTATTTTTCAGCGCTGCATCCTTTGCGGCGGAGCAGCCGCTTCAGCCGGAACAGAAGTTTCAGGGATTCAATCTACAGGGGTATAAAGAGGACGGCGAAAAATCTTGGGATGTTAACGGCGACACCGCGGATGTGCGCGGCTCCAAAGTGAAGTTGTCGAATGTTGATGCGAACGCTTATGGCGATCAGAAAATGAACGTCAAGGCCCAGACCGGAACGCTGGATCAAGCGAATGGCAATATGCGTTTGGAAAAAGACGTCACGGTCACCAGCGACCAGGGGACGCAATTGACCACGGATTCTCTGGATTGGAACCGGACCGCGGATATTGTCACGACGGACGCTGATGTGATGATTACCGATAAGCGCATGACAGCAACGGGCAAAGGTATGCAGGCGCATCCTTCTTTAAAGAACGCCAAGATCGAGAAGGACGTTACCGTGATGGTCAATACCGGGCAGGAAAATGCCCCGCTGACGGACGCGACGAAATTGGTGATCACCTCGGATGGGCCGATGGTAATCGATCAAGCCAAGTCCGTGGCGATTTTTCGGCAAAATGTCTTGGCAACCCAAGTTGGCCGCACCTTGAAGGCAGACATTATGGAAGTCTATTTTGACCAAAACATGAAAGGCGTCAAGCAAATGATCTGTTACGGCAATGTGGTGATCGAGCAAGGTGAAAACAGGACCTATGCGGATAAAGCGACTTACGACGGAATCGCCCAAAGATTGACGCTTTCCGGCCGGCCCAAGCTGATTCTGATGACTGAGGGGAATAATGGCATTGCATCTGTTGGAAACAAAAAATCTAATTAAGGTTTACGGCAGCCGCCGGGTGGTTGACGGGTTGAGCATTACCGTCGGCCGTTCGGAGATCGTCGGGCTTTTGGGACCCAACGGGGCCGGGAAGACCACGACGTTTTATATGGCGGTCGGAATTGTCAAACCGAACGAAGGGCAGATTTTATTTGATAATGAAGATATCACTCAAAAACCGATTCACGAGCGCTGTCGTTTGGGGATGGGGTACCTGGCGCAAGAGCCGTCCATATTTCGGAAATTAACGGTGGAAGAAAATATTTTAGCGATTTTAGAAACCTTGCGGATAAGCCCGCGGGAACGGCGCAAACGTTTGAATTCGCTGTTGGAAGAATTGAATATTGCCCATCTGGCCAAGAGCAAGGCTTATACTTTATCCGGGGGCGAGCGCCGGCGTTTGGAAATTACCCGGGCTTTGGTGACCAACCCGTCGTTTTTGTTGCTGGATGAGCCTTTTTCCGGCATTGATCCGATTGTGGTGGCCGAGGCACAGGAGATTATCCGGGATTTGAAAGCCCGCGGTCTAGGGATATTATTGACGGATCATAATGTTCGGGAAACTTTATCCATTACCGACCGGGCCTACTTGGTGGCAGACGGGCGGGTCTTGATTTCCGGCACTGCCGCGGATCTGATCAACGATCCGGAGGCGCGGAAGATTTATTTAGGCGAGAAGTTTAAGATGTAGTTCGATGACCTGTATGTCACCGAATTACATAAACAACATCAAGGAGGAAATACATCGTGAAAATTGAAATGAAAAAAATCGACCCGACTAAGCGGGAAATGTCGTTTGAAATAGCCAAAGAGCGGGTAGATGATAAGTTAGAGCAAGTTTACCGCGATTTCGAGAAAGTCGCGAAGCTGCCGGGGTTTCGCCCGGGAAAAGTGCCGCGCAAAATGATTGAGGCGAATTACGCCAACGTCGCCAAAGAAGAAGTTTTGAAAAAACTGATTCCGGAAGTTTATCAAGAGGGATTGGCTCAGGAGCAAGTGACGCCGTTGGATATGCCGGAAATACACGACGTTAACTTTAAAGACGGGGCAGTGGTTTTTAAAGCGACGTTCGAGGTCAAGCCGGAAGTCACGATCAAGGATTATAAAGGGATTACGATCACGAAAAAAACCACGGAAGTGACGGAAGACGAAATCAATAAAACCTTGGAATATTTTAAAACCGCGCAAGGAGAAGACAAGCCGGTGACGGTGGATGACGCGTTTGCCCGCGGCTTGGGATACGCCAGCTTGGAAGAATTTAAAAAACAACTCGTCCGTAATATGGAAATGGATAAAGACCGCCAGAGCCGTCTGGACATCGAAAATCAGATCATTGAAGCATTGGTTAAAAAAGCTAAACTGCTGGTCCCGAAAAGTTTGATCGCCAAGCAAATGGAACGCCGGATCGACGAGATTAAGGCGCGCTTAAAAAAACAAGGCACGAAAGAGGACGAGATCAAAAAGCGCGAAGAAGCGTTGCGCGTGGAGTTGAAGGAACCCGTGGAAAAAGAAGTCAAAGTTTACTTTATCTTGGATAAGATTGCTACTGAGGAAAAATTAGAAATTAGCGAAGGTGAAAATATGCCGGCTAAGGTGATGGAATTTTTAAGAAAAGAAGCGCAATGGACCACGGAAAAAGCAAAATAAAGAAAGGGACAGTTATGATAGAAAATAATCAGCTTCTTGTTCCGATTGTGGTTGAAAAATCGAGCCATGGCGAGCGGTCTTATGATATTTATTCTCGGTTGTTAAAAGAACGAATTATTTTTATCGGCACCGCGATTGACGACAATGTCGCGAACCTGATCATCGCGCAGTTGTTGTTTTTGCAGAGCGAGGACGCTACCAAGGATATCAATGTGTATATCAATTCTCCGGGCGGGTCAGTCACGGCCGGGCTGGCAATTTATGATACCATGCGTTTTGTTAAACCCGCGGTTTGCACTTATTGTATTGGCCAGGCAGCGAGCATGGGGTCAATTTTGGTGGCGGCCGGGTCAAAAGGCAAAAGGTTTGCCTTGCCCTATTCGCGGATTATGATCCATCAGCCCTGGGGCGGCGTGGAAGGCACGGCTAGCGATATCTCGATTCAGGCGCAAGAAATTTTACGCATGAAAGAAGAATTAACCAAGATTCTGGCGAAACACAGCGGTCAAACCTATGAAAAAGTCGCGGCAGATTGCGACCGGGATTTTTTCATGTCCGCCCAGGAAGCGAAGGAATATGGACTGGTGGATGAGGTGATTGTGCACACTAAGTAATGACAAATGACAAAATGATGGAATGACAAAATTCAATTTACAAAAAAGAGGGAAACTGTAATGAAAAAGACACTTTTGTTAACCCCGGGTCCCACGCAAATACCCGCGGATTTATGCGCGGCATTGGGACGCCCGATTATTCATCACCGCACGCCGCAATTTCAGCAAGTACTGAAGGAAGTGCAACAAGGCTTGCAATATGTTTTAGGAACTCAGAGCGATGTTTATCTTTTAGCCTGTTCGGGAACCGGCACTATGGAGGCGGCGGTCTGCAATTTAGTTTCGCCCGGCGATAAAGTGATTACCGTAGAGGGCGGAAAATTCGGCGAACGCTGGACGGAATTATGCCAGGTCTATGGCGGGGATATCCGGGTGGTTAAAGTCACTTGGGGCAAGGCCGCCCAAGCCAAACAGATCAAAGATTTGCTCGACAAGGAACCAGATATCAAGGCGGTGTTCGTGACCTTGAATGAAACCTCCACGGCCGTGTCAACGAATATACAGGCCATTGCCGAGGTTACCCGGAAGACCGACGCGGTCTTGGTGGTTGACGCGATCAGCGGTTTGGGCGCGATGGAATTGAAAATGGATGAATGGGGCGCTGATGTCGTGGCTTCGGCCTCGCACAAAGGGTTTATGCTGCCGCCGGGTTTGGGGTTTGTGGCGGTGAATGAAAAAGCCTTTAAATTGGTTGAAAGATGCGCGAGTCCGCGGTATTATTTCGATTTTCGCAAATCAAAAAAAGCCTTGGCGCAAACTGACACACCGTTTACGCCGGCGATTGGGATCATTATCGCGTTAGCGGAAAGCTTGAAAAAATTCCGCGAAGCCGGCTTGGACAAAATGCTGGCGGAATACGCCCGCTTGGCACAAGCTACACGAGCCGCGGGTCAGGCCTTGGGCATGGAGGCTTTTCCCGACGCGGAATGCTGCTCCAGCGCTTTGAGCGCTTTGCGAGTCCCCGCGGGTGTCGACGGCGAGAAACTAGTTAAGATCATGCGCGACACTTATGGCGTAACCATGGCGGGCGGCCAGGACGAATTGAAAGGCAAAGTGGTGCGCATCGCCCATATGGGCGCGATTGACGAATTCGATTTATTAGCGGGCATCGGTTGTTTAGAAAAAGTGCTCAAGCAATTGGGCCATAAATTTGCCATGGGCGCGGGAGTCAAAGCGGCACAGGAAGTTTTGAACGCTTAAGCAAATCCGCTGAGAACGGGTTAATCAACATGACACTGATCCTCTCAGGGATCGGGTCACACAAGGAGCAGGAGCATGAAAATTCTCATCTGTGACAAAATGGCCAACGAAGGAGTCGACATCCTGAAAGCGGTTAAGGAGTTTCAGGTTGATGTTAAGACGGATCAAACCCCCGAGCAGCTGAAAGCAATGATTAAAGATTATGACGCGGCAATTGTGCGCAGCGCGACAAAATTCAAAGCGGATATCATTGAAGCCGCGGATAGTTTGAAATTCATCGGCCGCGCCGGCGTTGGTTTGGATAATGTGGATTTGGAAGCCGCGACCCGCAAGGGAATCATCGCGATGAATACCCCGGCCGGAAACACTACGTCCACAGCTGAACATACCATGGCGATGATCTTAGCTTTGTCGCGCAATATACCCCAGGCCGTGGCTTCGATGCGTTCCGGCGCGTGGGAACGCAATAAATTTCAGGGAGTGGAGCTGTATAACAAAACTTTGGGGGTTATCGGATTCGGCCGTATCGGATCGACTGTGGCGCATTATGCCAAGGCGTTCGGGATGAAAATTCTCGCCTATGATCCCTATCTCGTCAAAGAGGTGGCGGAGCAAAAAGGCGCGGAAATGGTTGACCTGGAACGTTTGGTCAAGGAAGCGGACTATATCACGATCCATATTCCCAAAAGCGGGGAAACGGAAAACTTGTTGTCGGATAAAGAATTTAAGTTAATGAAAAAAACCGCCCGGGTAATCAATTGCGCCCGCGGCGGGATCGTGAATGAAGAGGCGCTGGTCCGGGCGCTGGAACAAAGATTGATCGCCGGAGCGGCCTTCGACGTATATGAACCGGAGCCGCCGGACTTTAATTCCAAACTTTTTCATTTGGACAATTGCGTGACTACGCCGCATCTCGGGGCTTCGACTTCGGAGGCGCAAATCAACGTCGCCATTGAAATCGCTTATGCGATCCGCGACGCTTTATTGGGAAAAGGGATTGTCAACGCGGCGAATTATCCCACCGTGGATGCGGAAGCGCACCGGGCGCTGCAGCCCTATATTCGTTTAGCGACTCAAATGGGAAAATTCACCGGTCAGCTCATCAATGGCCGCATTCAGGCGGTAAAAATCATCTATAGCGGCGAAGTAACCAAACATAAAACAGCGCCGGTAACTTTGTCGTTGGTCAATGGTTTGCTCAAGCCGATTCTGGGGGCGACAATCAATTTTGTCAATGCCTTGGACGTGGCTAAAGAACGCGGCATTGAAGTGCAAAGCATCAATTCGGAAAAAGAGGAAGAATTCACCCATTGCGTTCATTTGGAAGTGATTACGGATAAAGATTCCTGGCGCGTTTGGGGGACTTTATCGGCGAATAAACAGCCGCGTATCGTGCGGATCAATAATGTTTATGTCGAGGCTTTGCCGGAAGGCGGGATGTTATTTATCAATAACAATGACCGTCCGGGTGTCGTCGGCGCGGTTGGCACGACCTTAGCGGAAGAAGGGATCAATATCGCGGCGATCACCTTCGGCCGGGAGAATAAAGGCGGCATGGCCATCAGCGTCGTCAATGTCGACGGCGATGTGTCGGAAAAGGCCCTGGAAAAAATCCGCAAAACTAAAGATGTTTTGTTTGTGAAATTTCTTAATGTCTAAACGGTATACGGCATACGGTAATTCTTTTTATGCCGGACAAATAGGATGTTTTGTGAGTCTGATTTTGTCCTCCGTGTAACGCAGAAATTTTGATAGACAGGATATTCATTTTGTCAGACACAAACAGTTTTACTGTATGCCGTATACCGCGTACCGCGTACCGCTCAAAAGGATGAATTATGAACATCGCTGTTATTGGCGCGCAATGGGGGGATGAGGGGAAAGGCAAGCTAATCGATATACTTTCCGCAGACGCGGATATCACCGTCCGTTATCAAGGCGGAAACAACGCGGGACACACGGTGGTGGTCAATCATAAAGTGTACGTGTTTCATCTGCTGCCTTCAGCGATTCTGCATCCGGGGAAAGTGTGCGTGATCGGCAACGGCGTGGTAATTGATCCTCAGGCCATGTTAGCCGAGATTAAAGAGCTTTCGGCTAAGGGATTGCAAGTCACGGCCAACCGGCTGAAAATTTCCGGGCGGGCGCACGTGGTTATGCCCTACCACCGCATTCTGGACGGGTTGCGGGAATCCAAACGGAAAAATAAAATCGGAACTACCGGACGCGGGATCGGGCCGTGTTACGCGGACAAGGTGACCCGTTGCGGGATCCGTATGGTTGATTTACTTAATCCGCGGGTGCTCAAGGCCAAATTAGAAGACAATTTATCGGAAAAAAACGACACCTTTCATAAGGTTTACGGGCAAAAGGGATTTGGTTTTAGCGCGATTTATCAAGAATATTTGGCTTACGGAAAAAAATTAAAACCCTACATCACCGACACGGCTATATTTTTGTACGAGGCGATGCAGCGCAAAAAAACTATCTTGTTTGAAGGCGCGCAAGGGACGTTTTTGGATATTGATTTTGGAACGTATCCTTTTGTAACATCGTCTAATTCTATTGTCGGCGGAGCCTGCGCCGGAGCCGGAGTTCCTCCCATGGCGATTGCTAAAGCCATTGCCTGTGTCAAGGCCTATACCACGCGGGTCGGCGAAGGTCCTTTCCCGACGGAATTTTCGGATGATTTGATGGAGCGGATCCGCACCAAAGGCAATGAATTCGGCGCGACTACGGGCCGGCCGCGCCGTTGCGGGTGGTTTGATAGTCTCTTGGTTCGATATGCGGTGATCGTCAACGGCATTTCCGAATTGGCCATCATGAAGTTGGATATTTTAGACGAACTGCCCAAAATTAAAATCGCGGTGGGATATCGATACCGGGGGAAAATTTATCGGGAATTTCCTATGGATTCCGAAGTGGTTTGCGACGCGGAACCGGTCTATGAGGAATGGGATGGCTGGCAGACTTCCACGAAAAACGCCCGGACATTTACAGACCTGCCGTTAAACGCCCGCCGTTATATTTTGCGCTTGGAAAAATTGCTCAAGGTAGGCGTGAAATATATTTCCGTTGGCGCTCAGCGCGACGAAATTATTGTGCGGTGATTTTACGTAAGTTCTTGGGGAAAAAAGACTTGACTTTAAAAAACAGGTGAGTTAACATTCATAAAAGTTTTATTATATACGTAATTTTTATATCCGTCTTAAGGAGGGTGATATGCGGTCGAAATTTATCATGGTTTCGTCAATTTTGTTTTTAAGCGCTCTGGGGATGACATTAAGCGGATGCACCGTCATATTTCAAAAAGGCCGCCGGGTTGACGTCGAGAGGATTTCGAAATTAAAAAATGAATTAACCGATTTGGAACGCGCTAAGGCCGAACTGGAAGACAAATTAAAAAAAGAAATCGCTGATAAACAAGTCAAAGTCGGAATGGAAGACAAAGGCTTAGTGATCACGTTTGTCGCGGAAGTGCTCTTTAATTCTGGGAAAGCCGAGCTTTTGCCGGATTCTTTGGAAAAATTGGGCAAGGTTGCGACAGTGGTGCAGACAACGGTGAAAAATTTGAATATCGGAATTGAAGGCCACACGGACAATGTGCCGATCAAATATTCCGGATGGAAATCAAATTGGGAACTTTCCACGGCCCGCGCTTTAAGTGTGCTGCATTATTTGGAAGATAGTTATCAGGTTGACCCGAAACGGTTGGCGGCTATTGGCTATGGGGAATATCACCCGGTTGCGTCAAATGACACCAAGGATGGCCGGCAAAAGAATCGTCGGGTGGAAATCGTGATCATCCCGGAAGCAAAAAAAGAAGGCCGATAGTCCACAGGCCCGCTTGAGGTTTATTCATGCGCATTTTAGGGGTCGCGGGAATCATTGTGATGATTGTTTGCGGGGCCTGGGCCGCGTATTATTTTTATAACGTGTCGGCCGAGTCTCGGTATTCCTTGAATGAGGAACGTTATAACCGGATGGTCGCGGAGGAAAGTTTAGAAAAAACCCGGCGTAAAATGGATGCCTTGGAATCGGAGATGGAACGGCTGCGGCAGAAACTCACGGTGACGGAACGCGCTCTGGATCAGGCCAAGACGGTGAATGGGGAGTATAAATCACGTTTGGATCGGGCGGTTCAGACCAAAGATAATATGGAAAAAAAGATCAATGAATTGATGCAAACCGTTGCCGCGCCGGTAGCCGCAGCTTCACAAGGTTCGGAACCTATGAGATAATTTTTTTTGCCGCGTTGTGTTGGGTTGTATCGTGAAGGGGGTGGATACCCCCATTTTTTTTATCGGGTCATTTTTCCGGACAGGTGGGAAGGAAATTCAAATTTTATGCGTAATGATGCGTCGTTAGGGAGCATTCCCCGGCATGTCGCGGTAATCATGGATGGCAACGGTCGGTGGGCAAAGCAACGCGGGTTGCCTCGAACCCAAGGGCATATGGAAGGGTTGAAACGGGCCGAAGAAATTGCCCAGTATGCCGGCGAGATCGGCGTTGAGGTTTTAACCCTGTTTACTTTTTCAACCGAGAACTGGTCACGGCCCCGGGAAGAGATTTCCGTTTTGATGAATCTTTTAGCTGGGGTTTTGTCGCAAAAAGGCCAAAAATTTAAGAAGGGGAATATCCGTTTTCAAACGATCGGCCGAACGGATCGGATCCCGGAGCCGATTTTAAAAGCGATCGAAACAACGAAACAAGAGACGGCGTCTTGCACCGGGTTGATTTTAAACTTAGCCTTCAATTACGGCGGCCGGTTAGAAATCCTGGATGCGGTAAAAAAAATCGCAACCCAAGCGCAATCCGGAAAAATTACGGCTGAACAGATTGATGAAGCCTTGATCAGCCGCGCTTTGTATACCGAGGGTTTGCCGGACCCGGATTTGCTTATCCGGACCTCCGGGGAAAAAAGGATCAGTAATTTTTTATTGTGGCAATTGGCATACGCGGAATTTTATTTTTCGGATAAATTTTGGCCGGATTTTTCTCCGGCAGACTTTGATTGCGCGATCCAAGATTTTCAAACGCGGGAACGGAGATATGGAAGTGTCGCTGGTTAGAGGAAACAATTCATGAATCGCGAGAGATTGATTAGTTCTTCCCTCATGATTGGCTTAGTTTCGTTGGCGCTCTTACACGCCTATTCGTTTTTAGCGTTGTTGTTGATTTTGACCATTGGCGGATTGTACGAGTTTTTTTATTTGATTCACAAGAAAGGGATCCCGATTTACAGCTATACCGGGATTGCGATCGGCGTCATGATCCCTTTGACGACGTTTATGCGCTTTCAGCCGACAAAGGGTTGGGAATTGTTGTTCATTGTTTTAGTGCTGTTGGCGATTTTTTTTATGCAGTTTTTGCGGCGCGAGAATACCAACGCGATCATTGGCATATCTACCACGCTCTTTGGGGTTTTGTATGTTTCTTGGTTGTTTAGTTTTTTGATTAAAATCCGTTACCTCGCGGATGGGATGGAAGGGGTTGGGTTGGTGGCGTTTATTTTGGTGGTGACGAAATGCGGTGATATCGGGGCTTTGATGGTCGGGAGTATGTGGGGAAGGCATCCGCTTTTGCCGCGGGTTAGTCCGCATAAAACCATTGAAGGGAGTATTGGGAGCTTTTTATTCAGCATGACCGCGGCTTTTGTTTGTCGGAATTGGCTGCCGGCAGTTTTACATATTCCTTTATGGCAAGTGGGTTTAGCCGGGTTATGCATCGGCGGCATTGGACAAATTGGAGATATGTCCGAATCTTTAATCAAACGGGATTGCAATGTCAAAGATTCCGGAAAAATGTTCCGCGGTTTGGGCGGTATTTTAGACACGATTGACAGTTTATTATTTACCGCGCCGACATTTTATTTTTATATCGCGGCCTTGATGGATAAATTGCGTTAAATTATTTTCGGTGCGGATTTTATGGGCAAGGCTTTTGGCGCTCGGAAGAAAGTGGTTATTCTCGGTTCAACCGGTTCGATTGGAATGAACACGCTCAAAGTCATTGAGCGGTTTCCCGACCGGTTTGAAGTTGTTGGCTTAACCGCCTGGAATAATGTCGAGATTTTAGCCCGGCAAGTTAAACGGTTTCGTCCGCGTTTTGTCGCAGTGCGCCGGGATAAACGGGAACAGTTGACTCAGGCGATTTCCGGCGGCCGCGCTCGCGTGTTCGATGTGGAAAACGATCTCGAAGAGCTGGTGAGCCGGACCGATGTGACAACCGTGGTGATTGGCATGAGTTCCAGCGCGGCTTTGCGGCCGTTTTTAGCTGCTGCCCGGGCAGGAAAAATTATTGCCCCGGCGAATAAAGAAGCTTTGGTGGCGGCAGGCCATTTGATCATGGCCGTAGTGAAAAAATATGGCGCAACCGTTATTCCGGTTGACAGTGAGCAAAGCGCGATTTTTCAATGTCTGGACGGGGCGGCTGATCGTCGGGTCCAGCGGGTGCATTTAACTGCTTCGGGCGGACCTTTGTTGCATTGGCCGACCCGGCAATTAAAGCAAGTGCAGGTTGAACAGATTTTGGCGCATCCGCGTTGGAAAATGGGCGCGAAAATCACGGTGGATTCAGCTACGCTCATGAATAAAGGGTTTGAAGTTATCGAAGCCCGCTGGCTCTTTGACGTTCCTATACCGGATATTGAGGTCGTTATTCATCCGCAAGCGATCATCCATTCGATGGTTGAGTTTGTGGATGGCGCGGTTTTAGCTCAGTTGGGGATCACTGATATGCGTCTGCCGATTCAATACGCTTTATCGTATCCGCAACGCTGGTCGACAGGACTTCAACCTTTGCGTTTTGGGACAATTGGGAAGTTGGATTTTTCCCCCCCCGATTATAAGAAATTTCCTTGCCTGGGGTTGGCGCTGTCCGCTGGTGAACAGGGCGGAACGCTCCCGGCGGTGTTGAACGCGGCGAATGAAGCCGCGGTAAAGGCTTTTTTGGAGCGGCGGATGCGTTTTGTTGATATTTATTCTGTAGGAGAAGCGGTTGTTTCCCGCCACCGCAAGCGCAACAATCCCAGCTTGGAGGAGGTGCTAGCCGCGGAAGTTTGGGCCAGAATTAAAGCCGAAGAATGGATTTGTAAACAGCAGTTGTAAATAATTTTAGGAATTTTATGGAACATTTATTAGCCAATCTTAAAGTGTCCGGGGTTTTTGCCGGAGTGTTGAGCGTGTTGATTTTAGTACATGAATGGGGACATTTTATCACCGCGCGGCGGTTGGGCGTGAAAGTTGAACGTTTTGCCTTAGGATTTGGGCCCAAATTATTTTCTTGGAAACGCGCCGAAACGGAATTTATGCTTTGTTTGATTCCGCTGGGCGGGTATGTGAAAATGGCCGGCGATGAACGTTCGGAATGCCGGGGATTGCCGGGTGAATTTTACAGCCAATCGCCGGCCCGTAG
>JADFXQ010000015.1:6826-37540 GCA_015233495.1 Candidatus Omnitrophota bacterium | reverse complement strand
ATGGGCGTCGGATCTTCCGCGGCCGCCATAGTTATAAAACCCGCGCCGCTGCTCACCGCGGCAAATGCGGCGAACGCCAGAAGAACCGCCTTCGGGAAATTACATCTGGGGTTTGTCATATTTGATTATCATCTCCTCGTTTTCGTAGCCTATCAAAGCGCTATCGGCGTAAATGGTTTTAACGATAATATCGCCTATTTTCTCGCCTACCTGAAGAAAATAGGTCGCTTGCTTCTCGGTGTCTTCCAGCATCACCGAGGCTGTGTCCACCCGGTCCAGCCAAGATATGCCGACGAGACGTAATTTTGCCGCCTTCAACGCGATCGTTTTTTTAACGCCGGTAGCGGCCATCTCCCCCTTGACTTTTTCTTCGTAGGGCTGAAAAATATTCCGATCGCTGATCGACGCCAAATACGCTGTCTCCGGCCGCACGGAAGCCGCGGCAGGCATGGCCCCCGCGATATCCCCGGAGCTCGCCTTCACGTTTGACGGGAAATTGACTTTTACGGCCAACTCCCGGGATCCGCGCGAGACTTCGCCGGCCAATAAACAGGCCGCGCCGATCACGGCTAAAACCAATAATCCGTTCAATATTTTGATCACTGCGAGGAGACTCTGCTTACGGACGGCTTTTTGTTGGGGGAGAACGCCGCCCTCACCCGAGCCTTGAGAAGCCTCAATCATCTGCAAAAGTTTTTGTTCCGCGGTCGTTTTCTTTTTAGCAAATAGGTTCATAGTGTCATTCTATATGCGGGACTAAAGACTGCAAGACAAAATTAATTTTTTTTAATTTTTTTTTGGCAGCCATATTTGTCGACGATAAATCGGCTGAAAAGCGCCATTTTTTTAAAAAATTTGCAACCCGGATACCGCCGTTAAATTTTTACAAAATTTTCCGGCAGGCCTTGATTTTCCCGCGCGATAACCACGCCCACCAAAACCCGATCCACAATCTGCTGATTCTGCATCACCAACTCTTTTAACAGTTTATGGCAAAGCATATTGATTTTGCGCGGATACCCGCGCGTATAGTTATAAATTTCTCCATAGGCCTCATCCAAAAACAGCCGATGACCTCCCCGGTAACCGGCGCGTCCCAACCGGAATTCAATTAATTCCTTGGTCTCGCCCGCGTCTAGCGGATTGAGCGTAAATTTATAACTGATCCGGTCCAGAAAATTCGCCATATGGATCACCTTGGCGTAAAGCTCCAATTGGCCGAACAGAACCAATTGGATCAACTTGTGATCATTGGTTTCAAAATTCAACAAAATCCGCAGTGTTTCTAACGTGGTCAAATCCAATTTCTGCGCCTCGTCGATAACCAAGGTGATGGTCCGCTCCTCTTCCAAAGTTTTTTGGATGAGGAACTGTTCAATCATATCCCGTAAATCCATAATGTCGGCATTGTTTAAATCCATGCCTCGGGGCAGATCAATATCAAAATTCCGCGCCAAGGAAGCCAGAAATTGGCCTTCGTTGTTAAAAGCCGGATTGAGGATCATGTGAAAAATCATGTCGCCGCGTTTGTTTAATTCATGCAGCATTTTGCGGCAAAGCGTGGTTTTCCCGGTGCCGACATCCCCTAACACGACCGATAACCCGCGGCGCAATCGCAACTCAATCAACAGATTGGTCAAAACCGATTCATGCTGGAGGGTGGGATAAAAAAATTCCGGATCCGGGCTGGTCGCAAAAGGTTCCTGGTCAAAACCCAAAATGGAATAATATCCGAGATCTTTGGCGGATGTCCTGATTTTCATTTGCTGGTTTCCTGTCCGCTTTGGACGGTACGCTGTTGGCTCAATTGTTGTAACTCATATTCGAGGATCGCGATCTTTTGCGCCATCTGGTTGTTGCGCTTGTTCTGCCGGCAAAGAAAAATCGTCATCCCCAGGCTTAAACTGACCAAAGCCCCCAACAACGCGAAAAAAACAAAATTGCTCACCAAAATAAAACCGCAAAAAACCGCCACTCGACCCAACAATCCGTCGAAAATCGCGAAAAATAACGCCGCCAACCCTACCGCCAGCCAACCGGCCGCGTAATGGAAAAGTAGTTTTTCTCTACGGACCAGGTCAATCACCACGCCCAAAAGCGCGCAAGACAAAAGAATTGCTAAAAATTTAGCGGTCATAAATCGGCTCGAGGTTCAAGGCTCAAGGCTCTAAGCTTCATTGGCCCGGCGTTTTAGTTTATCCAACAAAATGGCGCAGGTCACTTTCACCATGTAATAAAAAGTTTTCAAATAGCGGATCGAGCTCACGCCCGTCGAGCGTTGCCGCATACGCACCGGCACTTCCCGCAGCCGCAGTCCATAACGGCTCATGACGGCAATCGCCTCCGGCTCGGGAAAATCATCCGGATAATACGCCGCGAACACGCCGATCGCCTTCGCGTTAAACGCCTGGAAACCCGACGTGGGATCCGTAATTTTCGCGGCGGTTAAACGGCTGAGCAATCCGGCAAAAAAATTGATCCCGATCCGCCGGATAAACGAGGAACGATATCCGGTGTTCGGAGGCAAAAAACGGCTTCCCGTAGCCACATCCGCTTCCCCGGCGAGAATCGGCCCAAGCAAATCCGCGGCATATTGCGGGTCGTGCTGGCCATCGCCATCGACGCGCACTACGAAAAGATAGCCGAATTCCGCCGCGAATTTAAACCCGGTCTGCACGGCAGCGCCGATCCCTAAATTGAACGGCAAGACCAAGGCTTTTGCCCCGGCCGCGGCCGTGACCTGCGCGGTGGCATCTATTGACCCGTCATCTATCACGACGACATCGGCGGTTGGATATAAACGAATAATTTCTTCTACCGTCGATCCGACGGACGATGCTTCGTTGTAAGCCGGGACAATGAATAAAATTTTATCCGTGCCGCGCATCATAAACCGTTGGTTTTTTTATAGAGATAAATCAGATAAATTGCCGCCTGTTTCACGGGATCCGCGCCCTCCATCTGCGCTATACTCCGGTCCGGGGTCAACCCGCCAAACGGAAACGGTCTGCCGTCGGGATAATGGCCGCGCGAAGTAATCAACAAGACCATCGAACCGTCGTCAAACGAAAACATACTCTTGAGCATAACTTGCCCGGCGGAATTCGTCCCCATCAAAACCGCCCGGCCGCGATACCGCATCACCCCGGAAAATAATTCCGTCGCGCTGCCGCTGTCTTTGTCAATCAAAATCACCAACGGACCGTCGAATTTAAACTGCGCCGGAATCGCCGGGACATCCAGCATCGCCGGCGGCTGTCCTTTTTTGTGAAAATAAGCAAAATCTTCGCCCGTCTTGAGAAAAAATCCGGCCAACTCCCGCGCCGCTAAAGGCGGGCCGCCGGGATTGCCACGCAAATCCAGCACCAGACCGCGGATTTCGCCCAATTGATGAAAATACGCTAAAAACCGCGCAACATCGTCGCCCGTGACCCGGTTGAACTGCTTGATCTGCAGTCCATAAATCCCGGCGATGGGAATATTCATCTGAAAAACCGCTTGGCGGAAATATTCCCGGCTGACCACCGTAATCGTTTTAACCGTATTTTCCGCGGTTGCCGCGAATTCCAATTTTACTTTCGACCCGGCCAAAGGCGTCAGCCGGTCAGCGATCTCTTTCTCTTTCAGGGTTTTGACCTGTGCCGCGTCGATTTGCAACAGCACATCCCCGATCCGCAGGCCGTTCTGATAAGCGTCGGAACGCGGTTCGACCTGGGTAGTTTCATATCCTTTATCGGTTACACGGCCTTCGATTCCCAAATCGATTCTTTGCCCCAAAGCAGTCTGGGCGTAATGTTTGGCCGGCTCCGGCGGAAAAAATCCGGAAAAAATATCTTCGCTAGTTTTCAAAGCGTCTACCAACAACGCCGCGCTGCGCCAGCGAATATAATCATCGGATTTTGCTTCGTCTTTTAGTTTGGCGTAAATTTTTGTGTTGAATTTTTCGATAAAAGCGTTGAACTTATCCCGCGATACCGGTTGATAATAATTCTCATCCATCTTTTTATAAACCTGCTCGAAGAAATCAATGTAGGTTTGATGGACATCCTGGGAAGATTTGGCCGGCGCTAAAGTCTTTGCCGGGACTGCGCTTACGCTGATTTTCGCTCCCGGCGTCAATCTGCCGTCCGACGCGCATCCCGTCGGTAAAAGCAGAACCGCGCCGGCAGTCATGATTAACGTCCATTTCTTAAAAAAGAAGGAATCCCTATGTAAACAGACAATTTGCATAAACCAATTATAGAGAGGGTTTTTTAAAAATCCATAAGAAAATAAAAATTGGCAAAACGTGAATTTCTGTTTTATACTTTCGCTGCCTTTACATATTTTAACTTTTTGAACTTTTTGTATGGGGCGCCACGAGCAGACTGGGACACTTGGGCAATTTTTTCCCTTAAATTTTTTTTAAAATTTCAAAAATAGGGCATTCGTCCCAGTCTGCGAAGGACGCCCCACGGCACCGGCAAAACATTTACAATTTTATTACCAGGAGATCCCGAAGTTCACTTCATGCGTATTACCCCAACTGCGTAAAACCCTGTCATCCATTTTGGCAGCTTCCCTTATTTTAAACCCCGGGGTCAGTTTCGGCCAAGGCGCGTTCATCCACAATTTGCCTTTGCCGGGCCAGATAATCGGGATGACTGGCGCATACACGCCCGTTATTCTCAAAGGCATGGTCATCAATGCCCAAGACCCTCTGCGCTTTGATTTTATTTTTGACACCGGCACAGACAAAGTTTCCGGTGAAGCCTTGCGCCAGGAAGCGGACAAAGCTGTCAAATATTTTTTAGCTTCCCTGACCGTGCCGGAAAATGAACTCTGGGTCAATCTCTCGCCAAAAGAAAAAAACCGGATTATCCCGGCGGGCTTGAGCAAAACCGCCATGGGCCGCGATCTGTTGGCGGAAGATTATGTCTTAAAACAATTGACCGCGTCGTTGCATCACCCGGATTCCGCGGTCGGCAAACAATTATGGTCGAAAATCTATGATTTAGCGGAAAAAGAATTAGGCAATCGCGATGCGGCCGTCGAAACCTTGAACCGCGTCTGGATCGTCCCCGCGCAAGCGCATATCTGGGAAAAAGACGGCAAAGTCATCATTCTTAAAAGCCATCTCAAAGTGATGATGGAAAAAGATTATCAAATGGCGGAACCGGGACGGGCGCCCACAAGGGGCGCCCACGATAGCAAAATAAATTTCGATCAAAAAGTCCTGCAAATCTACCGCGACACATTGATCCCCGCCATCAAACAGGAAGTCAACGCCGGCCAAAATTTTGCCAAATTGCGCCAAATCTACGCGGCCATGATCCTTGCCGCCTGGTATAAAACCCGGCTGAAAAACAGCGTCTTAGGCAAAGGCTACGCCGACCAAAACAAAACCACAGGCGTCGGATTCACCGACGGCGTAGGCAAAGAAGCCATTTACGAAAAATATCTCCAATCTGCCCGCGACGGCGTGTTCAAATTCATTAAAGACGAAGAAGACGTGACCGGTGACATCATGTCCCGGCAATATTTTTCCGGCGGAATTACCGGCCCGGTGCGTTTAACTGTGGCAGGCAGTCCAGCGGTAACACCCATCGCCGGATATGAAATAATGGAGACTGTCAGATTACTCCTCACCGGAACTGCCGCAAATCCGGCTGAAGTCGATCAAGCTGTTAATGCCCATCATTCTATGATTTCACCAACAGATCGTTTTACCTCTGATTTCAAACACCAACTTCCAGGAGATGATGCCCCTCCCCACATCGCTACTCGACTGACAAAAAGTCCAAATCAACTTAAAATGCAACTCAATCAAACACTCCGGTATTTTGCACGCACACATTCTCCTGCATATTCTGAAAGTCTCGCCGAAATGGCTTATTTGGCCTATGAAATGTCCACCCGAAACGAACCGGGCGCTGATTTGTTGTTTGCCGAGTTTGAAGCCGCTTTTGAAAGTCTTGTTGCTGGATTAAATGACCAACGCATTACTGTGCGTCGAAATACCGTGATCATTTTTGGTTTTTGTCAGGAAAATCGCGCCTCGGAACATTTAATATCTTATATTCAATCGAGGCATCTGCCAGAAGAGCTTATGGCCGGCGCCTGGGCATTGGGAATGATCGGCAGTGAAACTGCCATCCCCGCGTTAAGGCAATTGACACAACATGATAGCATACAGGTCCGAGAAGTCGCGAACTATGCGATAGAATATATTGAAGGAATATACGATCAGGATTTTTATTCTAAAAATGTTTTCGAAAATTATCTCTCTGCCGCTTCATCGCCGGCTGGTGTCGGAGAAATTAACGAAAATAATGTTTCCGCGTCTCCCGCTAAAATTGACCAATGGATCGCCCAATTGGCAGATCAAGATCTTAATAAACGTGAAATGGCCGCCTATTTCTTAGGTCGAGAAAATGATCTCCCTCAAGGTTATTTTGGCAGAATTGTTTCTGCGTTAACCCCGCTTCTCCATGATGATTATTTCCCAGTCCGTGAACAGGTTGCATTTGCTTTAGGCCAAATGGGAGCAATAACGGCTATCCAACCCTTGCAGGATCGCCTGGAGCCAGAATATTCAGAAGGAGTTCGAGCTAACATTATCGGAGCTCTTGAAAATATTGGCGGCCCACGCGCAATTGCCGCTTTACAAGCAATTACCCCATTAAATATTCAGGAAAGAAGAAGGATTGAGCAAGCAATACAAAATCTCAACCAGAGTCCAAAATCCGCCAGTCCGGTCAACCAACTCGGCGGGATCAATCTGGACCCGAGACAATTGGATTTGCAGGTGACTGTGGACGGCAACGGCGTTTCTTCGCCGATTGAGGGCAAAACCTGGGACACAATCCAATTCCAGGGCGTGATCCCGGTTTTGTACGCGCCCGTGCCGGTGAGTCTGCCGCAATTGATGGGGATGCAAGAACCAAAGAAACAAACCGGCACTCCGTCGACCGACATGAGCCAAGCGGATTTCCCGGCGGGAAAAGAATTAGACGCGTAGAAAAATAAACCCGGAGATTTTTTCCCGGAATGAAAATATTTCCGCCAGGGATCAATTCAACTTTAAAACCCGGCCGGTGTTTTTAATCAAGCGTAAAAATGACCCTTGCGGCGGGTTGAGGTAATCACTGCAAGAATACAGATGGAATTCAAGACGAACGTCAACCGCCATGATGGCCCGCGAAAAAAGCTTGATCTGTTCGCGAAACGGCATTCGAACCAGTTCGTCGGAGATCACCGCGACATCAATGTCGCTGCTCTCATCCGCCTCTCCCGAGATTTGCGAACCAAACAAGACAACCGCATCGACCGAAACCGTTCGGGTCAAAAATTCGATGGCCTCGCGCACAATTTGTTCTACCGGAACTGCTGTTTTAAGCACAACAAAACCTCCTAAGCGGAAAAGGATATTTTCAGATTTTTATGAAAAGCCTGCGCGATTCTCGTCAGAGTCCTCACATTGAAACTATCGTAATCCCCGCTCTCGTAACGCGCAATTGCCGTTCTGCTGGTCTTGACTTTTTGAGCAAGTTCTAACTGGCTCATTTTTGCTTTATGCCGTAATTCCGCAATTTGTTCGCCGATATTCAAATTCGCAGACACTTCATTGAATATATTCTTGAATTTTGGGTTTTCCATTTCCTGATCGAATATGGCTTTACGCATTTGAGTCATCTCCTCTAAATATAACCTTCTCGTATTTGAACTGCTTTATTAAGTTCATCGCGATCGAGCTTCTGTTTCTTTTTTGTGTATCCGGACGTTATGATGATTTTTTGTCCGGTGAAAAAGAAACAAAAAAAATCGCTCTTTTCTTGGTTTTAAACAATATATTTTATGCCGTCTGTCTTCAATACGAAACTTGGTTTCATCATAAATATGGCCGATGTCCGCGATCCTTTTCACCAGATATAATAAGCTGGCACGCGTCACTTCATCGCAATTCCGGTAATACTCGTTGACCGTAGACGATTCCCGCTCCTCCGCGTGAAAGAATACCGAATATTTATCGCCGGAATACACGAGAAAATTTTCATAATAACTATGCATATCTCTACCCATATTGGCAATTAAAATGTATCATATTTGATACGGCATGTCAAGCGGCCATCGGCGGCAAATTTAAAATAAAAATTGGTGAAACGCGAATTCATGTTTTATATTTTAACTGTCTCTTTATATTTCAATTTTTTGTAGAGGCGCCCCCTGCCTTCGGCAGGCAAGCTTGTGGGCGCCCGTTAAACTGTCGCGCCATATCGACGGTCGTGCTGACTGGGCACGACACTTCGTCGCCGCTTCGCTCCGCTCAAAACGCGGCGACTACGGGCGCCCACAGGAGGCGCCCCTACGACATCAATGATCAACGTCGATATTTTCTCTTATTTGCAAGGCGCACTTCTCCAAATATCAATCATCACTTTCTTGAAAACGTAAATATCGCCTTCCAGGTTCTCGACAAAATCGGCGTGGGAACGGCCTTGACGGTACTTCGGGATATCCTTAGGTGTTTTGAGATAGCGGGAAATCAGCGGCAGGTCAAACTGATAGAGGATTGTGCCGTGATGCAGGATAAAATTCCGGCCGCGTTTTTGCGCGTTGCCGGAAATTTTTTTATGATTGGCTTTTAACGCGATGTCCGAGATCGGCAGAAATTCGGCGTCGACTCCAACCTGGCTTAAGGCTTGAACAACCCGGCTTAAAATATAAGCGTAGGAACGCTTCAGGTCAGCGACATCCGGGTTGGTTTTCGATAAGATAAGCGAATAATTAAGGCAACCCGGGCCCTGCACAACCGTGCCGCCTCCGGAAGCCCGGCGGATCACCGGGACATTGTCGCGGGTGGTGTTATCCAAAATAACGTCCTCATCAGTGTCGCCCATCCGGCCCAAAACCACAAAAACCACCGGCGATTCCCAAAACCGCAGAACCTCCCCGCCTTGCCCGTCTTCTGCGCGTTTCAGCAATTCCTCGTCGTAACGGATATTTTCTTCGGGCGCGCGAAAGGATATTTCTTGAACAATCATAAGCGGGATTATTTTTTTGTCTTTTGCCGGTTTTTCGGCTGCTTGATCGCAATGCTGACGGCGTTATTCCAATTCCAGCCTTTGGAAGCGTTCCATTAAAAGCTTATCAAAGTCTTTGGCCAGATCCTTGGGGAGCCGGGACCCCTTTAGCCTTGAACAAAAAAGTTCTTTCTGTCCCGCAAACTTCGCGAACCGGATTTTTTCCGGGATGCCAAGATACTCGGCGAGAAGGTCCATGTCCTGCCTTTTGATCCGGCGCTTTTTCCCCTGAATGGTCAATGCCGATTCATCCGTCTCTTGCGGGACTACGATCCGGGAACAGACCAGATCATACGCCGGGGCAAGGCGCGCCCACCCCGCTTCGTTATAAATGACAGAATAATTTTTCACATGCGCATCGCCATTCCCGATCAGGAAATTGAACACGACCCGCTCAAAGAAAAGCTGCGCATCCAGCCCGGGAACTTCGGAAACCGCTTTCAACGTCCGGCCGATCTCCTCAACCGAGCCGTCATATTTATTTTCTTTGCCCAGGATCTGCGCAAAATCCTCCTGATGGATCTTGCGACGGCCTTTACGGTCAAACCGTTTGACCACATACGCCCAACTCTTGTCCTGCAAATGCGCCAGGCAATGCGCGGGCACATCGATCCCCAGCTCGCCGGCCATGGTCATACAGAACTCTTCATTTTCCGGCAGATGAGCAAACGCCTGGACTTGAGGCTTTAAAATATATTGTCCGCCCTCACCGGTGACTTCCAGCCGAGGCTTATTGTCTTTATCGACAAGCCGGACGGAAAGCTTCGGCTGAACGCCGGAAATGGACATCTTCCCGACCATTTCCTGCGCTTTCAGAGAAACCCCGGCCAGCGTTAGGTCGATATACGGCTCTTTGTCAATGCCGAAGACTTTGCGCCATAGAGATCGTTCGTTCTTCATACGGCTCCGCTTTCTTTCACGGTAACCGCTCCGATCGTGTTCTCTCCGGTCACTAATAAGATCCCGAATTCATCCGTCTGGTCGATCTTCTTGGTCGCGCAAACGATATCCCGATACCAGCCTTCCGCATTCAGTCCGGCGAAGAAAGAAAACAATACGGCTGATTCAAAAGGTTCCGCCTGCAAAGGCAAAGACAATGAAATCGGCTTACCCGTCTTCAAAAAATCAGAGGCATAGGTGAACCTGTATCCTTGGTCCGTCTCTTCCAGGATTCCGGCCAGACAATCATGATAAAAAACCTGGGCTTTGCGCTTCTTATCCTTTGCCATTACGCACGACCTCCAGATGATGTCCAAGAAAATCCAGGGTCTGATTGACCTTGTCCATACGCACGGTTGTCTTGCCCTGCTCGAGTTCTCTCACAAAACGCAAGCCGACTCCCGCCCGCTGGGCGAACTCGACCTGACCAAGACCTGCTTTCTTTCTCAACTCCTGGATGATTTTCCCAAGGCTTTTCATGATTAAAATATACACCCTAAAGGGTATAAAATCAAGAAATATTATTAAAAATAAGGAGAATTGAGTCTTTAAGGATTATAATAATACCCTATCGGGTATGATAAATATCCGACTATTTTGTCCACGCATAATAACCTCGAATCGCGGTTCCACGGCGGACTTGTCGGGCCGTCCGCATACGTGTTAAATTAGCGCCTCACGGCGGACACACCTTGCGGGGTCCCATTATCCTTTCGCGTACCAATAACGGATTCCTGTAGGGGCGCCCCTCGTGGGCGCCCGTTGCTCAGTCGCGCCACGACGACGGGCGCCCACAAGGGGCGCCCCTACGAAAAGCACTGGGTCCGGCAGTCGCGGGCGGCTTTGGTTTCGTCCGGACGAGATATGGGCATGGTTTTGGGCATGTCGTGAAAGGCTTGGGGATTGTCGCGGCTTAATTTGTCGGCCGCGATCATGGTTTCTATGAACGTATCCATCGTGTCCTTGGATTCCGTCTCGGTCGGCTCGACCATGATCGCTTCCTTGACCGTCATCGGAAAATACACCGTGGGCGGGTGCATTCTCTGGTCGATCAAATATTTCGCGATGTCGATCGCGTGGACTCCGCGCTCCACCTGTTTTACCGCCGAGAAAACGCATTCATGCATACAGATCCGGTCAAACGCGCATTCATAATATTCTTTAAGGCGGACGCGAATGTAATTGGCGTTCAGGACCGCGTGGCCGCTGGTCGCCAACAATCCTTCCTTGCCTAACATCAACATATAGGCAAAGGCGCGGACAATGATCCCGAAATTGCCGTAAAACGACGAGATATAGCCGATCGATTCCGAAAAATCATATTTCAAATAATAGGTTTTATCCGTACGGCGCATGACCCGGGACACCGGTAAAAACGGCGCGAGTTTTTCCTTAACGCCGACCGGTCCGGCGCCCGGACCGCCGCCGCCGTGGGGCGTGGCAAAGGTTTTATGCAAATTGATATGCACCACATCAAATCCGACATCGCCGGGCCGGCAGCGGCCTAAGATCGCGTTTAAATTCGCGCCGTCATAATACATAAGTCCGTCCACCCCGTGGACCTGGGCCGCGATTTGATCAATCTGCGGATTGAATACGCCGTGCGTGTCCGGGCAAGTGATCATCACCGCCGCAGTTTCGGAATTGATTTTTTCCTTCAAAATTTTGAGATCCATGACCCCGTTTTTATCCGAAGGGATCGTGACAATTTCATAACCGGCAATCGCCGCCGACGCGGGATTCGTGCCGTGCGCCGAGTCCGGAATAATGATATGCGTTTTTTTATTCCCCTTGGCCCGGTGATACGCGGCAATCATCATGACCCCGGTCAATTCGCCGTGCGCTCCGGCCAGCGGCTGCATGGTAAACGCGTCCATGCCGGCGATCTCACACAACCATTGCTCCATTTCATACAAAATTTCCAATGATCCCTGCACCCAGCGCTCCCCTTTTTTCAATTGCGGCAAAAGCGGATGGGCTTCGGTCAGGGCAGGCAAGGCCGCCGCGGTTTCCGTGAATTTCGGATTGTATTTCATGGTGCAGGAACCGAGCGGATAAAAATTCGCGTCTACGCAATAATTCCGCTGGGACAAAAGCGTGTAATGCCGGACCACGTCCAATTCCGAGACCTCGGGTAAGACACAGTCTTTTTCCCGGCGGTATTTCAACGGGATATCCGCTTTTACGTCAACATCCGACTGCGGCAGATAAAACCCCTGCCGTCCGGCAACACTTTTTTCGAAGATGAGTTTCATGATTTTTAAAATACGCCTATTTTAATCTTTTCTGGTTTTGTTGAGTTTTGAATGGGTAAGTAAAGGTAAAAGAAAATTTTTTCTGCCACAATAAGGGTTTTTTGGCCAAAAGTCTGCGAGGCCGCGCTGACTGGGCGCGGCACTTCGTCACCGCTTCGCTCTGCTCAAAACGCGGTGACTACGGCTTTACGGCGAGCTTTCCGCGTTTAAAAATCGCGATAGAAAGCTTGCCGTAAACCGAAGCAGACGGCCAAAATAACCCGTGGCAGAAAAAAATTTCTTTTACCCTTACTTACCCATTCAAAACTTCAAAGAGGCTCTATTTTAATACTTTTTGAAGACTGTTCGCATACGCCAGCATTTCCGCCTTCGTCCGTTTTTCCGTGACCGCGACGATCATATAATTTTCCATTCCCGGATAATATCTTCCCAACGGGAACCCGGCGGCAAACCCTTCGTCGATCATCGCCTCCACCACCGCGTCCGCGGCCTTCGGCAAACAAACCGTAAACTCGTTGAACGTCGGCGAACTGCGTTTGGCTTCTACGCCTTTAATTTTAGATAATTCCTGTTTTAAAAATTCGGCTTTATCCGCGTTCAGTTGCGCCAAATCCTTCAAGCCTTTCTTGCCCAACAAGGCCATATAAATCATTGACTGCACCGCGTTCAACGCCACATTCGTGCAAATATTGGAAGTCGCTTTTTCCCGGCGGATATGCTGTTCCCTGGCCTGCAGGGTATTCACAAAACACCGCCGTCCCTGACCGTCCGTGGTTTCCCCGACGATGCGGCCCGGCATTTTGCGGATCAAGGCTTTACGGCAAGCCATAAATCCCAGATAAGGCCCGCCAAAATTGAGCGGCAAGCCTAGACTCTGTCCTTCCCCGGTCGCGATATCCGCGCCCATGGCTCCCGGGGTTTTCAACAACCCCAAAGCAATCGGATACACACTCATCACCGCCAACGCGCCCTGACTATGCGCGGTTTTAACAATATCGGAATAATCGTCAATCGCGCCGAAAAAATTCGGATTCTGTAAAATCACCGCAGCCGTATTTTTGTCAACCAGCCGGCCGATCGCCGCCCGGTCCGCTTGTCCATGACTGACCGGAGCCAAAACAAATTCAAAATGCAGATTGCTGGTATAAGTCCGGAGGATTTTTTGATGGATCGGGTTGACTCCCCCGTCGATGATCACCTTGGTCCGGTTCGTGGCGCGGATCGCCATGATCAGCGCTTCATACAGCGCTGTCCCGCCTTCATACAACGACGCGTTGGACACATCCAGGTCTGTTAACGCGCAAATCGCGCTCTGATATTCAAACAAAGCCTGCAAAGTCCCCTGACTGCATTCGGGCTGATACGGCGTGTACGCAGTATAAAACTCCGCCCGCGAAACCAACGCCCCAACCGCGGCCGGAACATAATGATCATAATACCCGCCGCCGATAAACGGAACCAGCCCCGCCGTATTCTTCGCCGCAATGTCCCGCAACCGCGTCATGACTTCCAATTCGGATTTGCCCGCCGGCAAATCAAACGACTGCGGCCGCTGCTGCGGCAGAATATCGCTAAACAAGTCATCGATCGTTTTCACGCCGATGACCTTGAGCATTTCGTCAACTTCCTGAGGGGTATTGGGGATGTAAGGATTCAATTTATCCCGTGCTTTCCAAAAATGATTCGTATTCCTCGGCCGTCATCAAATTCGCGGTTTCCTCGGGGTCGGACATTTTGATCTTGGCGATCCAGCCTTTGCGGTAGGGCGAACGATTGATCAGTTCGGGAGTGGCTTCCAAATTCGGGTTCACTTCGACAATCTTGCCGGACACCGGCGAAAAAATATCGCTGGCCGCTTTCACGGATTCGACCGAGGCAATCTGCTCGAATTGCTCCACCTCGTCCCCTTCGCTGGGGACCTCGACGAAAGTTATGTCGCCCAATGACTCCTGGGCATAATCGGAAATCCCGATCGTCGCGCTGTCGCCTTCCACATTGACCCACTCATGCTCTTTGGTATAAAGCAAATTTTGCTCGATTTCCATAATATGATTCTCCTTTAGGACTTGATGGATCCCGTTTTGTAAAAAAACCGGCTGGCGATTTGCGCGGGAAACTTTCGGCCCGCGTCCCCAAAAAATATTTTTTCACCGACGGATAACGCGGCCGGAACAAATCCCAGGCCAATGCCCCGCTGACAATGCGGCGAAAACGACCCGCTGGTCACCACCCCGGCTTCCGGCTCCCCAGAAAAAAGCTTCTGCCCAGCCCGGGGACTGCGTTTGTCTTCCGATACTATTCCAACGATCCGGCGCGTCATACCGGATGATTTCAATGCCAGCAACGCGTCTTTCCCGATAAATGATTTATCGAAATGCACAAACTTTGTCAAGCCCGCTTCCAAAGGATTGATCGCTTCGCTCAATTCATGGCCGTAAAGACTGTATCCCATTTCGAGGCGCAGAATATCGCGCGCGCCCAAGCCCGCCGGTTTCACATCCCCGCTCTGTAAAAGCGCCCGCCATAAATCCGGCGTTTTGTCCCAGGGAAAAAATATTTCATAACCCAGCTCACCCGTATATCCCGTGCGGCTGATCAGGACATTCTCACGCAAGAGATCAAAAAAGCCAAAAGAATAATAATCAAGTTTTTCCGCTCCGGAAACAAATTTTTTTAATATTTCACGCGACCGCGGACCCTGCAAATCCAACTTCCCGGTCTGGGCCGAAACATCCGTGAATTTCGCCGCGGCAGTCAAATGCTTTTGAAAATGCGCCGCGTCCTTTTCCGCGGTTGCCGCGTTAACAACAATGAACCAGTTGTCGCGCTCAACGCGAAACACAATCAAGTCATCAATCACCCCGCCGGTCTCGTTGAGAATCATCCCATAACGGCACGTTTTCAACGGCATATCAACAATCGGCATAGTGACAATCCGGTCCAATCCGGAAGTCAGAGCATCGCCTTCAATGATAAACTCGCCCATATGCGAGACATCAAACACCGTAACTGATTGACGGGTGGCCGCGTATTCCGCGAGAATGCCCTCATACTGCACCGGCAAATCCCAGCCGCCAAAATCCACCATCTTGGCGCCGAGCTCGACGTGGTCGCGGTATAAGGGGGTTTGTTTTAAAGGTGTCATTGTCGGGTTATTCAACATTTAAAATTCTCCGAAAACCTTGATTGAAAGGAGAGAGGAGAGGGGTGACCGAGGCGAATTTTTTGCTTTTTCTCCTCTCGCCTATCTCCTCTCGCCTCTCTCGCGTTTTGCGCCTACGGCGCAAAACGCGCGCCTGGGGGGACTTGAACCTCCAACCCTTAGATCCGAAGTCTAATGCTCTATCCAATTGAGCTACAGGCGCACATATCAAAATAAACGAATGACTATAGCACAAGGAAAATTTTTGCGAAGCAAAAATTTAGCACATCATGTTTCCTGGACCTTCAATCCATCCACCACGCTCTTCACTTCCAATTCCGCCTTCTCAATCTTTTCCTTACAAGTCTTAATCAAATCCACCGCCTCCTTCACCTTCTTCGCCAACTCGTCCACATCAATCTCCTCGCTCTCAATCTTCGCAATAATCTCTTCCAACTTCTTCAACGAAACACTATATTTCACGTCAGCCATTTTTTTATCCCCTCTTTAAAAAAATCATCCCAATTTAAACCCGGCTAAAACGATTTTGAGCTCGTGGGCCAGGTCGCTTAACGTTTTCGCCGAAGACAAAGCCTGGGCAGTCGACGCGGTAAATTGTCTTGTCACCGCGTTAATGTTCTGCATCGCCTGCACCGTCTGTTCGGATGCGGTCCGTTGTTGCTGCGTGGCGATTGAGATTTCTTTAGCTGACCCCGCCGTCTCGCGGATCATCTCAACACCCCGTGTCACCCACTTGAGTGAATCCTCGATTCCGATCACGGTCGCATTGATTTCCGATTGGATTTCGGTGATCAGCTGACGGATCTCATCCGTCGATTCCGAAGAACGTTCCGCTAATTTGCGCACTTCCTGGGCTACCACCGCGAACCCGCGTCCCGCATCACCAGCACGGGCCGCTTCAATGGCGGCGTTAAGCGCGAGCGGGTTTGTCTGTTCGGCAATATCATCGATCAATTTCGTAATGTTGCCGATCGCCTGGGATTTCTCTCCCAATCTTAGGATCTTTTTCGCAGTTGTGTCGACGCGAATATTGATCTCCTGCATCCCGGCCATGGAACGTTCGGCAACCTTGGCCACATTTTCCGCGTTCTGGGCGATTTGGGAAGCCGTGGCCGCCAGTTCCTTGACAGTGGTTGACGCTTCATTGACGGCGGAGCTTTGTTCCGAAGACCCTTTGGCCTGTCCGTGAGATGCCGTCTGGATCTGACCCGCGGATGTTTCAATCGCCCCCGCGCCGTTTCTGACCTGTAACACAATACCACCGATTTTTTCGACGAAAATGTTAAACCAGTGCGCCAAGCTTCCCAACTCGTCCTTGGTGCGGACATCGATCCGATGCGTTAAATCCGCGTCCCCGCTGGCAATCTCTTTCAACTTGGCGACAACCAAATGAATCGACCTTGTGATAGTCGAAGTGACCCACAGGATGAGAAGAAAAATAACAACCAGAAAGACCATACCGATCATTCCCATCCATCGGGTAAAATGATTAATTTTATTGATAAAACTATTTTTAGAAAATATAATATCCAAATAACCCGTGATCGTAGCATGCGAGTCTTTGATGGGCAATACGACTTCAATATTGTTGACCCGATTGGTCGTAGCCATCTCACTGATCGCATGGATTTTTTTATCGGGGCTGGAATTCAGCCCCAACAGCCATTTTAAATCGGAATCAAATAGACTCACTTCCGTAATGACATTTTCTTGCCCGGGAGCCTGCAACATCGCCAATGTCTGCCGCAAAGATTCCCCTTTATCAAAGGCGTAGGTTTGCATTCCCAAAGCGCAATTTTCCGCCAATAATTTCGCCGTAAAATCGACATCATTTTCCATAACACTGCTGGCTACATTACGGCACAACAGCGGCGTG
The DNA here is from genome assembly GCA_015233495.1 of Candidatus Omnitrophota bacterium. Lineage (GTDB taxonomy): Bacteria > Omnitrophota > Gorgyraeia > Zapsychrales > Zapsychraceae > JADFXQ01. The sequence goes on along the minus strand of JADFXQ010000015.1, from coordinate 20,245 downwards.
ACAAATCCAACAACACCAGCCATGACCAGTCCCAATACCAGCCCCATAATCAGCAGCTTTGTCTTGATACTTGATAACTGGACCATCCGGCTTCTCCTTTTCAATCAATTTAAATAAAATACCACGTTCATAAATTTATTTCTGCGCCACGACGTAAAAAAAATTACCAAAGCGGTTTGGCCGCGGCATTGATTTTCTCAATCAATTCCTGGATAATGATTTTTGCCTTGGCGTCGGCAATGGCCATATTTTCGGATACGCTTTTGTCTTTGATCTGACGAAACTTGATCCCTGCCACGGCAACCGGTTGACCCCGGACATTGATCGGATAGGTAATGTCGACGATCGGTTCACCGACGCTGTCTTTTTCCCATAAAGTAATCACCTTGTCGTTTTGCATGGCTTTCAAGTCTTCCGGGTCGCCGACAGCTCCGATAATAGCGGGATCATCAGACGCGATTCGGATAAGCTTACTCTGGCCCGAAAGAATCGCATAGATACAAAATCCGGTGATTTGCGGATCATTGGCAATGGCGCTATCGATAATTTTCTGAATTTCTGGATATTTGTCATTAACAACTGCGGCAAAAACGTTTGCGCTCAGCAACATGATCGCGCCAAGCCCCAGAATCAAAGCGTTGTGGAAATTTTTCATACAATCATCTCCTCAGTTAAAGATTAACTTTGTATTTGAAAAACCGCGAACGCGCCATTACGCCACTCGGCTTGTAAACTCCCCATCCAAAACTTCCGTCACAATTGTTTTGCCGGCATGAATATCTTTGGTTCTTCGGATCAATTGGCCATTTTCACCGCGCGTAATACTGAACCCCCGCTGCAAAATGTGTTTAGGATGCGCGATCTGGACCAATTTCTCATAATGGGTCAATGCCTGCTTCGCCTTGGCGAGGCGCCGCTCCAAGACCTGCGCCACCCCGGCCTGTCTTTCGGCGATCCTCCGCCGGCAATCCCGCAGACGCAGCACCGGTTTTTGCCGCACCTGCTCGCTGAATTGGGCCAATTGCACCTGCTGGGCTTTAAAATACCGCGTCGCGCCATCCTGAAGGCCGCGGGCGTTCTCTCTCAACACCAACCTCTGCCCCTTAAAAATTTCTCCCAAAGCCACAACCAAACCGTCCCGCAGCTGATCCACGCGAGCCGCGAATTCGCTTACCCGGCCGGCCAAAAACTGCGCGATCGCCGTCGGAGTTTTCGCGAAAGTATGACTCGCCAAATCCGCGATCGTTGTATTGATCTCATGCCCAATCCCGCTCAACACCGGGCAGCGGCATCCCGCAATTTTTTCCGCGATCAACCGGCTGTCAAAACAACTCAAATCCGCGATCGATCCCCCGCCGCGCGTGATCACGATCGCCTCCACCGCCGCGATCTTCTCCAAATCGTCGATCGCCGCAGCCACATCGCTTTCCGCTTTCTTGCCCTGCATCAAGGCGTCACGCAAATAAATCGTAAACCCATATCCGCTTTTTTTCAATTCCGACACAAAATCATGATACGCGGCCGAATCATACGCCGTAATCAAGCCCAGATTAAGCGGCACAAGCGGCAGATCCAGCCGTTTATTACGGTCCAAAACACCCTGCTGTTTTAACAACGCGATCAGCCGCTGTTTTTCCTGCGCCATTTTGCCCAAGGTATAAACCGGGTCAATATCCTCGACTATCAAACGAACCGCGCCGTGCGGCGGATAAAAATCCACCCGGCAGGCAAACTTCACCTCAATATCATCTTTTAAAGCGAAGCCGTTCTCGCTCTTTTTTAACACCGCCTCAATATAAGACCGTCGCCCCGCGAAAATCACCAACCCGATCCGGGCCGTCACATCGTGCGATTGTTTGTCTTTTTCAACGAGTTCGAAAAACACATGCGACTTGTTCTTATTGCGGTCATACGACTGGATCTCCCCGCAGACCCACACCATTTGCGGGAACCCGGCATTGATCACGTCTTTGATAAAATTGTTTAATTCCGATACGGAAAAAAATTCGTCAGCCATAGTAAAATGACACAAGTATTGTAAAATATTGTGTAACTTTTTAACGATAGGTCAGCCAGATTCGATCAGGTTTAAAATGACATGACCAGTATGTCTTGTGTCCTGTGTCTTGCGTCCTTAATTGTTTAACCACCAAGCTAAACCAGCAAAAACAAATAATGATAGCAAATTAATCGCCAAACCAGTCGCAAATTTTTTCCGGTCTTTTTTCGCCAAAAAATAAACCAAAACCGTAATCGAGACAAACCCGCATAAATGCGCCAGATGGCTGATCCCGTCTTTTTCCCCGCCTAAAAACCCATTGATATCAACGCAGAGGAACAACCAGCCTTTCATCATGGTCGGCAAAGGAATCAGCATTTCCCAAGTGACTGCCAACGGGTCCAATAACATCGCCGCAGACACCAAACCCATAACCGCGCCGGAAGCGCCGACAATCGCGATGTTCTTGTGAAAAACAAACCCATAGATCAAGACCGCGGCAATCATCGACACCAGCAAAGCGCCGAAATAAACAAACAGGGTCTTGGCGGGTTTCAATTGCCGTTCCACAATCCGGCCAAAAATAAACAAACCGAACATGTTCCAAAACAAATGCGATCCGCTCGCGTGCACAAATCCCGAAGTCAACAAAGTCCAGACCCGGCCCTGAAACAATCCGCCGGGAAAAAGAATCAGCGAAGGAAAAATCGCCCGGCCCTGGGGCGTGAAATGAACGAAAAAAAACGCCGCGACATTCAGCAAAATCAGAGTATCCACGGCGATCGATCCGAATAATAATTCAAAAAGATTAAATGCGGCAGTCCGCGGCTGGCGTTTTCTCACTGGCGGCATAGCTTAGTCGAAAATCACGGTCTTGTTTTGATAGCGCAAAATTTTCATTTCCAAATGCCAGCGTACTGCCCGGCTCAACGCGACCTTTTCCAGATCCTCCCCTTTACGCACCATATCCGCGACGGAATCGCGATGGCTGACGCGCGTCGTGTCCTGTTCAATGATCGGGCCTTCATCCAATTGCTCGGTGACATAATGCGCGGTAGCGCCGATCAATTTCACGCCCCGTTCATATGCCCGGCCATAGGGATTGCTGCCGGCAAAGGCTGGCAAAAACGAATGATGAATATTGATAATTTTATCCGGGTATTGCTCAACAAACGACCGGGAAAAAATTTGATGATAACGCGCCAGAACGATCAGCTCAACGCGTTCCCGCCTTAAAATCTCCTGCTGTTTTTGTTCCTGTTCGGCCTTATTTTCCTTGGTAACTATAAACTCATAAAAACTCACGCCAAAATCTTTCGCTACGCCAGCGGCGTTGGGGTGATTGCTGATCACTACGGGTATCACGCAAGCCAGCTGCCCGGAGCGTTGGCGCAATAAAAGGTCATACAAACAATGAATTTGTTTCGAAACAAAAATTGCCACCCGGGGCAGAGCCTCGCCCTGCGCGGGATCAGGGAAATTCAAATGCCAACGCATCGCAAACCGATCGGCGATCGGTTGAAACTGCCGAGCGAATTCCTCCGCCGACACATCCAATCCGTCGATCGCCCACTCCAAGCGCATAAAAAACGTGTTGGTTTGATCGTCGATATGCTGATCCGCGTGCAAAATATTGCCGTTATGCTGAAAAACAAACCCCGTAACCGCGGCGGTAATGCCCCGTTGGTCAGGACAAGAAATTAGCAGAATAGCGTTTGCCATGGTTCCTCACAGATGACACAGGATACAAGACACAAGTCACAGGACACAAGTCATCTTGGTCATGTCATTTTATAATCTTATCGAATTTGGCTGACCTACCATTAAAAAATTACCCAAAATTCTACAATACTTGTGTCTTGTGTCCTTGTGTCCTTGTGTCTTTCATAAAATCTACGACCCGCTCGTCTAGCAACACGTCTCCCATGGTCACCGGTCGGCGCAACACTACACCGGACAAACTCACGCAACGGCTTAAGGCCACATACGCCTGGCCGTGGGAAAACGCGCCGCTGCCAAAATCAATCACCACCTGCGAAAAAGTCTGGCCCTGGGCTTTATGGATCGTTACCGCCCACGCTAAACGCAACGGATACTGACGAAACGACCCCGTGGGCTCGGACACCAGACTTTCCGTTTCCTCATCATAGACAAAACGGTACATTTCCCAATCATACGGGTCCACGTCCACAACCTGGCCGTCGGACAGCTCGACGCATACCTGACCGTCAACCGACAAAACCTTGCCGATGCTGCCGTTGACCCAGCGGCCTTGCGCGTCATTGTTCAACAACATCACCTGCGCGCCGATTTTGAGTTCCAGGGCCTCCTTAGTCGGCAAATTTTTCTCCTGGAATTCCCCCTCGATTTCCCCGGCCAAAACGGCCGGCTTGCCGGGGATTTTCTCTAAATGCTCAGCATTGATCCGGTCGGCGAGAGCGTTGGTTGTGGTTAAATTGATGTAGAAGCCCCGATCCCGAGGCTCAAACCCGGGCACTACGCGTTGATTTAATTCGTTCAAATCCAAACCACTCAACTGCCGGTTTCGCAAACGGTTGAGCAAGCGGATAAATCCTTCGTCTTTTTGACGGTAAATTTTGGTCAGCGTGACCACCGCGACGTTCAAATCCACAAAACACTTAGCGTTAAAAAAATACGGCCCGGCGTACCCCCCCTGTTCAAACAGCGGCCGGTCCTGCCGGGTCACCACCGGCGGCAATTGAAACAGGTCGCCAAAAAAAATCATTTGCACGCCGCCGAACGGCGCTTTTTTCCGGGGGCCGTGCAGCCGCAAAAACGCGTCCACACAGTCCAAGAGGTCCGCCCGCACCATCGATACCTCGTCGATCACTACAACCGCGAGGGATTTATAAATCTTCCGCTGGTCCTTGCGCAATTTGATAGACCGGATTTTGTCCGCGGTGACATCCGGCCGAAACCGAAAAAAAGAATGAATGGTCTGTCCCCGAACATTGACCGCGGCCACGCCGGTCGGCGCTAAAACCACGGCGTTTTTCGTCGTGTGTTCGCGAAAATATTGCAGAAGCGTGGATTTCCCCGTGCCCGCTTCTCCCGTCACAAACACATTGCGTCCGGAATTTTCCAGTAGGTCATAGGTCGCGGCGAATTCCGCGTTGAAATCAAGATTGCCGTCAATATGACGGGCTAAGGTCGGTCTTGTCTGATTCATTTGTCATTTTCTTTTATGGTGTTCAATATACTGCATCAATGCCCAGCGATGGCCTTCATCGATCGCGGCAAAACACACGCCGATATCGAACAATTTTTCCGGCTTGATGATTTCCACCCGGACAACCGTGGCCAGAATAATCAGCGGTTCCGAACGCGATATCGCGTCTTTCTTATAAAATTCCCGTTTAAAAACTTCCCAACCCGGCAGATCAATTTCCAATTTAAGCAGAGTCCCCACTTCGAACAATTTTGGGGACTCGAATAACACGCCTCCGGCGCTTAAATTTTTCGTCACCGCGCTGATGCGTTCATTCACATCCTGCGCCATAAAAGCATTCGCAGTGAAACGCCGGCAATTTAAGACCTCCCGCGCCGCAACCCGAACATATTGACGGCGTTCTTGAGCAACATTGTTCGCCATGGATTTTTCTCCATTATAAATTTCTGGAACAACAGCTGCGCCGACCCGCGCAATAAAGCCGCGCATCCGCGGGCGCGTCCCAGAATAAGGTTTTCCCCAAAAATCGAGTTATTGTAACACAAACGAGAAACGTAAAAAGGAAGAATTTGTTTTTTAGGAAGCGCCCGCGGCAATTTGGGCGAAATATGCGATCACGTCCTGATCCGTCAGAGCCCCGACCACATAACGGTTCCGGTCAACGATCGGAAGATAAGCTAAATTTTTTCTCCACATGGTGTCCACCGCGTCCGCCAAAGTATCATTCTCGCGCAGCGCTAACGGGTCCCGTTTGATCACCTGGCTCAAAAAATATCCGTCTAAATCCCCTTTGGAAAAATAGGCGTCTCCGTCGACAATCATGTCCGGAGCGTAAACCATCTGGCCCAATTGCAAACGCCGGGGGGCGTGCGCCCGGTATAAGTATTTCTTGCTGATAACACCGATGAGGCGATTGGTTTCATCCAAGACCGCGACATGCGAAACCCGGTGCCCGATAAATTTTAGCAAGGCCACGCTCAAAGAATCCTCTTCGCGCATCGTGGTCGCGGGGGCCTTCATAATGTCTTTAACCTTAGTATGCCGCAGATAATGCGCCAACGAGTTGAACGGAGGATTCTCTTTGGGCATAAAACATCCTTCGCCGTTTTATTTATAAGATTTTGCCGAACGACGTTTATCCGTTTTGTTCTCTGAAGGAGCGGCCGGCTCCGCAAAAGCTGAAGGCGCCATGCTTCCAGTGGCGCGGGATGGCGGCGGAGCGCCCAACCCTGTCGGTTCTGCCACGGCCGGCTTCGCGGGCGCGCAACAAGACGCGTTCAAAGCGCAACAGGATCCCGGGCTAGATTTTATTTTTTCCGGCATGAAATATTTCAGCCATTCGAGAGAATATTTTTTGATCCAATCATCCGCGGCATTGTCAAACCCGATATCATATCCCGCCTGCTCGCTTTCGATCCACAGATGGCGCTTGATTTCTTCAACCGCCTGAGGAATTTTTAACAATTCTTCTTTGGATAAACCAGCCATATCCTGCTCCTTTTCCCTTTGACCCATGTTTCGTTTTTTAAGCCCGCTGCCCGGCGGGATTAGGCTCATTTGCCTGCCGTGTCCACTTTCCAAATATCTTTTGCGTATTCGCGGATCGTTCGGTCGCTGGAAAAAAATCCGGAACGGGCAACATTCATGATGGAACGTTTGGTCCAAAGCTCGGCGTCCAAATAATCCCGCGAAATCACATCCTGCACCCGGACATAATCTTCAAAATCCGCGCAGACCAAAAACGGGTCGTGATAAACGACCGCATTGTACAACGGCTCGAAAATCCCCGGTTCATACCGCGAAAAGAAATTACTCCGGATCAAGTCCATAATCTCGCGCAAGGCGGCAGAACGATTGATGAAATCCTGCGGTTGATATCCCGGACGGAGATTTGCCACTTCCGGCGTTTTTAAGCCAAAAATATAAATATTATCTTTTCCGACGAGATCGGCGATCTCGACATTGGCGCCGTCCATCGTGCCGACAGTTAAGGCGCCGTTGAGCATGAATTTCATGTTGCCGGTACCCGAAGCTTCGGTGCCGGCGGTCGAAATCTGTTCGGAGAGATCGCTGGCCGGAAATATCTTTTCCGCTAACGAGACGCGATAATTTTCCAAAAACACAACCTTGAGCCGGCCCTTCACCTCCGGGTCGCCGTTGATGACATACGCCAGGCTGTTGATAAATTTGATCACCAATTTTGCCATCATGTAAGCCGGCGCGGCTTTACCGCCGACAAAAAAAGTGCGCGGCTGCACAAATTTTTTCGGGTCGTTCTTCAGGCACAAATATTGGGAAACCATGTATAACGCGAACAAAAACTGCCGCTTATATTCATGCATCCGTTTGACCTGCACGTCAAACAAAGTCGACGGGTCAACCGTAATTCCCGACGTGTTTTGCAAATATTCCGCAAAATTTTCTTTATTGGTTTTTTTAACAGCCTGCCATTTTTTGCGGAAATCGGCTTTTTCGCGCAGCCCTTTAAGCTTATCCAGTTCATCCAGGTTACTCACCCATTGGTCGCCAATGGTTTCCGTGATCAAATCCGCTAAAGCCGGATTGGATTTCAAAAGCCAGCGCCGCTGGGTGATGCCGTTGGTTTTATTATTAAACCGATCCGGATAAATCCGGTAAAAATCATGAAACAATGTCTTAGTCAACAATTCCGAATGGAGTTTGGAAACGCCGTTTACCGCGTGGCTGCCGACGATCGATAAATAGGCCATGCGGATTTTTTTCTGTTCGCCTTCCTGGACGAGTGAAACGCGCTCCATCATCTGCGGCTCTCCCGGGAAACGCACCGACACTTCGCTTAAAAAACGGGCGTTGATCTCATAAATAATTTGCAAATGCCGCGGCAAAACCCGGCCCAACAATTCCACGGACCAACATTCGAGCGCCTCCGGCATCAAGGTGTGATTGGTATAAGCGAAAACCTGTTTAGTCGTGGCCCAAGCCTCGTCCCAAGTTAGCCGGTAATCATCGATCAAAACCCGCAGCAATTCCGCGATAGCGATCGCCGGGTGAGTGTCATTCAATTGAATCGCGATTTTCTCGTGCAGTTTGCGCAGGTCGTTATTTTCCGACTGATAGCGCCGGATAATATCCGTGATCGCCGCGGCGGTAAAAAAATATTCCTGTTTCAAGCGAAGCTCCCGGCCGTTGGCCGCGGAGTCATTAGGATAAAGCACCTTGGAAATATTCTCCGACATGATCTTCGAATAAACCGCCTTTTCATAATCGCCGTCATTAAAATATTCAAAATCAAAATCTTCCGTGCTGCGGGATGACCACAACCGCAGAGTGTTTACTACGTCGTTCTTATAACCGACAACCGGAATATCATACGGCACTGCCATAACGTCATAGGTATCCACCCAGCGGGAACGCGGCCGGCCCTTGTCGTCCGTGGAATTTTCGACCCGTCCGTAATAATGGACTTTCGCCGTGTATTCCGGCCGGGCGAATTCCCACGGAAAGCCGTGGCGCAGCCATTCATCCGGGAGTTCTTCTTGATAACCATTCTTGATTTTTTGGCGGAAAATTCCGTATTCATAACGGATGCCGTAGCCGTGCGCCGGTATGCCTAAAGACGCCATCGAGTCAAGAAAACACGCGGCGAGACGGCCTAAGCCGCCGTTGCCCAGACCCGCGTCAACTTCCTGTTCCCGCACGTTTTCTAAAGACAGCCCCAAAGAATCCAAAGCCGTGGCTGCCGCTTTTTCCAAACCGAGGTTATAAACGTTGTTCCCCATCAACCGGCCGATGAGAAATTCCATGGACAAATAATAAACCCGTTTGAGATTTTGTTTATGATAGCGTTGCTGGGTTTCGATCCAGCGTTGCACGATCCGATCGCGCACGGCTAAGGAAAGCGCCTGATAATTATCATATTCCGTGGCGGAATATTGGTCTTTGGCTAAAGTATAATGAAGATGATGCAGAAACGATTCCTTGACCCCGGTTTCCGTCATATCCTGATAAATATTTTTCCAGCTGATTTTCGGGGATTTTGCCGGGTTCGACATAATTACAACCTCCCTCACACATCGCTAATTCGTTATATTTCATAAAGATACAAAAAAATCCTTATTGCAAAAATTATACTATAACCGGGGTTAGAACCTGTCAAGGATTTATTACAATTGCGCGCGTCTTTTTCTGATTATTGTTTGTCACGCTGCAAAACGCGGAAGCGGCCAAGGATGGATTCGAGGACCGCGCTCCAATAGAGGTGGTAGGTTTGGTCAAAATACACGGTTTCCGGAACAGATTTACCGGACACGGTTTTCACGCGCACCCCGGTGTCATAAATTTTCTCGCCCGCTGCGGATTGAGCTGACCAGCGGGCCTCGCCTTCCATCCGCACCACTTCCTTAAAACCGGGCAAACACAATTCCATATCCAAACGGTCTCCGGGTTTTAAACGGCGGTTAGAAACAAAGCATAATCCTTCCGCGCTTACATTTTTGACCGCGGCTACCGCCGGCCGCCACGCAAAAAGAGAAAATAAATTTTTCAGCCGATAGCGGATTTGTGATTCTACCGGATACATAAAATCCGAAGTATCCACCGATTGTCGGGAAAATTGGCGTTGATCCGTCATGGCCTTAATAGGTCCCTCCGAAACCCGACTGGCGTGACCGCCTCTGGTTTCCGTTTAAACACTGAACCGGAAATAAACCACATCCCCATCCCGCATTTCATACTCTTTCCCCTCGAGAGTGATCAGCCCTTTGGCGCGTAAAGCCGGTTCTGACTGATACGTAACCATATCCGCATAGCGATAAATCTCCGCGCGGATAAACCCCCGTTCCATATCCGAATGAATTTTCCCGGCGGCTTGCGGCGCTTTGGTGCCTTTGGCGACCAGCCAAAGCCTTGATTCCTGTTCTCCCGACGTGAAAAACGAAATCAAATTGAGCAGGTCTTTGCCCGCGGCCGCCAATTTGGCCAATCCCGGAGTCGCGATTCCCGCCGAATCATAGTACCCCTGCCGGTCTTCGACGGGAAGCTCGACGATTTCCGCTTCCATTTTGGCGCACAGCTGGACCAAGCCGGCCCCTTCTTGCTGGGCGCGCTGCCGCAGTTTTTCCACCAAATCCGGGCAGGAATTCGCCTCATCCGTATTGGCCACGTAAAGCAAAGGTTTTGCCGTCAAAAATTGAAATTCCCGCACGCTTTCCAGCGGTAGTTTTTGGCCGCGGATAGTTTTCCCTTGATTGAAACCCGCGATAATGCTTTCGAGAACCGCGGCTTTTTCCTGGCTCGGCTTGTCGCCGGCGCGCGCCGGTTTGATGACCCGCTCCAGGGCTTTTTCCGCTTGCTGCAAATCCGCCAAAAGTAATTCCGTTTCAATGATTTCCGCGGCTTCCACCGGATCGAGCGTGGGCATGACATTCACGACATTGTCATCGACAAAACAGCGGACCACCTGAGTGATTGCATCCACCGCCCGGATATTCGCTAAAAATTTATTCCCCAAGCCCTCGCCTTGACTCGCGCCTTTCACTAACCCGGCGATATCCACGAACCGGATTCCCGACGGCACAATTTTCGCGCTGCGGTTGATCTTGGCTAATACATCCAGACGAGGATCGGTCAAAGGCACAATCCCCACATTGGGCTCGATCGTCGTAAATGGAAAATTCTCCGCCGCGATCCCCGCGCCGGTCAAAGCGTTAAACAAAGTTGATTTCCCGACGTTGGGTAGTCCGACTATGCCGATCTCCATTGATAGTTCTCTCCGATAAAAAAAGGCCTTCGGACATTTTAAATGGGAATGTACGGCTAAAAGGTGTTGCCTTCTGCCACAATAAGGGTTTTTTGGCCAAAAGTCTGCGAGGCTTTACGGCGAGCTTTCCGCGTTATAAATTCGCGTAAGAAAGCTCGCCGTAAACCTAAGCAGACGGCCAAAATAACCCGTGGCAGAAGGTAACGCCTTTTAGCCTGGAATACCCATTTAAAATGTGAGCGGAACTCCTTTTAAATTTTTTTCCAATAATACACCTTATCCCCCGGCCGCAACACAATCGGGACCTTCACCGCGACCGGCGAACCGCGCCGCGCTTCCGCGACCGGCTGATGATTGATTTGCATTTCCGTCACTGTAAACATTTCCGCGGCCGTTGTCTTGCCGATCACCACCAATTCTTCGCCGATTTTTAAATCACCGTTACGCAGCCGGATCTCGGCCACGCCGATCTTGGCAAAATACCGGACCACGTCGCCCAAATAAACCTTTCGCCGGGAGTGTTCCAATCCCGGCGTGACCCAATCCCGCGGCCGGCCAAAATAAAATCCGGTTGAGAATCCCCGATTATACACGACGGAAAGTTGTTCGCGCAACGCTTGTTTTTTCGCGGCGGTTAACGTGCCCGCGGCATAAGCGTCAATCGCCGCGCGATAACCGGCCGTGACCACTTTGACATACTCCGGACTGCGCATCCGGCCTTCGATTTTCAAAGCCGCCGCGCCAGTCGCAATTACTTGGTCGACAAAATCCATCGCGCATAAATCTTTCGGGCTTAAAATATAATTCGATCCCACGACAAATTCCTGTCCGTCTTCCACATCGCGGATCAGATATTCGCGGCGGCAAGGCTGAACACAGCGGCCTTCGTTCGCCGAACAATCGTGCGTGTATTGCGACAAAAAACAGCGTCCCGAAACGCTTACACACATCGCCCCGTGGATGAACACCTCAATGGCGCAAGGACTGCCGCTTTCCTTTAAACCCCGCGCGATCGCGGCAATCTCCGTCAAGGCGCATTCCCGGGCTAAAATGATCCGCGACACTCCCAAATCCGCGTAGGCCTTGGCTGCCGCGGCATTAGCGACACTCGCCTGCGTCGACAAGTGCGCGGTCAATCCCAGACGTTTTGCCAAAACCAAAACCGCCATGTCCCAAAGAATTACCGCGTCCACTTTCGCGGCCTGGGCCTCCGCCAACATACGCTCAACCCGCGGGAGATCCGGCTCAGAGATCAAAGTGTTCAACGTTAAATATCCCCGTTTCCCGCGTTCGCGCAACACCGCCATGATTTTCTTCAATTCCAGCACATCAAAATTACCCGCCGTATGTCGCATATTCAAATCACGACAACCGAAATAAACGCTGTCCGCTCCGCTGTCTAACGCCGCGTGCAGTGAAGGCCAATCGCCGGCTGGAGAAAGTAATTCTGGCTTCTTCATCATTCCTTATAAATACTGGAAATCATCCGAGGTTGGCCGATGTCTGCCCTGATTTTTCCGCGGATAAAATCTCTTTCACTTTGCTTAAAAACGCCGCCATATTGACCGGTTTTACAAAATAGGCCCGCGCCCCTTCCAATTTAAACATCCCTTCCATCGTCTCATTGGCGGTGAGCATAATGACCGGCGTGATTTGCGCTCCTTGTAAGGATTTAAGCGCGCCCATAAATTCATACCCATTCATGCGCGGCATCTGCACGTCCAAAATGATCAAATCCGGCGACTCCGATTGTACCTTGGCTATGCCTTCTTCGCCATCAACGGCTTGCGACACCGCATAGCCTTTTTCCGCCAAAGTAAATTTGACTAAAGAAAGATTTACCCTTTCATCGTCGATAATCAAAATCTTTTGCGCCATACGTCGTGCCTGCCTTTCTTAAAAAGCGTCCCGCGGTCCATCATATTATTCTACTGACTTATTTTAAAATGGCATGGGCCGGGGAAATAGTCAATTCATTTTCTGGCAAAACCATTGCGTTTATCGAACCGTAGGTTAAAATCAAATTAAGGAAACCCGCGCCGCGAACCGCCCGCTGCGGAAAACCCAGCTAGACGGGAGGTCTTATGTCCTACAATGATGTTATGAATACAGTGCGTTATTGGGATAACCGGATTGCAAAATGGATCCTGCGGCACTTTTATTTTATTTTTTTCGAGGCGATACTCGCGGGGATTTTCATTGTCTGGCTCGTCAACACCTGCGGAGTCTTAGACATCAGCGCCGCTGCGAAATCCAATTTAACGGAAAAAATGCTTGCCTTGCAATCCAACAATCTCGCGATCATAGCGTTATTGGCGCTCCTTAACTCGTTTTGGCTGCTCTATATGCTCAGCGGTATGCAAAGCCTGCGGGCCATCCTCAAAGACATCAACTACAATCTCAGTAAACTCCGCGGAAAAACCAAAATCACCGAATAAATTTTTTTAAATTTGCCGCTTTGAAGTTTTGAATAGATAAATAAGAATAAAAAAA
>JADFXQ010000015.1:0-6642 GCA_015233495.1 Candidatus Omnitrophota bacterium | reverse complement strand
CGCCAAAAAAGCCAATCCAACAGCGGCGCCGTGTAAGACCCCATCCCCGACTTTTTGTTGGCCAAAAAAATAAATTTTCCCGCGTTTCACCGCTAGCCGTGTCTGATCAGATAACCGCTCCAACAAGCCCGGCATCAACGCGCCTCCGCCGACGGCCGTGATGCCGACGCTAATTTGGGGCGTCATTCCGGACGTTTGCAAAGCGGCCATAATCCGGCGGGTCAATTCTTCCGCCGGCGCCGCTACCGCGGCAAAAATCATATTTTTTTTAACCGGGGCATAATGACTTTCCCTCCGCACTAAAATTTCTTCATCCGATTCCGCGGCCGCGCCGGGGCCGGAAAGCGCGCCATAAGATTTTTTGATTTCTTCGGCAAGCTCAAAAGCCACCTTCAACTCCCCGGCAATCGCCCGGGTAAAATCGTTGCCTCCCATCGGAATCTGATATTTTTTCTGCAAAACATTGTCTTTATAAATCAGCACCCCGGTCTGAGCGGCCCCAATATCGACCAAAGCGCATCCGGTGGCTTTCTCCGGATCCGTCAAACAAACCTCTCCCGCGGCGAAAGATCCGCAAGCCGTCAACACAACATCATATCCCGCTTGCTGCACTGCCTTCGCCATATTCCGCATTTTCGCGGCAGAAGCCAATAACAAAAGACTTTGGACTCCAATCCGCCTGCCAGACAGCCCCAAAGGGTTCAAAACAGAATGCGCGTCATCCACCTCATACATCTGCGGGATTTGATGCAAGACGTCTTCTTCATTTTCCGTGCCCAGCCACGCGGCCTGTTCGTTGACCCGCTTGATATCCCGCGTCAAAATATCTTTGTTCCCTCTTTCCGCCAACGGAATAACCGCGCGGCCGCAACGGTCATAAACCAAATCTCCGCCAATCCCTAACGCGGTCTCTTTGATTTTCACGCCGGTTTTTCGGCACAAATTATTCAGCGTGTGGGACAAGCATTCCGTCAACTCCCCTAAATCAGTAATGGATCCGTCTCTAAACCCGTAAATTTTTTGTCCATACGCGCCGATCAGTTCTGCTTCCCGGGAACCGGCGCAACGGATAATCGCCGCCTTCAACTGATAATTCCCGATGTCCACTCCGCAAAAAAACTTGTCTTTCCCGCTTCGCTTCATCATATTTTCCTCTTCTGTTGCCCGGAACTGCGAACCCGCGGCCGCAGCTATCTATCGCTTGCCGCCCACCGTCTGCCGCCGGCCATTCCCCGTCCGCCGCCCGGCGTTTTCCGGCGTCTTCACGCCCCGCGTGGGTCTACCGAACCTGACATCGACATATGCCGTTGTCACCGGATCAAAATTGGGTTGTTGCAGCACCACTGCCAAAACCTCGATTTTTTGCTTGATCTGATAACCGGTCATGATGACCTTAATCCCGTCATGCAAATACAATTCAATATCCGAACCGCCTTTGACGACGATCCGATCGATCCGCCGTCCCGATAATTTTTTTTCCGCGCCAAATGCCGCAATAATTCTTAACGCGTAATTCACCTCCGGATTCGCAATGGATTCCCCTAAGCGAATTTGTCCCCCGGCTAAGAATAACCCTTCAATCTGCACCCAGCGAAGGTCCGCTTTGGTCTGGGTGGACAACACCACGCCGTCATGGTCAATCGTTAAGATATCCCGGCGGGTGAGAATTTGAGCTTCCGGCGTTCGTTTTTGCGCGGAAATGACAATTTGACCCGGGAACCGCCGGCTCACTTTAAGATCTTTCACCTGCGGATATTTGCGGGCCAGATGATCTTGCCAACCTTCTAAGTTAATATCAAAGATATTCTTCCCGGAAAAATCCTCCAAGTCCCGGGCCGCGATAAAATCCAATGCCGGATCGAGCGTGACGCTGCGAACCCGGAAAAACGGCGCTCGGGTAAAAAACCGCGTGACGCCGTCATAGACGGCAAAACAAATCCCTCCCAAAACCGCGCCGAGAATAACGCTTCTAAGTACGAATTGGAGAACGGGAGAATCGAACGTCTTCTTTTTTACCATAAGCCCTGTCTACCAAAATAGCACAAAGTTGATTAAAATTGATCCCTCGCTGCGCCGCGGCTTGCGGCAAAAGACTGGTCGCCGTAAAACCCGGGATCGTATTGATTTCCAAAACATAGTACCGGCCGTTGTCATCAATGATCATATCAACGCGGGAAATATCTTCACAGCCGACTGCTTCGTGCGCCTTAAGCGCCGCGGCCTGCACCTGGCGGACAATCAGTTCATCCAACCGGGCGGGGACAATATAGTCCGTTAAACCTTTCTGATATTTCGCGGTGTAATCAAAAAATGTCCGGCTGGCGCAAATTTCCACGACGGGCAGCGCCTCTTTTCCCAGAATACCCACGGTAATTTCGCGTCCGGAAATGTATTTTTCCACCATGATCTGCGGTCCGTATTTCCCGGCTTCTTCCACCGCCATTTCAAACTGGGTCGGGCCTTCCGCCAAACTGACGCCAATGCTCGATCCTTCGGCCAGCGGTTTAACGACCAAGGGATAACCTCCCAACCTTTGAAACGCCTCCGGGGATAAACGCTCCCCGGCGGATAGCGTGACATCTTCCGCCACATTGATCCCGTTGGCCCGCAAAACGTTTTTCGTCCGAATTTTATGAATGGCGGTCTGGCTCGCCTCAACTCCGGATCCGGTGTAAGGTATCCCGGCTTGTTCCAAGATGCGTTGGATTTGACCGTCTTCACCCAGACGGCCGTGCAGGGCGATGAATCCCAGGTCAAGATTTTTCGCCTCGATACAACGCGCTATAGCCGCGTCATCGTGTTCGACAATGTCCACGGCGATAACCTCGCATCCCAAGGCTTGCAACGCGGTACAAATCGCCTGCCCCGATTTCAAGGAAATCTCGCGTTCCGAGGAATAGCCGCCCATTAAAACTCCCACCCTTCCGTATTTCCGCATGGTTTGCGCCTTTTTTATTGTGCTTAAAATCAGGTATATACAATTTGGACGGCATGACCCGTCGTAAAAGTTTATTTGCGACATGAATCGCGTGTAGGGGACCTTCCTGCCGGCTCGGTCCCTACGCGCAATATTGAAAAGAGCCTAATAACGTCACCAACGCATCGCTCATTTTAGTAACATCACCCGCCCCCAGAGTGATGATCAGATCTCCGGAACGCGCCAAGGACGCCGCGTGACTGACAACTTGCGCCTTCGGAACATAAGCCGCGGCCGCCCCCGGCTGCTGTATTAAGCGCGCCGCTAAAGCCGCGCCGGTCACGCCGGGAATCGGTTTTTCGCTCGCCGGATAAACGTCCGTCACAATCACATAATCGGCGCTTTTAAAACTTTCGGCAAATTCGTCCATCAGAGCCTGCAGCCGGGTATAGCGATGCGGTTGGCAGACCGCGATGATCCGCCGGCCCAAGGTTTTCGCCGCGGCCAGCGTGGCCGCGATTTCCGTCGGGTGATGGCCATAATCGTCAATGATCAAAATATCGCGGACACACCCTTTGCGTTGGAACCTCCGGTTCACGCCCGTAAAACTCTCTAAACTGGCAGCGATCCGCGGGTAAGGGATGCTCAACTCCAGCCCCAGACTGATACACGCCAACGCATTTAAAATATTATGCCTTCCGGGAATATTCAAGCGAATTGGTCCTAATTTTTGTCCTTGCCTTACAGCAAAAAAAACGCTGCCGAAAGCCTGCATTTCCACGTCAGACGCGGTCAAGGCGTTTCCCGGGCCGAAGCCGTACAAGACCGCCCGTCGGCCGCTGCGCAAAATCAAATCGGACAAAATCCGGTCATCGCCGCAAGCGGTAAGGAATCCGCCGCGGGGCGTCTTGGCAATGAATGCCGCATAAGCCGCGACAATGTCGGCAAACGCGGCGTAATAATCCATATGCTCCTTATCAATGTTGGTAATCAGCGAATAATCCGGCGTGAAACACAAAAACGACCCGTCGCTTTCGTCAACCTCGGCGACAAAATAGGACCCCTGCCCCCAACGGCCGTGGGCCGCGCCGCCCTGGACAATCCCGCCGACATACGCGGTCGGATTCAATCCCGCGGCAGTCAAAAGGTGCGCCGTCATCGCGGTCGTCGTGGTTTTTCCGTGCGCTCCGGCAACCGTGATTTTGGCGTGACCGGTCATCAATTCCGCTAAGAGTTCCGCCCGCCGCAGAATCGGGATACCCCGCTTTCGCGCGGCAGTCAGCTCCGGATTGAGCGGATCAATGGCCGTGGAATAAATCACCCGGATGGCGTCGCCAATCTGGGAGGCGGCATGACCGATATAAATTTCCGCGCCCCGCTGGCGCAGCGCCGCGAGCGTATCGTTGTCTTTCACATCCGATCCGCAAACGCGATGCCCTTGGTCTAAAGCGAGAAACGCTAACGCGCTCATCCCGATCCCGCCAATCCCGATGAAATGATACTTGCCGTTTATGTCTTGCCTTGCGGCATCCTGCATAGCGTTTCCCTTCTAACGAGTGACCGCCTAATTTCCTTTTTTTAAATATTCCAGCCATTTTTGGTTCAAACGTTCCAACGTCTCAAACCGGCCATACACCCTTCGGAAGGTTTCCGCAAACTTATCGTTTTTTTGCAATTCTTCGCAAAACTCCACGAAATGCCGGTCGCCGCCTTCTTTGAATAAAAATTGAAATGCGCTAGCCGCTTCCGCGTAAAACAAGTTCACCTCGCGGTTCGACGACGCGGAGCTCAGCTTCATTTGACTCAACTCGGGCAAAGGAAGAAATTGTTTCTCCGCGATCGCATGGCGGACGAACTCATCCGCGCCCCAGCGTTTGGCTTTTTCTTGATACATTGCCACGCCTTCCTCCAGCCATAACGGCACATCGGCCCGCGCGCCGATGAATTCCCGGAAGATTATGTGCCCCATTTCATGCGGCAGAACTGAATCAAAAAAACCAGCTGCCGACGGAAAAGTGCGAATGACTTTCTCCCGTGTCGACGCCTCCCCCGCCGACCAACCCGCCTGACGGGAAGAGTTCACATAATCTTCCTGACTGTCATAAATGTAAATCTTCGCCCGATTTTCCCAAGACCAACTGTTATACCGGGAAAATCCTAAATTATGCGCGATCTCCCGATAACAATTTTCTGCCGTGTCCGCGACGTTTACCACCAGATCTTCTGGCGCGCTTTTATAATAAATAATAAAATGATTTTCTTTGTGCTCGCGCCACTTGCCGTCTGCCTCAGAGTCTGAAGCGGCAGCGGGCCGCGGGGGCATACCGGACAAAATTCCGGCCAGACCCAAGATCAGCAAGCACACTTCAATCCGCCACAATTGTCCGCGCCAGACGCTCAGCCGCGTCCGGGAAAAAACGTGAGGCAATCTGGTCCTCCTGGTTCAAAGATAAAACAACTGTCTGAATCGATTTGATTTTCTCATAAAGCAAATACGGCGTTAAATCCTTTTCCGCGACAGTCGCCGCCAGTCCCGTCTCCTTAAGAATACGACTGTTCGCGGCTTGATGATTACCCGCATGCGGATAGGGGATTAAAACCGCGGGTTTGCGCAGCACTCCCAATTCCGTAACAGTCAGCGCGCCCGCGCGGGCCACGACAAGATCCGCCGCGGCATAAGCCGCGGCCATCCGGTCACAAAACGGCAAAACAACCGCGGGAATTTCTTGGACGGCGTAACTTTTTCTCACCGCGTCGCACGCCTTTTCCCCCGCGACATGAATAACTTGAAACTCGCTATCGCCTTTTAGCCATACGGCTGTTTCTAAAAACACCGCGTTAATTTTCTGGCTTCCCTGACTGCCGCCAAAAATCAAAAGAGTTGGTTTTGCCGCGTCTAATCCAAAGGCCTGCCGGGCGGCTTGCCGGTTCGGCAAAGACGAGCCGCTGAGCACGGTTGGGCATCCGGTTAAAACCGTTTTTTTTGTACCAAAAAACGCGCTGGTCTCGGCAAAACTTACCGCGACCCGTAACGCGGCGCGGCCCAACCATTGATTTGCCCGGCCGGGAATGACATTTTGTTCGTGGACAATCAACGGCGCCTTGCGCCAAACCGCGTTCAGCGCTGCCGCTACCGACGCGTATCCCCCGAACGCCGCGACGCGATCCGGTTGAAACCGGCGCATGAACCGGCCCGCCTGGCTAATCCCTTGCGCCAGGCCTCCCATAAATTCCGCCAGATCAGCCGGCCGGTATGACCGCAAACCGCAGCCCGGGATTTCCGCAACCATAAACCCCGCGTTCACAATATTGGCTTTCGCTTTGCGGAACACGCCGACGAGAGCGACTTCATGTCCCAACGCCTGCAAACAGCGGGCGGTTGCAAAAGCCGGGACAATATGCCCCCCTGTACCGCCGGTGGTGATCACGATTTTCATAATCAGCGCGAACCCTAACGATTATCGATGCTGTCCTGCACTCGAGAAATATTCAAAAGCAACCCCACCGCCGCCATATTAAAAATCAACGCCGACCCGCCATAACTGATGAATGGCAAAGGCAGTCCTTTAGTCGGCAAAGCGCCAATGCTGACGCCAATATTTACCATCGCCTGAAACCCCAGCATCAAAACAATCCCCACCGCCATATAATAACCGAACATATCTGTGGTGCGTTTGGCGATCCGCGCGCCGTTCCAAATAAATAAGACGAACAACAATACCACG
>JADFXQ010000014.1:37237-37690 GCA_015233495.1 Candidatus Omnitrophota bacterium | reverse complement strand
CTTTAACCGCGTATCCCAAACGCCGAACCGCTTGAATAAACTGCGGCAAATCCGGCTGGATTGTCGGCTCTCCTCCTGTGATCACCACGCCTTCCAATTTACCCAATCGTTTGGCTAAGAAATCCAAGACATCCCGCTCGGCAATCAAGTCAGAATATTGCTTAGGCTCAACCAGCTCAGGGTTGTGGCAATAAGAGCAACGCAAATTACAGCCGCGGGTAAAAATAACCGCCGCAATTTTACCCGGAAAATCAATCAAAGACATCTTTAAAAAACCGCCGATTTCCATCAAAGCCATCCATACCCGCTTTATACGGTTGGTTCCGCAGACAAGGCTGTTTCATTCGAGCTAACCGGATTAGGCGCTGCGCCGGCTAAAGTTTTTTCCACACGATAAGTTTTGCGCAATTCGAATTCCGCCTGCTTGCCCTTATTCCACTGCTGAACCGGCCC
>JADFXQ010000014.1:0-37220 GCA_015233495.1 Candidatus Omnitrophota bacterium | reverse complement strand
AAATACCCCACCACCCGGGAATAAATTTCACAAGCGCTTTCGCATTTCGCGCAAAACGCGTGCTCGCCGCCGATATAACCGCAATTCGGACAGACGCTAAACGTCGGAGTGATGGTGAAATAAGGCAACTTGTATTTTAAACAGATGGTACGGACTAATTTTTTCACCACTTGCGGGTCATTGATTTTTTCTCCGACAAAACCATGCAAAACCGTGCCGCCGGTATAACGGGTTTGCAAATTGTCCTGGATATCCAAAACTTCAAAGATGTCATTGGAAAAATCCACCGGCATTTGCGTCGAATTAGTGTAAAACGGCTCCTTGCCGCATTCCTGACACGCGGTATTATTTGCCACGATAATCCCCGGGCAAGTATCTTTATCCAGCCGGGCTAGACGATAAGAAACCCCTTCCGCCGGCGTAGCTTCGAGATTATAAATGCTGTGAGTTTCTTCCTGAAATTTCATCAATTTATCGCGCATAAAATCCAAAACCCGGCTGGCAAATTGCTGGCCGCGTTCGGTAGCGATGCTCTCGCCGAACAAGTTCAGACACGCCTCGTTCATTCCGACCAAGCCAATGGTGCCGAAATGATTTTTCCAAAATTCGCCGGTGCGCGTTTTCATATTGCGCAGGAAAAATTTCATGTAAGGATAAAGATCGCCGTCCGTAAATTTTTCCAGAATCTTGCGCTTAATTTCCAGACTTTCTTTGGCCATTTCCATCAATTCCGTGACCCGGGTCAAAAATTGCGCCTCATTCTCGGCAAAATAGCCGATACGCGCCATATTCAACGTCACCACGCCGATAGACCCGGTCAAAGGAGAGGCGCCAAACAGCCCCCCGCCGCGGCTGCGCAATTCTCGGTTATCCAAACGCAGGCGGCAGCACATACTGCGCGCGTCTTCCGGTTTCATATCAGAATTGACAAAATTGGAAAAGTACGGGATCCCGTATTTGGCCGTGACTTCCCAGAGATGGTTCAAATTCGGATTGTCCCAATTAAAATCCGCCGTGATATTGTACGTCGGAATAGGAAAAGTGAAGACCCGGCCCTTCGCGTCGCCTTCGGTCATCACTTCCAAAAACGCTTGATTGAACATTTCGATTTCTTTGGTAAATTCCTTATACGTTTCTTTTTGCGGAACGCCGCCGATAATCACATATTGATCGGCAAAATGCGACGGCACATTTAAATCCATGGTGATGTTGGTAAAAGGCGTTTGAAACCCAACCCGCGTCGGAACATTGATATTAAAAACAAATTCTTGTAAGGCCTGTTTCAAATCTTTATAACTGAGATTATCATAACGGACAAACGGGGCCAACAAGGTGTCAAAATTAGAAAACGCCTGCGCGCCGGCGGCTTCGCCCTGCAGGGTGTAAAAGAAATTCACGACCTGACCTAAAGCGCTGCGTAAATGCTTTGCCGGTTTGGATTCCATCTTTCCGGGCGCGCCTTGAAATCCCGAGATGAGCAAATCCATCAAATCCCATCCCACGCAATAAACGCTGATCAGACCCAGATCATGAATATGAAAATCGCCGTTATTGTGGGCTTTTTTGATTTCCGGAGGATAAATTTTATTCAACCAATAAACCTTGCTGATTTCCGATGAAATATATTGATTGAGCCCCTGCAAAGAAAAGGCCATATTGCTGTTTTCATTGACTTTCCAGTCAATTTTTTCTAAATACTGGTCGACTAAATCCACGTTGCTTTTCGAGGCGATTTCGCGGATTTTAGCGTGCTGGTCCCGATAAAGAATATAACCTTTCGCGGTTTTCACATAGGGCGATGAGATCAAAACATCTTCGACAATGTCTTGGATTTCCTCAACGTGGGGCGCGCGATTATTGAAAAGCTGTTGGGCGATATTCAAGACGCGAATCGTGAGTTTGCGGCTCATTTCTTCGCCAAACTCACCGGAAGCTTCCCCCGCTTTTTGAATCGCGGTGGTAATTTTTTCCGGTTTGAAATCTTCTTCAAGGTTGTTGCGCTTGATGATTTTGGTGAGGACTTGACTGGACATCGGAGCACCCTTTCGTAATGATCTAAAAATCAATAAATTTATTCATCCTTCCAAAACGCGCCATTTTGGGCATTGGCTAGGTTTTGTTCTTGCGGATAAATTCATTATACACACAACATATGGTGTGTCAAGCAAAATTTTATACAAGATATGGTGTTTTCCTGATTTTATAGGGTTTTTTCCCCTTTTACGGGTTTAGAATGAAAATTTCCATGTCTTAAGGCTGTGTCATGATCATTAAGGGGCAAATATTCCTGCTTTTGCGCTTCATAAACCATACGCACCGGACAAGAAAAAAAATGAAATTGCTTTTGGATTTTACGCATTGCCGCCTCGTTTAAAGGCGAAACTCCGCTGGGCCTTAAGGGCGTATTCAACTGTATCTCGTCAGGACGCAAAGTCTTTAAAAGTTCGGCCATCGCTGCCGCTTCATTTTTATTGGCCTCAATAAACATTAACTGAAACGCGATCTGCCCGGAAAATGCCTGACGAAACTGTTTAATCCCGGCGAGAAGTTGTGCAAACGTCTGCGCCGGATGCGGCCGGTCCACCGCTTGCCAGGAAGCGCGGCGCCCAGCGTCAAATTTGATCAGCACTCGATCAGCTCCCTTTAAATCCCGACGGACATCCTCGCGCCCCAATAACCCGCCATTCGTGATAACCGCGATTTTTTCTGGGCGCGAACCGCGCAGCGCCGCGATCATCTCGCCCAAATTTGCGGCCAAAGTCGGCTCCCCTCTCCCCGAAAAAGTTAAATAGTCAATAGTCACATCCTTAATGGCGCGCGCTTCGGCGACAATCGCCGCGGCCGGGACAAAAACTTCCCGATCAATTTGTAAGCGTTGAGTAGAATCCAGCTGGCAATATACACAATCAAAATTACAGATTTTTTCCGGACGGGAAATCGGGTCTATCCCTAAAGACCATCCCAGCCGCCAGGAATATACCGGGCCGTAAATATATTGCAAGGAACTCGTGTTCATCTGGCTATCGCATCCACTATGGAATTTTTACCGGTTTTTTTCGCGGTTAACAAGGCCATATCCGCGGATTGAATAAGCTCATAGCGGTTGGTGTTATGGTTCGTGCATTGCGCGACCCCAATACTAACCGTCATTTTTTGCTTCAAAGTCATGGCGGCAACTCCCTTTTGGATTCTTTCGGCAACCACGGCCGCTTCTTGAGCGGTCGTCTCCGGCAAAATCACCACAAATTCATCGCCGGCATAACGGCAGACGATATCTATTTCACGCACACATTGTTTCAAAACTTTGCTAATCGACTGCAGCAACGTGTCCCCATCCAAATGACCAAAATTGTCATTGTAGGATTTAAAATCATCGACGTCAATCATGAATAAACATAAAGGGCGGCTGGGATAACGTTTCAACCGCACAATTTCCTGGTCTAACGAACGGGTAAAATAGCGAAAATTATAAATATGCGTTAACGGGTCGGTGATGGCAAGGTGTTTTAAATCAATATACAGCCGGGCGTTTTCCATAGCCACGGCGACCTGACGGACAATCATCGACAATATTTTCAAATCCAGCTCGGAGAAGACATCCCCCATTTCGGCTTTTTTATCCGCCACATTAATATACCCAAGCACATTGCCGCTCAATTTTATCGGCGCGGATATGAAAGATGCCGTGCGGTAGGAATCCTGTTTCGGCCGCAAAAAACGGCTGTCCGCTTCGATATCCAAGACTAAAATCGGCCGGCCTTCCCGCGCGATAATCCGCGCTACGGAGTCCGGCTGGAGAATTTTTTTGCCCAGAATAAACCGGGATTCAATCCCTTTATGACCTTTGACGCATAATTCCCGCGTGTCATAATCCACCAGCACGACCGAACATTTTTCCGCGTCTAAGACTTCGATAGTCTGCCGGACAACAAAATCAATCAATTTATTCAGATCAAAAATCGAATTCAAGTGTTCTTCAATGCCGAGCACCTGCTTGATTTTATTTCTTTCCAACGCAATTTGATCATTCAAATCCTTCAGCGCGTGCTCAATTTTAATTCTATCTGTGATATCGCGGGCGATCGCGGAAACGCCGACAATATGCTCTAGGGCGTCTTTAATCGGCGACAGCGCCAAAGACACTGGTATCAACTGCCCGTTTTTATGCTGCCAGACGGTTTGATAATGTTTGATCAGCTTGCCGGCCCTGACCTGATCAAAAATTTGCCGCTGCGCGCCGCCATCTTCCGGAATCATACAATCCGCAGATTTTCCGACCATCTCGGCGCTGGCATAGCCTAAAAGCCGCTGCGCGGCATGATTCCAGCTGATGACAATATTGTCAACGGTCATCGCGATTATCGCGTCAAAAGACGAATCGATGATCGCCGCCAAAGCATAACGGGAATCAATAAGATTAATATTTTTCATTTTGGTTTAACAATGATTTTGCGAAACCCAATTTCTTTTTTAAAAGAGCTGGCGAAACTATGTTTATCATACTCGGGCGGCGGGGAAATGGCAATAAAATGATTCCGGGTCTAAATCCCTAAATCCGTCGGAGCGCGGCCTAAGGACTTTAAGAGATCCACCGTTGCTTTAATTTGGCAGGAAATAGTTTCTTGAGCGTGCGCCCGGTTGGGATAAAGGGAATAAAGCGGTCGATAAACTAAAGGCGTGGCATTCAGCATAACGGAACTGCCGCCGCATTGCAGTCCTTTTTCCCGAGCTAAAGGACTCAGGGTTTCGAAAGCCGTGGTAACTAAAATTTTCGCTTGCGGGTTAGCGATCATTCGCGCCACAGCCAATGATTTGAACATCAAGGTTTCGTTAATGATACCGCCTTCCGCTAAAGGCGTGCCCGGATGCGGCAAAAACGGGCCAAAACTCAACATCTCTGGGCTGAGCGAAGCGGCCAAACGGATATCCTGAACAATGTCCGATATTGTTTGTCCCGGTAAACCCAACAGACCGCCGGTAATTAAAAAATATCCGATATCTGCCGCGGCGCGCAATTCTGCCAAACGCTTTTCCAAAGTTGATCCGGGACGCAAACCAGCGAATAAATCAGGATTCGAAGTCTCAAAACGCAGCAACAAACCGCGGCAGCCGGCATCGTACAAAAGCCGCAGGCTCGGGACCCCAATTTCGCCGAAGCTGATGATCAACAACACCGCGTGACGCCGTTTAATCTCTCGCGTGATATCCGCCAATTCTTCCAGCCCGTAACCCGCGGCTTCGCCGCTTTGCAAAACTAAAGATTTAAATCCATAAACCTCGACCGCCTCGTATACGGCTTGAAGAATTTCTGCTTTCGTCATACGGTAACGTTTTAAATCTCGATTCCACGTAGATATACCGCAATAGCGACAACCGCGAAGACACTGATTGGATATTTCGATAATGCCGTGCACACAGCACGAATTACTGTGCTGCCGTTGGCGCAGCACATTCGCGGTTTGATAAAGTGAAGTCATTGTCTTTTCATCCGCCAATTCCAACAAAAATCCGGCATCGGCGTCGGATAAAGGCCGGTCCGCCAAAACATTTTTTAAGATTTTTTCTCCACGGCTATTGCCCGGCGGCAAAGCGTTTGACAAAGTTGTCCGGCCGCGGTCAATCTCTTTGAGCGCGAAAAAAAGCTCCTCCCAATCCGCCAAAGACTTGCGCGCTTCCTGCGAATCGATTTTTTGGATAACATAACCGCCTTGCGCCAAGACATAATCTCCCGGCAAAAGAGCGATCAATTCATTGCGAGCGAATTTATGCTCGCCGAAATAATCGACCACCACCCCTTTAGCTTCAATCCGATGTATTTTCCCAGGAATTGCGTAACACATAAACGGTTGGCTGAATCCTCAATTACTCGACTTCGATTGATTGAATATAAAATTCTTTTCCGGAGGCGGCGGAAAGACGGTCGCTTTTGCAGGCGGGACAGGCGAATTCGCCTTTAACGCGGGGAAATTGGGCGTTACATCCTTGACATTTGAATAGGGTCGGCGGTTTGGTAAAAGCCAATGCGGCGGCTTGGGCGATTGTCCCTTCTGCCATTTGATCAAAATAGAGACGCACCGAGCCTTCATCAAAACCCAGAAGTTCGCCCATAACGATCACCACCTTGGTGATCCGGGCCGCGTCCGTTAATTTTGCTTTTTCGAGAACTTGGTCAAAAAGATTTTTAACTGCGTGATGCTCATGCATCTTGAAATATTTCCTTTAAAGCGCCGGATGTCGGGGAGCTGTATTGGTTGGACAAAATTAAACATTTTTTGGGGCAGACCTCTGCGCAAGCTCCGCAAGTTATGCAGCGCATCCGGTCGATTTCCCAAGTCTTAGGTGTTTTGGTCACGCTAATGGCCGCGGTCGGACATTTGCGCTGGCAAAGCCCGCAGAAAATACAAGCCTTAATATCGATCTTTACCGCGCCGCGGGTCTTATCGAAATAAATCTTCTTGCCCAGCGGATAAGCTGCCGTTGCCGGTTTGTCGAATAGCGCCTTTAAAAGAGTTTTTGTGAAAGTAAAGAATTTCATAATTTTGCCTCTTTGAAGTTTTGAATAGGTAAGTAAGGCTAAAAGAAATTTTCTTCTGCCACGGGTTATTTTGGCCGTCTGCTTCGCGCCCATTCAGCGCGGCCTCGCAGACTTTTGGCCAAAAAACCCTTATTGTGTTAGAAGTAACCCCGCTTTTAGCGCTTGTTTACTGATTAAAAATGACAAAGAACTGTTATGATTAACGCTCGGTACAACTAATACACGGATCAATAGTTAAGACTAAAACTGGAACGTCCGCCAGACTGCATCCCGGCAACATTTTCAGCAAAGGCGGAATGTTCGCGAAAGTGGGCGTGCGCACCCGCAGTCGTTTTAAAAATTTAGAACCATCGCCTTTGGCGTAATAAATGACTTCTCCGCGCGGTTGCTCACTGCGCGCGAAAAATTCACCGTTTGGAGTAGTCGTGATCTTGACGTCAATCGGGCCCTCCGGAATTTTATCCACTGCCTGACGGATAATCTCAACCGACTGAAACAATTCCTTACAGCGCACCGCGCAACGGGCGTAGGAATCCCCGGCGGTTTCCACAATCGGTTCAAAAAACAAATCTTTATATGCGGCATAACCCAATTGACGCGTATCCGAAACAAACCCGCTGGCCCGCAAGGTCGGACCAACCGCGCCTAAGGCATAAGCTTGCTCTTTACTCAAAACGCCCACGCCGCACATCCGGTGTTTCACCGAGGAATCGTGAAGGAACGTGTCGACGATATCCTGCATTTCCGTCTGATAAGCTGCCAGCTTACGCACGATCAATTTTAAAGTTTCATTCGTTATATCCCGGCGCACCCCGCCCGGTTTGGCAGAACCAAAAATCACCCGGCCGCCCGTGGTTTCTTCAATGATATCCAAAATCAGCTCCCGCACCCGCCACGAATGCATAAATAAACTTTCAAATCCAAAAGCGTCCGCCATCAGGCCCAGCCAGAGCAGATGGCTGTGCAAACGGGACAATTCCGACCAGATCACCCGCAGATATTGCGCGCGCGGCGGCGGCTCAATCTTGGAGATTTCTTCGACAGCAATGCAATAGGTCATGCCGTGGATAAAACTGCAGATCCCGCAGATCCGTTCCGCGACATAGGTAAAATCAATAAAATCTTTCTTCTCCACTAATTTTTCTAAACCACGGTGAATAAATCCCACTGACGGAATCGCTTCCACGACTTTTTCATCTTCTAAAACTAAATCCAAATGGATCGGCTCGGGCAGCACCGGATGCTGCGGTCCAAACGGGATGATTGTTCTTTGACTCATGCCGCGCCTCCCGGTTGTGAGGCTACCGGTGCGGTAGCGGAAATTGCGAAACTCGCCGGCGGATTGACAAAAGGATTTTTAACCGCCATCCGGTAAAAATTGCCTTTATAATCAATGGCGATGTTCTCAAAAGGAATACCGTACAGATCATGCGTCTCATTCTCGTAAAGAAAAGCGTTAAAATAGATGCCGCTGACACTCGGTACGGTTTCGGGATTGATTGACAATTTTAATTGCAAATTTTCAAAAGCATAATTTTTATCAAACGAATAATTCAATTCAAAACCGTCGGCAACCTGCGTGCAGCCGATTTGAACCAGCCGGTATTGATTTTTTTTATATTCCGCGACTGCCCCGACGAGATTTTTTAACTCTACTGTCATTAATTTTGGCGCTGCGATCATCTGGCTTTCCCTTCCCGCGTTTTCTCAAAAAACACCCGTTCCCGCTTTAAAGAAACTTTTTCTCTGCGGCATTCCCGATAACCGCGTTTGCGGCCGAAATAGAGCGTGCGTTTACTCTTATGCCCGGTAAATGATTCGTAACGAACCGCGTTCGGAAACCGCGCTTCGATCGCGTAAAGCAGTTTGGTGCCGATACCCCAGTTCTGGTACAAAGGATGCACAATCAATCGGCCGATGTGGCAGGTTTCTTTTTCCTGATAAGCGCGCACGGACCCGACGATCACTTTATTCAACACCGCCTTGAGAAATATTTTGGATTTAAAATCGGCTTTGATCTCTTCCAAAGACTGATTTAACGGCGATAAAGAAAAATCATTATACAGCTCTGCCTCGCTCTGATAGGCCGCCTTCTGTAAGGCTAAAATTTCAGCAGAGTCTTGAATCTGCGCCGGATCAATTGAAAGAGTTGCCAGGCCTTTTTTCATATTTTTAAACTTTTTGCCTTTTTCTTCCAAAACCGCCAACCCTTTAACCACGCCGTCAATGATCGATTCCGGCCGCGCCGCGCAGCCCGGCACAAAAACATCAACCGGGATCACCTTGGCCACTCCGCCGAGCACATTATAACATTCGGCAAAAATACCGCCGGAACAAGCGCAAATCCCGATCGCCACAACCACTTTCGGGTCAGGCATCTGGCAATAAATATTCTGAATGATTTCTTTATTTTGTTCGTTCACCGAACCGGTGATTAAAAAAATATCAGCATGTTTCGGATTCCCGGTATTGATGATTCCAAAACGCTCGACATCAAATAACGGAGTTAAACAAGCTAAGACTTCAATGTCACAGCCGTTGCAGCTTGAACCGTCATAATGAATAATCCAGGGAGATTTTTTTAAAAACATAGGTTTAATGCCTTGTAAAAAATAACCATATCATATTGCCAGCTCCGCAAAGAAAGGCCACTATCCACGAACTGGCTAAGGCCAGCGGCCATTTCACCCGGGCAAAAGCGTTATCCACAAAAACCATAAAAACATAAGCGGCCAATGCCGCGCTTAACCCAGCAACGACGCTCTTGGCAAAAAAAAGATAAACAATCCCTAAAATGAACGTGGTTTCATACCAATGCGCCACTTCAATCATTGCCAAAGCCTTGCCGGAAAATTCCGTGGTAATCCCTTTCACGACTTCCTGATGGCCGTGATGCGAAGTCGAAATGTCAAAAGGCGATTTGCGTAATTTCATCGCTAAGATAAACAGATAGGCGAAAAAAATGCCAGGCAAAGACAGGATCAGCCAGTGATTCGTCTGCGCTAATTTGGAGACTTCAAAGGTGCCGGTTACCATATACATACCAATCGCCGCGAAAATCACCGCCGGCTCATAGGCCATGATTTGCACCAGCTCACGCTGAGCGCCAATAAAGCTATATGGAGAACTGGCTTTAAATCCGGCCAGCACGAAAAAAACGCTCGCCAACATCAGCGAAAAAATGATCAACAACATATCTTGTCCGGTAAAAAATAAAGCGCCGGTAAAAATCACAAAAATCAAATAATACGCGATGTAAAAATTCTGCGACCGCCGCACTACCATATTCTCTTTTTGCGTCAATTTCAGGACATCATACACCGGCTGCAAGATCGGCGGACCCACCCGGCTTTGCAAACGGGCTGACAATCTCCGGTCCCAACCGGCTAACCAGGCGCCAACCAGCGGAGCGCCGATCAAATATAGGATAAACAAATATAAGGTTTTCATGAGACAAAAATGAAAGTTGCCGCGCACATCAAAAAGATGCAAACCGCGACGCCGATCCTTAATAATTTTTCTTCTTGAAAATACCGTTTCAGATAATAATTCTTCATTTCCATGGGAGTAGCGCCGCCCAACGAATTGGTGAAACTCGTTCCTATGGCGGTGTTCGCTCCGGACAAATACGCGTCCACAACTTTGACTTTTTTACCGTAATAAAAAAAGCTCAATGGGAACAACATTACCATAGCCAGCATAATAAGCATGATCATAATGTTGCCCTGCCCCATAGTCACTGTGGCGTTATACATTTGGCGGATGAAGGGCTCGATCATGGTTTTGGCAATCAAGGGGAAAAAAGCGCAGACCCCGACTGTAAAAATAGTCAAGGTAGTCAATGGCATCCATTCCGCGCGGCTAATCCCAGTCTCATCATCCTCTTCTTCTTTCAGCACGCACAGCAATTGTCCCATCCACTTTACCCAGAAAAAAAGCGTGGCCGACGAGCCAAAAACTAAAAATATGGTTAACAACGGGTTATAATCCACCAAAGCGCGTAAAACCGCCCATTTGCTGATCAGCATGCCGAAAGGCGCTAAAAACATCCCCGCCATGCCCACCTGCAGCATAATCGACATTTTGGGCATCTTGATAATTAGGCCGGTCATATCTTCAATGTCCCGGCTATGCAGTTTATGTTCAATCACGCCCACGCATAAGAATAATAAACCTTTGGCCACCGCGTGAAAAATGATCAATAAAATCGCCGCCCAGACCGCTTGATAAGTGCCAATGCCGGCGCACATCACGATTAGCCCCAAATTCGCGATGGTTGAATATGCCAAAACTTTTTTCGCGTCGCTTTGCGATACGGCGATAAACGTGGTCAATAAAAACGTGATGCCCCCCACTAAAGCGATCATCAGGCCCACAACCGTGCCTTCCAAAACCCCGGCAAACCGGACGATCAAATAAACGCCGGCTTTCACCATGGTGCTGGAATGCAATAAAGCGGATACCGGACTGGGAGCGACCATCGCGCCTACTAACCACGACGAAAAAGGCAATTGCGCGGATTTAGTCAACCCGGCGAAACATAATAACATAACCGGAAACATCACCACTGCCTTGTGCATGACCATGAGTTTGTCCATTTCAATCGTGCCGGCAAAAAAATGCATCCAGACAATCGCTACCGCGAAAAATAACCCGCCGATCAAGTTATAAAGCAGCGCCCGAAAGGCATTTTGAGCTGATTCCGCGTTCCCTTTATACCCAATCAGTAAAAAAGAGCTGAGCGTGGTGATTTCCCAAAAGAAATACAGCCAAAGCAAATTATTAGAGAAAACAATGCCAAACATGGCTGCTAAAAAGACAAAAATTATGAAAAAGAACATCGGTTGTCTATCCGGAAACTCGCCGGCATGCAAGCGGTGAAACGAGCGCATATATCCCAAAGAATAGACCGCGATCAAGGTGCCAATTACCCCGATAATCAAAGCCATAATCACGGAAAAAGTGTCAATGAACACATCATTCGCCACAATCAAGGCATGGCCATAACGCAATTCAAACCCGGTCAGCAGACAAACCTGAATCAAAGCCAGCAACGCCACTAAAGATTTGCCATTTCGCAAGGCGATGAAAATGATAAACAAAGCCATGAAAATTTCAATTCCCAGCATCCCTGCCGATACGCCGGGAATATCCAATTTAAAACGGATTAACCCCTCCATATTATTAAGGAAAAATAAAACGAGTGAACCCAAAGCGATCAACGCGGAAGCGCTGATCACGATAAAATTTTTCGCCTTGCTGCCGCGAAAAATGAGCAGCAAAAAAGCGGCGATGGCGGGAACAATGACTAAAGAAACCGGAATAAAAGTTGTGTCCATAATGCTCGGGATTAAAAAAATAACCAGAGAAAAATCTCTGGCCGGTGATTGACAGTCGCGGGTTCTGTGAACGCCTAAGTGACCAACGGATATTTTACAGCGTCTTCCATCCTGGAAGCAGATCAATAATTTTTAATAGTTTTATACAAACTCTCCCGCTTGTCAACACCTTTGATAAATATCGGCTTATTTCGTTTTATTGCTTTCCCGGCGCAAGAGCTTCCAGGGATTCTTTTTAAGATCATAACTCATCTCATCCAAATTGACTGCGGCGGATTCCAAATGCTGGGAAAGCACGTTCAGATGCGATAATATTCCGTCGATGTTGCCTTTGTTCGCGCTTAAAGCCTGATCGATTTTTAGGCTGGCCGAGTTCATATTCGCGACTAAAGCGTTGCAATTCGTTAAAATTTGATCGATATTTTTTTCATTGGTTTTAAGCCGGGCGTTAACATTGCCGGCGATGTCGCTCAATTGCCCGATGAATTGATGGCCATCCCCCAAGAGCTGGGCAAAATCCACCGGAGCTTGACCGTGAATCACGGCTCCCGGCTGTAAATATTCCGCGGAAGGCGAACCGGCCGTAAGCGCGACATATTTTTCGCCCATAAACCCCAAATTTTTAATAATAGCTTTTGTACCTTCTTTTAACTTAGCCTTATTTTTAATCCATAAGGTCAATTCCACGCCCATGGGCTGAATAGCGACATCTTCCACCTGGCCGATCTCAAAACCATTCACCATGACCGGTGAATTGATTTTGACGCCGTCAATGTCATTAAAAATCACCTTAACCCGATATCCATCCCGCTTAAGGTTAAAATTACCGGCTTTGACCGTGAGCCCCAGGAGGATCGCGGCCGCCGCGATGACCACCAGCCCAATTTTCATTTCATTATTGATTTTCATATCCGCGCCTTTTTTAATTATTCTGTCCCCGTCTTAAGTCCCTGGCTGCCTCAATCCACAGACTGAATTGGGCCTTCGATTTCACCTTTAATAAATTGCTGGACGATCGGATCCGAAGAATTGCGAATCTCCTGCGCGGTCCCAACTTGCAAAAGGTTGCCGTTATAAAGCATGGCAACGCGGTCCGCGATACGAAAAACGCTCTCCATATTATGGGTCACGACAATGGAGGTGATTTTTAATTTTTTCGTCAAATCAACAATCAGCTTGTCAATCACCGCGCAAACCACCGGGTCTAAACCCGCGGTAGGCTCATCATAAAAAACAATCTCCGGATCCAGAGCGATCGCCCGAGCCAGACCCGCCCGTTTTTTCATTCCTCCCGATAGTTCGGAAGGCAAATAGGTTTCAAAACCCGGCAAGCCGACCAATTTCAGTTTCATCTGGGCAATCATGCTGATAATTTCCGGAGCCAAACGGGTATGCTCGCGCAAAGGCAAACTGACATTTTCTTCCACCGTCAAAAAGTCCAACAACGCCGCGGATTGAAAACTCATGCCAAACCGCCGGCGGATTTTTTCTTTTTCTTCCCCGGCGAATCCGCTCATATCTTGGCCGTTGAAAAAAATCCGGCCGCGGCTGGGCTCAACTCCGCCCGCCATTACCCTTAAAAGCGTGCTTTTTCCGCAACCGGACCCGCCCATGATCACGAATATTTCACCGCGGCGCACATCAAAGGAAACCCCGTTCAACACTTTGCGGCCATTGTAATATTTTTCGATTTTTTCTACTGCGATAATTGTGTCTGTCATGTTTTTACATATCCGCAAAAAAATAAATCCCGGTGAGCAGCGCGTCCGCGATAATTATCATGATAAAACTGGTAACCACGCTAACCGTGGTCGATCGGCCAACGCCCACCGCGCCGCCTTGCGTTTTCAAACCCTGATAAACACCGACCAGCACGATGATCACCGCGAAAACAAAACTTTTCGATATGCCGGTATAAATATCCTTTAAGGTTAAAAATTTGAACGCGGTCTGCGTATATAAACCCGGGTTGATATGCAAATTTTGCGTGCCAATGACAAAACCGCCAAACATTCCGGATACATCGCCGATCACGGTCAAAACCGGAAGCATAAAAAACAAAGCCAAAAATTTTGGGACAACTAAGTAGCGCACCGGACTGATCGCCATAGTTTCTAAAGCTTCAATCTGTTCATTGACTTTCATCGAACCAATCTCCGCGGTGATCGCGGCGCCGATCCGTCCGGCTAAAACTAAGGCAGTTAATACCGGCCCCAATTCACGGCAAAGAGAAATAGAAACCAAACTGGCGACATAAATAATCCCGCCCATTTTTTCTAACTGATGTGCGGCTTGCATAGCCAAAACAATGCCGGTAAAAAAAGTGACAAAAAAAACAATCACAATCGAATCACAGCCCATAAAAACCATTTGCTGAAATACGGTTTTGCGGTCAATGGGTTTGCGCCGTTGCGGGGAAAAACGAAACGGGCCGACAAAAATCCAATAAACGGTTTCAAATAAAAGCCGGGTTCCTGCCAAGGCGATTTGCAGCCAATTCAAGACCAAAATTCCGATTTTTTCCGCGTATTTAAGCATGGAAACC
This sequence comes from Candidatus Omnitrophota bacterium, assembly GCA_015233495.1. Taxonomy (GTDB): domain Bacteria; phylum Omnitrophota; class Gorgyraeia; order Zapsychrales; family Zapsychraceae; genus JADFXQ01. The sequence goes on along the minus strand of JADFXQ010000014.1, from coordinate 22,801 downwards.
CCGCTTAAGATTCTCGTGGCAACAGCTGATAAATTTTTTGCAGCAGCAGGTCAAAGTTCACCGGCTTGGTTAAGTAAGCGTCCGCGCCGGATTCTTTGCCGAATTGGACGTCCTGCGCAGTATCGCGTGACGTGAGAAAAATGACCGGGATGTTTTTGCGGACCGCATCCGACTTTAAAAGGCGGCAAAAATTGTACCCATTGATAATCGGCATCATTACATCGAGAACGATCAAATCAGGGGTTTGCGCCATCGCGATTTGCAATCCTTCCGCTGCCTCCTGGGCAACAATCGGCGTAAAACCCTCCTGTTTAAAACGCTCTTGCGCCATGCGCAAAAGCACCGGATCATCGTCGACTATCAAAAGTTTTATTGCTTTGCCCATATCGGGTCCTTTTTTACAAACATTCCCTCAGCGATAAATCCCGTTCCCTGCCCGCGGCCGCCGCAAGACTACCGGTGCTGCCATTGATTCTGCTGATTAGCCGCTTGGAGCTGGGCTTGCTGCGCTTTGGCTTGTTCGATCTGCTGGTTAATTTGCGCTTGTTGGATCTGCTGGTTAACCAATTGCTCCATAATGGCCTGCTGCATCTGCTGGATAATAGCCGCTTGCGCCATTTTATACCGCTGTTCCATTTCCGCGAGCTGCATCTGCTGCTGGGCCACGGTTAAAGCAATCATTTTCTGCTGCTGCGCTTGCGCCAAACGCAGCATTTCTTCAATAATTCGATGGTAGATGTCCTTATCCGCCAATTGATTGACCGCGGCCTCAATGCGACTCTTGAGTTCGATTTGCAGAGTCTGGCCGTCAACGTTTTGTTTAAAACTCTCGACCGCGTAATTGTAATTATCCCGGGCCATATTCGTGATGAAATCCCGGGTCTCGGCTTGGTTAAAAAGCTGTGTCACGGTCTGATTGATGGCGTTATAAACTACGGCGGGAAATAATTGGAGGTTGTTTTGTTCCACTACCCGACGGATAATTTCACTGTTTTTAACCAACAAAGCGTTCGTTGTGCCGGTTTGAATAAAATCCAGGATCTTTGCTTCGGTTTGCGAATCCAGCGGTTGGGCTTCTTCAGCCCTGATAACGGAGCCGCGGAAACAGCCAACCAACAAAAAGCAAAATAAAAGGCGCAAAACTTTATTGACCATAAATAACATTATAGAAACAAGCGAGTGGGAATCAAGGGTGGAATCAAAAATATCGGTGGGCATAGTCTGACCGGCAGGATAATTCGTGGACGGCTTAGATTATCCGTAAAGCAAAGCGCGTCGTTCTTTAATCCGTTCGTCGGCTAAATAGTCGTCCAGGGTTGTCCCTTGCTGATCGACATATCCTTGGGGCGTGACTTCAATGATACGGTTGGCTACGGTTTGGACAAATTGATGGTCGTGCGTGGAAAATAAAACCGTGCCGTTAAAACGTTCCAAGCCTTCATTGAGCGCGGTAATCGATTCCAGGTCCAGATGATTCGTCGGCTCATCCAAAATTAGAACATTGGCTTGGGCGAGCATCATCCGCGACAGCATACAGCGGACTTTTTCCCCGCCGGATAAGACCCGGACGTTTTTCATCGATTCATCGCCGGAAAAAAGCATGCGGCCCAAAAATCCGCGAATAAAATTTTCGTCCGTGCTTTTGGAGAATTGCCGCAGCCAATCGATAATAATCAAATCCGTGTCAAAATATTGCGCATTGTCTTTCGGGAAATATGCCCGGATAGTGGACGCTCCCCATTTTAACGAACCGTTCAAAGGCTTGATTTCATCCATGACTGCCTGGAATAAAGCGGTTTTGCACTTATCGTTTCGGCCAAAAAAAGCGATTTTATCGCCTTTATTCACGGAGAGGTTGAAATTTTTCAGCGCCACTTCTCCATCCAGCGCCAGCGTCAAATTATCAATATTAAGAATATCGTTGCCCGCCTCTTTCTCTTGTTGAAAACCGACAAAAGGATATTTCCGCGAAGACGGCTTGATATCGTCGATGGTTAATTTTTCCAAAAGTTTTTTGCGGGAAGTCGCCTGGCGAGATTTTGACGCGTTGGCGCTGAACCGCGCGATAAAATCCTGCAATTCTTTGCGTTTTTCTTCCACCTTTTTATTGGACTCCTGCCGCTGCTTGAGCGCCAATTGACTGCTCTGCTGCCAAAAGGCGAAATTCCCGGGGTAAAGTTGAATTTTGCCAAAATCAATATCCGCGATATGCGTGCAAACCCGATCCAGGAAATGGCGGTCATGCGAAACCACGATCGACGTGTTGGGAAAATTGTATAAAAATTCTTCCAGCCAAAGCGCGGTTTCCACGTCTAACTGATTAGTAGGTTCATCCAGCAAAAGAACGTCCGGAGTGTGAAACAAGGCCTGCGCCAGCAAGACCCGCACTTTTTGCGAGGCCTCCAGATTTTTCATCGGCTGTTGCTGCAATTCCGCGGCAATTCCCAGGTCACTCAAAAGCCGCGCCGCTTCCGATTCCGCGTCCCAGCCGCCGATTTCGGAAAATTCCGTTTCTAACTCCGAAGCCAAAACTCCGTCCGCGTCGGTAAAATCCGGCTTAGCGTAAAGCTCATCCTTTTTTTGGATGATTTCATAAAGACGCTTGTGTCCCATAATCACCGTCGTTAACACCGCATATTCATCAAACGCGAACTGATCCTGCTTCAAAATCGACACCCGTTCTCCCGGAGTCAGGTCAATGGTCCCGGTAGTCGATTCGAGCGCCCCTGAGAGGATCTTTAAAAAAGTTGATTTGCCCGACCCATTAGCGCCGATCAAACCATAGCAATTGCCTTTGGAAAACGCGATATTCACGTTATCGAACAGTTTACGCGGCCCAAATTGCAAACTTATATTATTCGCCGAGATCATATTATCCGCTTGCCTTTGTAATTGCTTGCCTCTGGGAATCAAAGGAGACGTTTAAAGGATATTGAAAAATATCATCCTGTCAAGGTTTTTCAATTTCAAATAAATCTTGTGAGAACCAAGACGGCGTGCTATAAATTTTAATCTTTGAAAGAAAGCCAATGATCAACGCCCAACAATTTACTTTATTTTTATCCTGGTTCGGCCAATATACCAGCGCTTTGCCCGCGGACAGCGATGAGTTTCAGCAAAATTTTTATTTAAAAAAACTCCACAGCTTGAAAGTGTGCGAAGCTAACGCCCGGATCGGCAAAGCGCTTGGCCTCGCGGCGCCCGAACTGCGCTTAGCCCAGACCATCGGTTTATTCCATGACATCGGCCGCTTTGACCAGTATCGAAATTACCGCACTTTTATGGACAGCCGGTCAATCAATCACGGCGAACTCGGCGTCCGGGTTTTGCAGCAGTCCGAAATATTAAAACATCTTTCGTCCGCAACCCGCGCGATCATTTATTACGCGGTGGGCCATCACAACGCGAAAGTTTTGCCGCAACCCGCCAGTCCGGCAGAATTGCTCTTCGGCCGCTTAGTGCGCGACGCCGATAAGCTGGATATTTTTCGCGTCGTCACCGGATACTACGCGGAGCTCAAAAAAGGAAACACCGATAAAGCGGTGGCTCTGGATTTGCCGGATGAGGCGGTCATTTCCGACAAAATTTATCAGGCCATTTTGCGGGAACAGATCGCGGACATGAAAGACTTACGGACCCTCAATGATTTTAAAATCATGCAAATCGGGTGGATTTTTGATATCAACTTTCCGCCGAGTTTTCAATTGATTAAAGACGGGCAATATTTGGAAAAAATCGCCGCCACTTTACCGGATATTCCGCAAACCCAAGCGATCTACGCGAAAGCTTCGCAATATTTATGCTCTAAAATTTCCCCATGCGCTTAATCGCCGATTTTCACATTCACTCTCATTTTTCTCTCGCCACGAGCCAAGAATTGACGCCCGAAGGCTTAGACTATTGGGCAAAACTCAAGGGCGTAACCATCATCGGCACGGGAGATTTCACCCACCCTGGCTGGATAGAAGAATTAAAAACAAAATTGACTCCTGCGGAACCCGGGTTATTTAAATTAGCTCGCGCTCCGGGATTAAAAAATCAACCGCTGCCGCCAAAGTTTGCCGACCGCGCCACCCGTTTTTTGCTGACCGCGGAAATCAGCACAATTTATAAAAAAAACGGCAAGGTCCGCAAAATTCACAATCTGCTTTTTGCCCCGGATTTTAAAAGCGTTGAACGCTTGCAAAAATCCTTGTTGAAAATCGGAGCGAATATTACTTCCGACGGGCGGCCGATCATCGGGCTGGACGCGAAAAATCTCTTGGCAATGGCTTTAGACGCCTCGCCGGAAATGCTCTTCATTCCCGCGCATATCTGGACGCCCTGGTTTTCTGTTCTGGGCTCAAAATCCGGGTTCAATTCCGTGGAAGAATGTTTTACGGATTTAAGCGATCAGATTTATGCGGTAGAAACCGGCCTTTCTTCCGACGCGCCCATGAATTGGCTCTGCCCATTCTTAGATCGTTTCACGCTGATCGCCAACTCCGACGCGCACTCTCCGGACCGATTAGGACGCAACGCTAACATTTTCGATATCGGTCTTTCTTACCGCGAGCTTACAGCTGCCGTCAAATCCGGCGACCCGCGGCATTGTCTGGGAAGCATTCATTTATTTCCGCAAGAAGGCAAATATCATTTTGACGGGCACCGCAAATGCGGCATCGGCACAAGCCCTTTAGAATCTTTAAAACTTCATAACCTCTGTCCGGCCTGCGGCAAACCCTTAACTATCGGCGTGCTCAACCGGGTAGCCGCGTTATCCGGACGCGCTGATCCTCTCAAACGGCCGCGCCGCTTGCCTTTTTATTCCATTATCCCCTTACCCGAAATTTTGGCGGAAATAGAGCATTGCGGCTCTGGATCAAAAAAAGTAACCCAAGCGTATTTTCAGATATTAAATAATTTGGGACCGGAATTGCCTATCCTTTTATCCACTCCCTTGGAAGAAATTCGGAGCAAAGGATACCCGCTCTTGGCTACGGCGATTGAACGTCTGCGCCAGCGCCGGGTTTATATTGAAGAAGGTTATGACGGCGAGTATGGGAAAATTACCGTATTTGCCAAAAATGAAATTCCCAAACTAAAACAGCCGAATTATTTATTCGAAACCGCTTTCCCGGAACATCCGGCCGCGCCGGCGGTTAGACCGCTCATCCCTTTTGACCTGAAAGAATATCACGCCGTTGTTCCCGGCTCTTTTGCCGCGCCGGATCATCCGTCGAATTTCATAGTTCCTGAGGACGCGCTGCCGCATTTACGCGGGTTAAACCCCGAGCAAAGGCAAGCCGTTCAACTCGATCCGGGACCGGCCTTGATCTTAGCTGGACCGGGAACCGGGAAAACCAAAACTTTAATCTGCCGCATCATAGAATTAGTGACCAACCACGGTGTTAACCCGCGCAACATCTTAGCCATCACCTTTACCAATAAAGCGGCGCAAGAAATGCGCCATCGCTTGCAGGAATTGAGCCCTACCGGTTTGGAGGTTGCGGACTTTTCGGTAATGACGTTTCACGCTTTCGGCCAAAAAATTATCAAAAATAACGCCGCAGTATACAAACGGACCGAGCGTTTGGGGGTCGTTAATGAAGATCAAAAACGCTTTCTCTTAAAACACTGCTGCGGCACGCCGGACAGCGATCTGGAAAAAATTTCCTCCAAGATCTCCCTTATCAAACAACAAACCGCCGCGACAAGTCAGGGCGTGGTTAAAAAATATGAAAAAACCTTGGCCGAAATGGATTTGGTTGATTTTGACGACCTGCAAAGCGGTCCCTTACGATTATTTGCGCAATTTCCGGACATCCGGCATCGCCTCCGGGAACAATATTGTCATTTACTCATAGACGAGTATCAAGACATTAACCCAATTCAATATGAACTTATCCGAGCTTTGATGCCGGATGATCAAAGTTCTCTGTTCGCGATCGGCGATCCCAACCAAGCCATCTATGGATTCCGCGGCGCGGATATTCGGTTTATCCGGCAATTCCAAAAAGATTATCCTCAGAGCCGGATAATTTCCCTCCGGACCAGTTACCGTTGCTCCCAAGCGATTTTGCAAGCGTCAACGGATGTGATTGCCACGCAAAACGAATCCCCGCAAATGCTGGAAAGCTTGTCCGACGGAATTAAAATTCGCATCGCCCCGCAGTCAACGGATCAAAGTGAAGCGGAATTCATAGCCCGTGCCATTGAAAAACAGATCGGGGGCACCCGTTTTTTTTCTTTAGACAGCGGCGTTGCGGATGGTCATGCTCATTCGGATGAACTGGGTTTTGCGGATTTCGCGATTCTCTGCCGGGTAAAAGCGCTTATGCCCGCCATTGAAAAAGCTTTAAATGACCACGCGATCCCGTATCAAAAATCCGGGGAAACTCCTTTTTTCACTCAGGAGCCAATTGCCACACTGATCGACAGTTTGCGCTTTTTCCGCCATCCCCAACACCCGTTTATTCTCTTCAAAATCCAACAAGCCGGATTAGAAAAAAAATTGTCCGCGCTTTTTAAAAAGCTCAAAACAGCTTCCCCGCCTTTGCAGGAGATGTTTACCGATTTGATCGCTCAGCTTTTGCCGGATCAAATCCAAGCAAATTCCGCGAATACTTTGCAACAATTGCTGAACCTAAGTTTGGATTTCGGAAATGACCCGGAAGGTTTTCTCAATTATGTTGATACCGCGGCAGATTCGGATAACCAGGTTTGGGGCGCGCAGCAAGTTCATTTAACCACGATTCACGCGGCCAAGGGTCTGGAATTTGCTTGTGTCTTTATCGCGGGATGCGAAGATGGGCTGATCCCTTTTCATCTTTACCCGAATCAGACAACCGACCGGGAAGAAGAACGACGATTGCTTTTTGTCGGAATGACCCGGGCCAAAAACCAGCTGATCTTGACCCGCGCGCAAAGGCGTGTCATCAATGGCCGGACCTTCAGGTTACCGGAAAGCCCGTTTCTCTTGGACATCCGCCGGGAATTATTCCGACTTGAAGCCCAGAATCGCCGCGCAAAAAAATCCGCCGACCACGACCAATTAAAACTTTTTGAAAACCGCTAACCCTAAACCGCGGAAAACTTTTTTCCGGAAGGACGGAGTTTGGTATCGATGGCGAGAATATGTTCCACAATCAATTGCTCGAGGAATTTAATGATATCATAAATGGCGACCGTAAAGTGTTCCGTAGAAAATTTATTATCCAATTGCGGCATGGCAATCTCCTTTTTTGGCGAAATACTCGTCTACCAAATGTCGCGCCAAACCGATGTAGGTTTCCGGGGTTAAATTTTTCATCCGCGCCTTCATTTCTACCGGCACATTATTTAGTCCGTCGATAAAATTTGCCCAAACGCCGGGCGCGAGTGTAGCGCCGCGGGTCAAATCTTTCAGACGCTCATAAGGGTTGGTTTCGCCGTAGATCCGCATCGCGGTTTGAAAAGGCTCCGCTAACAATTCCGGATGCGAGCGCAAATCTTCCCGCACGCCGGCTTCATTTAACTCGATTTTTCCCAGTCCCTTTAGCACGCTTTTAAAACCAAGCAGTAAATAACCAAATACTGATCCTAAGTTGCGCAAAACCGTGCTGTCGGTTAAGTCGCGTTGAAACCGCGATTGCAAAAGTTTAACCGCCATATGGTCCATAATACTGATTGCCAATCCCAAATTTCCTTCGCTGTTTTCAAAATCAATCGGATTGACCTTATGCGGCATCGTCGATGAACCAACTTCACCGTAGGTTAATTTTTGCTTAAAATAACCCAGGCTGATGTATCCCCAAAGATCGCGGTCCAAATCGATCAACACCGCCGCGATCCGGATCAGAGCATGCAGCAGTTGGGAGACGCTGTGATAAGGATTGATTTGCGTGGTCCAAAAAAGCGGTTCCAGGCCTAAGGAATCACGCACAAATTTTTCTCCCGCCGCGCTCCACGCGATATCCGGACGGACAAAATAATGCGCGTTATAATTACCGGTCGCGCCGTTAAATTTAGCGGCCATCTTTACGCCGGCCAATATGTTTTTTTCCAGGGTTAAACGCCAGGCGAAATTGATAAACTCTTTGCCCACGGTCGTCGGAGTTGCCGGTTGACCATGCGTGCGGCTCAACATCGGCACGCTGCGGTATTGCCGGCCTAAAGTTTCCACCCCCGCGATCAAGGATTCCAATTTATCGAGCAAGATCTGCCGGCCGGATTGCAGCATTAAAGCATAGGCCGCGTTATTGATGTCTTCCGACGTGCAGGAAAAGTGCACCCATTCTTTCAAATGCCCTAAACCCGCGGCAGTGAGACGGTCTTTCAAATAATATTCCACTGCTTTCACATCATGATTAGTGGTTTTTTCGATGTCTTTCACCGCTGCGGCCTGGGCGGGCGTGAAATCCGCGGCCAAGGATTCCATGATTCGCAAATCCGCTTCACTCACGGAAGCAAAATGCAAATCGCGCAGGATAAATTTTAGCCATTGCGTTTCCACAAATACCCGGCGCTGAATCAGCCCAAATTCGGAAAAAATTCCCCGGAGTTCTGCGCAGTGATTTTGATAGCGGCCGTCTAAAGGCGATAAATTTTCGCAGGATTCCATGCTTCAACCCTTATTTTTTAACTCTGCTCGTTCCCAACGTTCGGCAAATTTTTTCTCGATTTTTATATCATCCATCTTGTGTTCGGTTTTTTTGATATATTCCAAAAGAACCGCGTCTTTCAACGTCGGGCTCTTTTGATAATGACAAAGCAGCATATCCAAATCAGAACGCCATTCGGTCAAAGCGTAACGATAGCGCTCCAACCGTTCTTTTTTCGTCTTACAACGGGCATGGACCAAAGAAAGAATCGTGTGAACGGTTTCTCCCACTCCGATCAAAGGGACTGCGACATAGACCAGCAAATTCCAGCGGTCTTCCCAAGCCATATCGGAAATCTGATATTTCAACGAATGCAAGCGGGTCTCTTCGTGATAACGTCCGTCTGATTGATCCTCAACGCGGATATAAGGAGGAAACGGCGCGCCGGCAGCTACCCATTCCAAATCCGCCCCCGGAGCGATCAACATCCGCTCTTTTCCAGGCACCCGGATGGTGTACTGCCAGTCGGAATCAACCTCCCCAGTGAACAATTCACGCATCCGGGTAACGGAATGAATCCATCCCGCGTACCCGTCCCGTTTATGACGCACCGGCGTGAATTCCGGCCAAATGACTTCATTTGCCATAAGCCGTCCTCTTATAAAAAAGTATATCTTCCTCTAAGTAAACTGTCTATGAATATTCATTTTAATAATTTTGTCTTTTTGAAATTTTGAATGAGTAAGTAAGGCTAAAAGTTATTTTCTTCTGACCCGGGTTATTTTGCCCGTCTGCCTCGCAGACTTTTGGCCAAAAAACCCTTATTGTGTCAGAAGAAAATAACTTTTAGCCTTACTTACTCATTCAAAATTTGGTTTTGAACTTAAGCAGCAATTCCCCATCCGCACGGGTCTGCTCTGGCAAAGGCCGGCCGCTGGGGTCTTCTTGAAATTGATACTGGCGCAAAGCATTAACGGAAATTTGATCGGTGACATGCAGTTCGCCGCCAAAAATATGTTTGGTCTCTTTTGATCCGGCGGGCAAGGTTTTCGTCCGGATGTCGTAAATAGCGTCGAGCTGTTTCGAAATCTCTTTGGTGATACCCAAGCCCGTGCCTTGGTTGTCATAATGAATGGTAAAATTGCGAATGCCGAATTTTTCGCCCAGAACTTTTCCTTGACCGTTAAGCACAAAATAATCAATAAAATCTTTCGCGATATCCGGCGAAATCTTGCCATTGGACAAAGCCCCGGTAATATTCGACCAGCTTTTGTTAGTCGCTAACATCACCAACAACGCCTCCTGCGGCATCATGGGATCAGAGGTCAACTGCAAATCCGGTTTCAGCCCGTTGCCGCGCAAAACAAGGTGAATGATTGTCTGATCAACCTGAGACTCTCCCTTCACTTGATACAAAACCCGGCGCGGATCCCCGCGAAAATCAAATTGACTCGGCGCCAAAGTAATCGTCGCCATGGAAGAACCGCTCACCATACCGGAAGCTAATTTGACCTGTCCATAAAGATTCAGGCGGCCGGCCGGGGCGGTGATCTCTAAACTGATCTGCGCCGGAAGTTCCTGCGCAAAAAAACGCTGATATTGCAGCCGGGAAATCAAACATTTTCCCGTAACGGATAACCGGAATACTTGACCGGTTAAGCCGCATTCGGCATGATCAATCGCTCCGGTAATTTTATAATGATTCAAATCCGGAAACAAATGCAGTAAATTTTCAATATCCAGATGGGGCGAAAACACGTTAAAGGCGAGTCCCGCTGTTGACCAATTCCCTTCAATCAAAATCACCAATCCATCTTCTAAAACCACCCGGCCCTGCTCAATTTGCACGTCCCAATTCTGGCGCGCCAAAATATCAATATGGACATTCACCCTTTGGGCCTCGATTGACGTCGCGACAGGAAAATTCGGCAAATGGCGAATTTTCACGCCGCGCAAGATCAAGCCTTGCTTTAAATTTCCTTCGACACGATCGTATTGCGCTTGCAGAAAAACCGGATGGACTTTTTGCAGAAATTTAATGACAATTCGCGCCCCAGCGGATGTGTATAAAGCGTAATAGAGAACCGCAGTTCCTATGCCCAGCAAAAGTAATAAACCTAAAATTATTTTTTTCATGATTTTGGGTCACTTTTTCCTCAATCTCGGATAACCGGACTTGCTTTATCATTAACGGTCTCCGAAGCAGGTCCCAACCGATCTTGCCGCGGCGATCAGCACATGATCCGGAGGGATCAACCGCGCGCCGCGGGATACCTCATTAAAAGGCACATCCACAAATTTCCCGCCTTGCACACCCACCATATATCCGAACCGCTGGCGGGTCATCAAATCAACCGCGCCCACGCCCAATTGCGTTGCCAGCACCCGGTCAAAACCGCTGGGGGTGCCGCCTCTTTGCAAATGCCCTAAAACAACCGCGCGCGCTTCCAGTCCGGTCCGCGCTTCAATCTGATCAGCCAATAAAAAACTAATCCCGCCTAACCGCACCGGCTGTGACGGGTCCTGGACAATTTTTTTAACGACAACATTGCCATCGACGGGTCTGGCCCCCTCGGAAACCACCACAATGCTGAAACGTTTCCCTTTTTTGGAACGTTCTTTAACTTTATCGCAAATAACGTCCAAAAAATAAGGAATTTCCGGGATCAATAAAATATCGCCGCCGCCGGCCACGCCCGCGTGCAAAGTAATCCAACCGGCAGTCCTTCCCATCAATTCAACGATCATCACCCGGTGATGCGCCATCGCGGTTGTATGGATGCGGTCAATCGCTTCGGTGGCGATTTCCACCGCCGTGTCAAATCCGAAGGTTACGTCGGTGCCAATAATATCATTATCAATGGTCTTCGGCACGCCAACCACCGGCAAACCATCTTCAAACAACCGGCTGGCTATCCGCATGGTCCCATCGCCGCCGATGCAGACCAGACAATCGATTTTCATCGCCGCAAAATTCCTTAATGCCTTTTTCGACAAATCTTTTAAAGTGGCTTCGGGGTGCTTCGGATCAAAATATTTGTACGGATTGGTTTTGTTGGAAGTGCCTAAAATCGTTCCCCCTAAAGTCAAAATACCCGAAACATCATGCTTCTGCAAAAGATGAAATTTATTCAGCATTACCCCTTCAAACCCGTCTTCAATCCCGACGACTTCCATGCCGTGTTCAATGATCGCGGTTTTGGTGACCGCGCGGATGACCGCGTTCAACCCGGGCGCGTCGCCGCCGCCAGTCAATATGCCGATACGTTGGACTCGTTTCATAAATCTCCTTTGAAAGAATTAGAGCAAAAACGCCGCTAGGCGTTTCGCGACCGCGCCTGACTGCGCCGCAAGTTAACGTTTTTTACCCATGGTCTTTCCACTTGCCGTGAAAAAACCGGCGATAAAACCCAATAAAAAAATGAAGGGCACAAAAATAACCCGCGACATGGACATTTCCCAAAATAAAAATTTGATGGTCATCACATGGGTATTTTGCAATAAAAATATTCCCATTAAAAAACCGATCAGAATATATCCCCAAGTTTTCATGGCATTATTTTCCCATCATCAAATACAATCCGCGCCGCACCATCATTACGGCGATAGCCGCTAAAAACAAAGCCATGATTTTTGAAACAACCCGGGTTCCCGTTTTTCCCATCATCCGGATAATCGCGTCGGATCCGACAAAAATGAGGCCCGCCAGTCCAATGTTGATAAACAAAGCGATCAAAGTTACGGATAAACCATGTTGATCGCGCATTATCAAGGAAGTGGTTAATACCGCCGGTCCGACAATCAATGGCGTGCCCAGAGGAACCGCGGCAAAATCATCGTTATGATTCCGGCGGTCTTTTCCGCGCAATAATAAATCAATAACCGCGATACAAAAAAGGATCAACCCGCCGGCGATCATAAAATCGGCAACCGTAATCCCTAATAAGCCAAAGACCGCTTTGCCGATTAAAATAAAAACAAAAGCCAAAGAAAACGCCACAACTAAAGATTGGCGGATAACCTGAAATTTTTTTTTGGCCGGCATGCCTTCGGTAAGAGAAATAAAAATCGGCAGCACTCCCACCGCGTCTACCGCGACAAAAATCGGTATTGAAGCAAGAAAAATTTCCTGGAACATACAGAGCGCCCTTTCGTTCATTTTTTAAAAACAAAAAATACCGCTGTCACCATAAATAAAAATCCGATCAGATAATTCCATTTTAGCCCTTCCTTCAAATAAAGCACTGAAAAAAAACAAAATACGGTCAAGGTAACCACTTCCTGAATAATCTTAAGCTGAGCCGTCGTAAAAGTCGCGGATCCGATGCGGTTAGCCGGAACCTGAAAACAATATTCCAAAAAGGCGATAAGCCAACTGACCAGAATCGCCAAATAAATCGGAGAGGATTTATATTTCAAATGACCATACCAAGCGAAGGTCATAAAAATATTGGAAATCGTCAATAAGATAATCGTAGTCACGGCAAAATCCTTTTAAATTTTGATTTTTTTAATTAGCCGCAGCAAACCGTCTAAAATTGTCAAGGGATGCGGCGGGCATCCCGGGATATAAAGATCAACGGGAAGAATAGCGTCCACGCCGCAAGAATGTTCCGGCCCTTTTGCAAAAATACCCCCGGATATCGCGCACGTCCCGACAGCGATCACAATTTTCGGCTCCGGGGTAGCCTCGTATGTTTTAATCAGCGCGTCTTTCATATTCCGCGGCACCGGCCCGGTAACCACAATGCCATCGGCGTGACGCGGCGAAGCGACAAATTGGATGCCAAACCGGCTTAAATCAAAAACTACTGTGTTCAAAACATTCAGATCCAATTCGCAGGCATTGCAGCCACCCGCCGAGACTTGCCGGAGTTTTAAGGAACGCCCGAAAAGCTGTTTCATCTCCTTGGTCAAACCTTGAGCTAATTCACAAACCTCCAACGACCGCCGTAAATCTTCTCTTTTTGAAACCGCCATCCGAAAATCCGGCGAATAAGTGACATTTTCATCGGGAGAAAATGTCATTTGCCCCAAATCCCAACTTTCACCAGAACCAGCGATGATGGGCTGACCGCGATAACGCGGCGGTAAAACCGGCAGTTTCCCTTTCGGAAAAGCAATTGTCCGCCGCCCTTGCTGCAAACGCGTCATCAGCATTTTTAACATATACTCTGCCCCGTCGTCTACCGTTATTACAAATCATGTCCCGCGTAAGATAAGTTAAAACTCTTATTACACAATGGAAAATCCGAAATCTCTTCGCCGCGCATGCTCATGGCCAACGCGGTCCAATTATGAAACGAGGGATCTTTTATTTTATACCGCGCCCAGTCTCCTTTCCAGTCCGTGATCGCGATATGCATCAATTCCCCCCGCCAACCTTCGACCAAACTTAAAGCCATCGCGTCTTTTTTCATTGGTCCGGGTTGCACAAAAATCATACCTTCCGGCAAGGCGGAAAGAATACGGATCAAAAAATCCAAAGAGCGCAAGACCTCCTGCCGCCGGACCAAGGCGCGGCCATAAACGTCTCCGGTTGCGGCTAAAGATACCGGGATATGATAAAATTGCCATATCCCGGAAGCATAATCCGTGCGGATGTCCCTCGCCAGCTGACTCGCCCGGCCAGCCGGCCCGACTAACCCATATTTAAAGGCAGATTCGGACGAAATAACGCCCAGTTCTTCAAAGCGCGCCAAAACCGAAGGCCGCGTGAACAATAACTCGCTTACGTCCTCAAATTCTTTTTGACAAACCTTAAGCTCCCGGATCAACTCAGCCGCCATATCGTTCGGGATATCAAATAAAACTCCTCCCGGCCGGCATAATCCTTTGCCAAAACGATTTCCCATCAAAGTCAAAAGCAGGTTCAAATAATCGCCGCGCATCCGTCCAAAAAATGCCGCCGGAGGAAGAAAACCGACATCCGCGCTCAAGGCGGCCAAATCACCTACATGGTTGGCAACCCGTTCCAGCTCCAGCCCAACTGCCCGTATCGCCTGCGCGCGGGCCGGGATCAGACAGCCGGATAATGATTCAACAACCTCGCAAAAGGCGGTAGAATGTCCGACTACGGTATCTCCGGCAATCGATTCGCTCAGCAATGCGCATCGCCGCAAATCCCCGCTCGTCATCAATGACTCAACCCCGCGGTGTTGATAACCTAATTGAATTTCCAAATGTAAAACTTGTTCCCCATGGCATTGAAACCGAAAATGTCCCGGCTCAATAATGCCCGCATGCACCGGCCCTACGCCGACCTCATGGACCTCTTCTCCCTCGACTTTATAAAACGGATACATTCCCGGAATTGTTTTAGCCATCACCTGCGGCCACACATCCGGGACACCGCGATAATTTTCATGATAGCGCAGCGGTTTTAACCAGGGATGCTCCCGCGGCACAACCGCCCATTGTTCGGCGATCTCCCGTTCGAATAAATGCGCGGCAAACCAATCCTTGGTTAAACATTCATAAGACGCTGGAGAGCCGGATAGGGTGGTCGCATAAGGCACGATCTTCCCCTCATCATCATATCCCACGATCGCCAACAAACGGATTAAATCCGCCGCAAGCGCCTGACCAAAAAAATTCAGCAGCCGTCCGCCGTTTTGACAAGCCGCAATCACCAAACCGCGAAACTCCGGTTCGGAGTAAACCGGGATATCTTTTAAAAAAATATTTGAGCCGTTAAACAAATGCATAAGCAGACCCAGTAAGCGCGGCGGCGCTAAACAACTCCCGGAGTTAGCAGCCCAGCCGCTTTGCGCAACATAATTTCTAAAGGCGCGGGCATCCATAGCCCCAAGATAACCAGCGCCAATACCGGCAAAGCTATCGCCACATTCATCCAAAAATTTTCTTGCTTAGCCAATACCGGAGCGGTTGCCGGACCTTGACTCATCTCGAAAATGATCCGTGTCATTCCGATAAACATTAAAGACAAACTCGCGACAAACAATGCCGCCAAACCATAATGCCGCGAAATTATCGCCGCGTTGATCACCATTAACTCGCTGTGAAACGTGGCAAACGGAAACATCCCGGTACCGGCGAAAAGGCCGATCAATAAGAATACTCCGGTCACCGGATAAGCGTGCACCACGCCGCGGACATGACTCACCCGGGTTGACCCGTATTTCTGGGCGATCGAACCGGCGGTCAAAAACATTACCGCCTTTGACAAAGCGTTATTAACCATATGAAATAAAGCGGCGAAAACTCCCAAACCGCCAAACCCCAGCCCCAAAACCAAAATCCCCATATTCTCGACGGAAGAATAAGCCAGCACTCGTTTGAGTCCGCCTTCTCCCAAAATCAAAACCGGAGCAATTACCAAAGACAACCCTCCCATAATAAACAACAGAGATGAATAAAAATCGCTGAGACCTGACTTGGCGCAAATTTGACCGATGCGGCAAAAGGCCAGAAAAGAACATAAGGTCACCACACTGGACATCAAAGCCGCGACCATTCCCGTGGCCTGACCGTATGCCGCCGGTTTCCAACTGTGCATGGGCGCCAAACCCATTTTGCACCCGTAGCCAACCGACATGAAAATCACGGCCAATTTTAACCAGCGGCCCGAAAGAAGGATTTTTCCATTGATGATATCCGAAAGAAATAAAGTTTGCACCTCATGCCCGGCAAAAGCCAAGAAAAACGTTCCCATCAACGCCAATGCTACCCCGACAGAACACACTAATAAATATTTCCATGTCGCCTCCAGACTCTCGGGGCAGCGATGAAAACTGATCAAAGGCGCGGCGAATAATGTCGTAGAAGCGAGCGCGACCCATAACAAACCCAAATGATTACAGAGCGTGACCAAGGTCATCGACGCCAATAAAAACAATAAACAAGCGCAAAAAGTCCGGTTGCTCCGTTGTTCATGAACGTAATAACCAATCGCATAAACAGCTATGAGGCAAAAAACCCCGCTGATAATCGAAAGCACAATCAGCCCTAGGGGATCCAAAGTTAAAAATTCGTTAAACTCCGAGCACGGCATAGATCGCCAGAAACATCCACAAAAAACCAGGTGCGCAAAAGCTGCGCCCAAAACAAACCAAAGACGAACCGGTTTGGAAAAAGGCAGAAACATTAACATCCCGCTAAAAAAAGGAACCGCGACAATCGCAAACAACATCAGGTGTTTTCTCCCATCTTGGAACGAACTAAAGTCATCGGCTGGCGTGAAAATTCTTCATTAATATGATTAACGACTATGGCCATAATGAAAACCGCCACAAAAACGTCCAATAAAATTCCCATCTCGATCAGAATCGGCATAGCGTCGAATAAGGATAACGCGAACAAAAAGATCCCATTTTCCATGACCAGATAACCAACCACTTGACTGATCGCCCGAGTCCGGGTCACTAACAACATAAACCCTAACAAAACCGCCGCTAAAGAACAAGGAAGAACCAAATTCGACTTACTGAGTCCGGGCAATTGCAAAGACGCGGCCACCCAAAAAGCAACCGCGATCAATAACGCGCTTACCAGCAAAGACGCGCCAATGCCGATCAACGGTTTAACCTCCGCCCGGGTGGGCACATGACGGATTGCCCAAAACAAAATGTTCGGAGTGATAAAAGATTTTGAAACAATGGTTATGGCGACGATCATCAGGTCATTTTGGGATAAAGAAAATTGCCGCAAGAAAAGCGGAACCAGTCCCACCACTAAGGATTGCGCGGCAAACAAGTGAATCATGCCTGCCATCCGGTACGATGCCAGAATACTCAAGGCTAAAAATACCACCAGAATACAACTGGCGTTAATCCAAGTCGTCATCATAAGCGGCTCCACAACGTAACAATGAACCCAAAAAAAGCCAAGGCAAAGGCGGCTAAGAGCAGATGCCGGACCCGGTTGAGGCGCAACCGCGCCATGATTGACTCAATAATCCCGACTAATACCGCAATCGCGATAAGTCCCGCCGTAAAAACCAACAAATCCGGAAAAGCCTGCCCCAGGCGCACCGGGACCAACAAGGGCACTAAAATACCGGCAAAGATTAAAAACTTTAACATGGCGCCATAAAGCATAGCGGCTAAATCCCGACCGCTGTAATCGAGAATCATGACTTCATGGATCATGGTTAATTCCAAATGCGTTGCCGGATCATCGACGGGAATGCGGCCGTTCTCGGCTAAAAGAATCAGAAATAGGCTAGAAACGACTAAGATCAACGCGGGACCGAATAAAGGCCAAGACAAAGGCGTTGACGCGCCGATCATTTGAGATAAGGAAATGGATTGCGCCAGCAAAGCCAGGATAATCAAATTCATAAAAAATGCGACTTCCGTGAAGCAAGAAAAAAATGCTTCGCGGCTCGCGCCCATTCCCGCAAAGCTAAAGCCGGTGTCAAAGCTGGATGCGATCAAGAAAAACCGGCCGATTCCCAGCAAATATACAAACATCAGAATATCTCCCGCAAACCGGATGGGCGCCGGCTGACTGATGAGCGGGATAAACAACGATAAGATCAGCAAAGACGACAGGACTACTACCGGCGCGCAGCGAAAAATAAAAGTTGTGGTTTGACTGTAAACGTTCTGCTTGCGCGTCAGTTTTAGCAGGTCATAAAAAGGCTGAAATAGCGGCGGGCCAACCCGGCCGACAACCAAAGCTTTAGTCTTGATTATTACGCCGCATAAAAACGGCGCCATCAACCCTACATAAAGCCATTGCAAAACAATCGATTTCAACAGCAGCATAGTTTACCTAAATTTGAGCACTATCAAGAACACCAGAAAAAATAAAATGTAAATTAAATAGACTTGTGTATAGCGCAGACGGTTCTTTTGAATCCCTTTGGCGAGATCCCGCAACCGTCCATAAAATGGCCGGAAGACAAAATCTTCCGCCGCGTCATGAACTCCCGAAGCTAAAGAAACCCTCGCTGGAAACTCCCCTAAGACGGCGCTGCCGGTTTTACGAAACACCAAAATCGTTTTTAAACATTCCAGTATAGAACGGGCGAATGATGCCGCCGTATATTGCAGCCGGGGAGTAAAACCGCTAAACCCGCAGCGCCAGGTTTCCCGACGGGGCAGAGCGGCGATCCGCGAACCAATCCGTTGAAAAAGCAAAACCATTGTCATGATACCGAGCAATCCGAACGAAACCGCGATCACCTGCCCTAAAGCTGAAAAAATCTTTTGTCCCGAGATGAAAGCCGGATTTACCGCCGTTAGATAGGTTCCTGCCTGCCAAGTCAATCGAGCAATAAACCAAGGGCATAAACCGATCCAGATACACAACCCAGCTAAAACCAACATCGGGAAAAACATCCCGGCCGGTAAATCCAAACCGCGATCTTGCGGGGAACGGGTTGACGTCACTACATCCGGGTTCCGCGCTTCTCCTAAAAAAACAATCCCATAAACTTTGGTAAAACACGCTAAAGCTAAACATCCCATTAAAGCCAAAGATAAAATCCCAATCGCGCAAAAAGCCGCGGATTTCAGCGGAAAAAGCAGCAAGCCCTGAAACAAAGCAAAATAAACAAAAAATTCACTGACAAACCCGTTGAATAAGGGCAGACCGCATATGGATAAAGCGCCGATCAAAAATAATCCGCTCGTCCAGGGCATGAGCTTGGCCACGCCGCCCATTTGGTCGATCGCGCCGGTCCCGGTTTTCCGCATCACCGCGCCCGCGCTAAAAAACAACAAGGCTTTGAACAAAGAATGATTCAAAACATGAAACAACCCTCCCGCGAAACCCAGCGCCGCGATGAACGGTTGCTGATGGGTGCGGCCGAGTAAACCAACTCCCAAACCCAAAGCAATGATCCCAATATTCTCAACGCTATGATACGCTAAAAATTTTTTCAGCTCATGCTGGCCCAAGGCATACAAAACGCCCATTAGACCGGAAACTACGCCGATCATCAACAAAAAATAACCGCACCAATCCGGCAAAGTCGGCACTATAGCAATAATTCGGCAAAGACCGTAGATCCCGATTTTAATCGCCACGCCGGATAAAAGCGCTGAAACGTGCGAAGGCGCGGCCGGGTGCGCGTGCGGCAGCCAAATGTGCAGCGGAAAAAATCCTGCTTTCACGCCAAACCCCAAGAGCGCTAAAATAAAAATAACGCTCGCCGCTGCCGGAGAAAATGCAGTTGCCGCGATCCGGTCAAAATCCATTGATCCCGCTGCCTGGGCCATTAAAAAAAACATTGCCAACAAACAAAACGTGCCGCAATGCGTAGCGATCAAATACAAAAAACCGGAACGGCGCACGGAATTTTTTTCTTCATGAAAAATAATTAAAAAATAGGTTGCGACGGCCATCAATTCCCAGGCGCCCAGAAAAAGCAGAACATGATTCGCGGTAACCACCAAAACTAAAGAAAGGATCAATACGCTGAAGAAAAAAGCGTGCGCCGCTAAGGACCGGACGCCGCGGTAAGCCCGCATATAACTCCCGGCATACAATCCGGCGCAAAGCGTAACCACAGCGATCGACAAGAGAAATATTAAATTCAAGGGATCCAGCTTGAGGGAAAATTCGCCAAAAGGAACCTGCCACGCAAATCGGATCATGGGTATCCTTATTCTATCTTTGATTCCGCGACTTGAAAAACCGCGCGCAACTCTTGCGCATCTACGAGCCGTTGTTCTAGAGCCGCTGACACTAAAGGGTTTTGCAAACAAAACGCCAGCCGCGATAATAACGCCAAATGCTCTTTGAACGAAGCCGATAAAATCACAAACAATATGCTAATATTTTGCTTGTCAAAAGCCGCGAAATCAACCTCGTTTTCCAAAAAGAAAGCCCCAACCAACGGCTCGATTCCTGACAAAACCACCGGATGTTTGACATGGGGAATCGCGATCCCTTTGCCAATGGCAGTTGTCCCGATTTGTTCCCGGGATAAAAGCATTTCTTTTAACAAAGAGCGCGGGGCAGCCTCCGGCAAGGGGAGCAAATCGATGACTTGACTCAGCACTGCTTCCCGAGTCCGGCCGGAAATGTTCCGATACACTCCGCCGCGCCCCAAAGCCGGAGTTAATACATCCAAGCCATTCCTTTTTTTTTCGCACAATTTCAACGCTCCCGGCGTTAAGGGTATCCGATTTTTTAACGCCCATTCCAGCACTTCCACAGAATTGAAAAAATACTGGCTCTGGGCCTTCAGCGCCGGCATTTTTTGGGCATTGAGCCAATGATACACCATCGATTCATCAACCCCGAAAGCAGTTTCAATATCGTGAAATGTCAACTCCATAAACGGATCACTTTCCTAACATAACTTCTTGCGCGCGGTGGACCGCCTCTTTCATGCTCGAAAAAACATTATGCTCTCCGATTAATTCGTAAAGCCGCGCTTTCACCATCTCATTAAGCGGCTGGATATGCAAACCGGTAATAATTAGATGAATGTTTTCCCGGCGGCATTTTTCATAAAATGCCTTGATGGCGTGCAGGCCGGTCGAGTCAATTAAGGGCACATCGCGAAAACGCAAAATACGGACCCGCGGTCGCGCGTTGACCTGCCGATCGATTTCATCAAAC
Source organism: Candidatus Omnitrophota bacterium (assembly GCA_015233495.1). Lineage (GTDB taxonomy): Bacteria > Omnitrophota > Gorgyraeia > Zapsychrales > Zapsychraceae > JADFXQ01. The sequence continues at coordinate 1,700 of JADFXQ010000014.1, read as the reverse complement.
CGGTTGACCGCGCCAAAAAACAAAGGGCCATTAATTTCATAAACCTGCACATACAAGGGTATCGTAAACGCGGACAACGGCCGATCTTCGCCTTTTTCATCATCCTCAATTTCTTTGGCAACCAATTTGATGCTCGTGACATCCGACATGCGTTTCATAAAAATGAACGCGGATAACACCACGCCAATCTCAATCGCCGCGTTTAAATCCACAAAAATCGTGACCAAAAAAGTGGTCAACAAAACCAAACGCGCCCCCCACGAACCTTGGAGTAATTCCCGAAACGACCGCCATTCGCTCATGTGATACGCGACTACTACCAAAATCCCGGCCAGACAAGCTAACGGAACAAATTTAATCATCGCTCCAAAAAACAACATGATGATCAATAATGTCAAGGAATGGACAATTCCCGCTACGGGAGTGCGTCCGCCATTCTTGATATTCGTGACCGTTCGCGCGATAGCGCCGGTAGCGGGAATTCCGCCAAAAAGAGCCGAACCGATATTGGCAAATCCCTGGCCGATTAATTCCGTGTTGGAACGGTGCCGGCCTCCGATCATCCCGTCGGAAACAATCGCGGACAACAAAGATTCAATCGCTCCTAAAATGGCAATCGTGAACGCCGGATGAAATAATTCATGAATCTTGCTCAAACTCACCGCCGGAATATGCGGCAAAGGCAAAGAATGCGGCAAATCGCCAAACCGCGTGCCAATGGTTTCAACCGGTAAATGAAAAACCGCTGCCAAACCGGAAACTAATAACAAAGCGATGAGCGCTCCCGGAACCCGTTTCAAATATTTGGGCCCCAGGGCAATAATCAAAATCGTTAATAACCCCAGACATAAAGCCGAAGGATTAAACGTATTCCCCTGCGCGAAGAAAACCCGCCATTTTTCCAAAAATTCCGGCGGGATTTTATCGATCTTAAGCCCCAAAAAATCCTTAATCTGCGAAGAAAAAATAAGCGCCGCAATGCCGCTGGTAAACCCGACGATCACCGAATGCGGAATAAATTTGACGATCGTTCCGAATTTTGCCACGCCCATGATGATCAATAAAATACCCGCTAAAAACGACGCGATGATCAACCCATCCACACCGTATTTTTGCACAATGCCGTAAACAATAACCACAAACGCGCCAGTGGGCCCGCCGATCTGCACCCGGCTGCCGCCCAAAACCGAAACCACAAACCCGGCAATGATCGCGGTGACTAAACCTTTATCCGGAGTGACTCCCGAGGCAATCGCGAAGGCAATGGCTAAAGGAATCGCGACCACCCCGACAATCATGCCGGCAATGCAGTCGGAAATAAATTGTTGACGGGAATAATCCTTGAGGCAGGTGAACAACTTCGGGGCAAACATTTTTCCACACTTTCCTAGTCATAAGAGAGTCTTTGTTTGAAAAAATTGTGACGATAAAAGAGAAAGGCCCTACTCTTAATTAAGAAGGGCCATAACAGTCGCTTCTAATCACAAATCACTAATTTCAGTTCACGCCCAATCCATGAACTGTTAATAATTATAAACCTCAACCGCGGCAAATCAATAATTTTTAAAATTTATGTCCAGCCAAATTAATAATGTCCTAGTTCTACCAAAATAAAAATGTCCTAATTTCGGGTGGCTAAACTTCCTTTTAACTTGAATCCGTCTCTCCAATATGAGTTTTTTCTTGGAATGTATCTTTGT
>JADFXQ010000013.1 GCA_015233495.1 Candidatus Omnitrophota bacterium | reverse complement strand
AAAGAAGTGAAGAGCGAAGTGGACGGCGAGGATATTGAGCAGGAAGACGGGTTTGCGAAAGACCCGAGTCATCAGCATATTTTGGACAAGGTCTTAAAACGGCTGATGGCGGAAGACCGGCTGGATCGCGGGGCGTTTGAAGAAGTGTATATGGACGAATTGGTCAAGGGGCTGAAACAGGATGTGTTTACTCAAGACAGCGAAACCGTGGTGCGCGAAATCGTCGAATCGGCAGTGAATGAGGATGGACAGAATTTGGCGCAGGAGTTGGGGGCATGGGCGGAAGATTCCGGATTGTTGGCCGGGCTTAGCGAGCAACACGACACCTTGGCGGCGAATGAAATTTTAGAGAGTATTTCGCATCCCGGAACAGCGTCAGATGAGGCCGCGATCATCGAGGAAAATTTAGCCGCCCAAGAAGAGTCAAGTTCTCCGGTGGATGCTTTAGGCGGCCATTTGGCAAAAAATATCAAGGCCGGGGAAATTACCGCTTATAGGCCGAGGGCTAATTTAAGGAGTTTGTTGAGCTCTTGTTGCAACTCGGGATTGACACGGCCGAGCCGTCGTAATATCAAGGCGGAGGATATTGTCAGAAGTTTATTCATTTTGATAACGGAGACGGTTTTGAGACCGGTGGTGAAGAAATCCGGATCGTTGACATTCAATAAATATTCCGTTTTTTTGAGTTTAGCGGGAACGACGGATGAGATAAAAGCAATGATCACGTCTTGGTTCTGGGGATCATCGGATACGATGAGGGCGGGACGAACTTTAACGCTGGTTAAGTCGGTAAACGGGAAAGGGACAAGAACAATATCGCCGCGCCGAATTGACATATTATCAGATCGCTTCTCCGTCGTTGATGGAATAAATGTCTTCTCTGGGATCGCTCAAATATTTGAAACTACCGGACTTTTCCGCAAGTTTGCCGATCAACAGGGCGGGGATGTCGTCATTGAAGATATTGACGGTCAAAAAAACCCGTTTGTGTTCGGGCAATTTTACAGGCCGTATCGGGCGGAATATGCCGCGTTCGAACACGGCAGGCAAGAGTTTAGTCATAGGAATCACCTCTCTACTAGCAAGCCTAATACATTTCCTCTTTGAAGTCAAGTTTGTCAATTGGAATAGAGCCGCGGGTCACTGGACCAATCCAAACTGATCAGTTCTTCTCCGGTGGATATGGTATCAACCGCCGATGATTGGGTGGCGCTTAATCTAACGGATAAGGAACGGGAGCTGGCGGAAGCGTTGATGATCGACATGATGGTCCAACCGGCGGAACAGCCGTGGGTGATGCGGGTGACGGAACTGAACCAGATGATCGCTACGTTGAGCATTATGCGCGGGGTGAATTCGGTGTTGCTGTTGGGAAAAGCGGGCGTGGGGAAAACCGCGCTGGTCAATTTGCTCGTCGAGGAAATCAAGGCCGACCGGGCGCGGCGGTTGAGTCAAAAACGGGTGTTTAAGTTGCGAACCGGGTATTTGGGTTATGGCGAGCGGCGCAAAGATCTGTTGACGCAATTGATGACCATGTTGCAGGCCAAGGCCCGGGATCGGGTGATTTTGTTCATCGATGAGTTCCATACGATGAACCAGAACCAGGCCGGAGCATTGGACCCGTCGGCCGGAGATGTTTTAAAGGAATATATGACGAACGGTGAGGTGTGTCTAATCGGGGCCACGACCTACAAAGAATTTGACAAATACATCAGTTTTGACGACGCGCTGACGCGGCGGTTGCGGCAGGTGAAGATCGAGGAACCTTCGGCGGACGAGGCCATGGATATTCTAAAAGCGCGGCGGGGGCCATTGCAGGAACGTTATGACGTTGAAATCCCGGACGCAGTTTTGGAGGCGGCCGTGAAATTGTCGGAGCGATTCATTTATGAACGGACCTTGCCGGATAAAGCCGTGCAACTGCTCGAAGAGACAATAACCTGGTATATCGACGAGCAGGACCGGAACGAACGGTCGAAACGGTCATTGGTGAGCAAGCTGATGCTGGAAGCCGCAAGTTATTTGGACTGCAAGAAACGCGGGATTGAAGGGAAAACTGAATTGGGGACATATAACCGGATTGCGCGGTTGGTGCTGGATCACGCGGGATTGATGCAAAACCGGCTAGTGATGAACGGCCGATTGCATATCACGGAAGACATGGTGCGTAGTCAAGTGGCGAGAAAGACCGGGATTGATTTGGCGCAGTTGACATTGGATGACGCAAAGCGGTTGATGGGCATGGAAGAACATTTGGGCAAACGGGTGATCGGGCAGGATGAGGCGATTCGGGCAGTGGCCCAGGCGGTGCGGCGGGCGCGGGCCGGGCTAACGGACCCGAAACGGCCGATGGGTGTGTTCATATTCGTCGGCCCGCCGGGCGTGGGAAAAACCGCGTTGGCCAAGGCGTCGGCGGAATTTTTATTTGGTTCGGAAAAAGCGATCCTCGAATTGGATATGGAGGAATACCGGTTCCCTGGGGCGGAGACGAAATTCCATTCCGCGCCGCCGGGATATATCGGGTCAGACAAGCCCGGGGCGTTGACCGGCGCGGTGCGCCGCAAACCTTATCAGGTGATTTTGTTCGACGAGATTGAAAAAGCTCATCCGGAAGTGGTGCAGACATTGGGCGCGTTGTTTGAAGAAGGCGTGATGTCGGACAATGAGGGCGAGGTGCGATTCAACAATACGTTGATGATTTGCACGTCGAACATCGGGATGGAGTCGGTCAAGGACGAGACCGACCGGCTGGGGAATTTGTTGAAAATTGTGAACCGGGAGCAGGCCATTGAAGCGTTGCGGCGATCGATCAGCCGGGAGCAGAATCCGGGCACGCGCGTTCGGTTACAGCAGGATTTGGATCTGGTGACAAGTCCGGATGCGGTGCAAGCGATATTGAATCAGATGTATGACGTGATCAGCGCGGCAGCGACCAAAGGGTTGAAGGAAAAATACGAGGCGTATTTTGTGGATCGGTTTGACCGGATTGTGCCGTTTGTGCCGTTGACTGAGGAGCAGATTCGGGAAGTGGCGCGGATCATGCTGGAGCGGCGAATCGGTGAGGAACGGTTGGGCGAACGCGGATACAGTCTGCAGGTGGACAGTCTGCCCGACGGGACGCGGGCCGCGGTGAGTATTTATGATCCGCTGGTGCGCTGTGGATTTGACCCGGCGCACGGGGCGCGGAATATGCGGCGGTTGATCGAGCAGACAGTGGCCCAGCCTCTGGCGGATGAAATCATTCGGGCGCACAGCCAGGGCGAGGCATTGGACGGGGGCACGATTTATGTGTATTTGAAATCAGATGGCGGGTTGGGGCTGAAAATCACGCCGAAGAATCAGGAAGCGAGCCGCTTAAGCGTAGACGCGTCCCAGGGAATGGCGGCCGTGTCGTTCGCCCAGCTGATGGCCGCAATCGACCGGATGATCGACGAGACACAAGGTTTGAGCGAAGCTGAATTGACGCGGATTTTGACTGCGCCGTATGCCGGCGCGGCGGAAGCTTTGACTGACGCGGACCGTCAGGTCATGGCGCCGTTTCAACCGATGAGTGCGGTCGCGATGACGGCCCCCGGGAGCGCGAAGGCGAATCACAATCTTGCGAAAGGCCGTCAAGATACGGCATTGACCACGGCGGTCGATCAACAAATTATGCCGATGTTTGCCGGCCGCGGTGAACCGGCGCGGGACATCGCTGATCTTTGGTTGAGCGAATTTATCCGTTGGGCGAAAACGCACAATACGGGCGCGGACGCGGGCATGATCCGCTTGAGCTGGGAGCAAGCCGGGGACACAATCAAGATAGGGGTGACGCGCGACGGAGAAATGGGCGATGGCGAGACGAAGATATTGTACGGTCATATGCGCAAGGCAGTGAGCGATGAGGAAAGCGTCGCGGCCGCTGCGGCAGAACTTTTAAAAGAGCTTCCGTCTCTGGAAAATGTCCGGCGCAAACTGTTGGAAATCAAACAACAAGCGCTTCAGATCGAAGGGACCGAGTTTGGGGTGATTTCAAAAGACGGATTGACAACGTATTGGCTCAACGTGGCCGCAAAACAACAGACCCCGCCGGCGCCGTTGACTCCGGACCCGGTGGTCACACTGCCGGCCGCGCCATTGACCCCGGGGACGATTGTCACGCCTCCCGCGCCCGCGGCAACGCTCCCAGGCGCGGGAAATACGGTTCCGTCCGTTGCGCAAACGGCTGCCGTTGCCATGAATCCGTCGGAATTGGCGGACATCATTTCCGATTCGGAATCTTTGCTTGTTAAATATGCTGAGAAACAGAACAAAAAATTAAGGAATTTTAAACCTACCTTACGGGAAGTCAACGAATTCAGTGCGGAAGTGGGATATGACAATGTAGCAAATTTTATAAGCCGTCTGGAAAAACTGCGGCCTTATGCCCGTCCGCAGACGGCAAACGAAGTCATTACGGTCGGTACGATCGGCTTTGCTTTGTATGGAGCGATCAGTTTCGTTTTATATAAATATCGAGACATCTATGTTGGTGTGTGGTTAGACCCGCAATTTGGATTGCAAACTCTTGAGCGATTGTTTTCGGAAAATGATTTAATTTTAACCCTCGCGGATTTGAAGCAATTATTGTCTGAAAATCAGAACGAAACCACCGCCTCACCCGCGGTCAGCTCTTCGCCCATCGGCGGGCTGGTGTCCGGAATGATGCTGTCGTCGGTATTTGCTTGGTGTGACCGGATGGTTTACAACGATGCCTTGACTGCCGAGCGTGCAGACGAAATCGCGGCGGCCGCGGGAGACGAGGCTGATAAGATTAGGGAGGCGATTAACGACAGCACAAAAGACATGGGAGAGATGCTGGATGAATTGTCCGAGGTTTTGGTCAAGGAAAGCAATAAGGATTTGGATACGGAGATCGGGGAGAGCGAAAAGCATGATTTGAAGAACGTCACGATTCAGGCAGTGATCCGCTATTTGAAATCCGGGGAGAAAGATAAAGATTTTGAAGGACTGATCAATGCGGTGGCCCAGGCCATGCAGCAAGGCGCGTTGCGCAATGACAGTATCGCTGATATTAAGAAGGCGCTGGGCAAAGGGAAAACGCGTGATGCTTTACGTCGAATCTATGACCGGGCTTCGCAGGAAATTAAAGCGGGTGAACATACCCACGGCGCTGACGGTCATACGCATGGCCCGCAAGGTCACACGCATTCCAGCCCGGCCGGGGCAAGCGTCAGCAGTCCGGCGGACATTCGGGTGACCGGCGCGGCATATGAGGCGATGAATGCATCGGCCATCTTTAATCCTAAGGATTCGAATCTTACTCCGAGATCAAACGGCACCTCGGAATCTTCGTCGACAACAGTTAAGCTGTTAATGAGGATGATGAATTCTTTAAACGCTTCCGGAGTGAGATTATGGCGCACTTCTTTGACAATGAATCTTGGTAAACGAACACTTATTTTACCGGAAGACTTGATGATTTCTTCTATGAGTTTTTCGCAAATGGGCTCACGGACAGCGCCGAGCCCGAAGATGTATTCATTGCTATCGAGGATGCACAGCAAGTTTTTCTTCCTTCCAAAGTCTTTCTCGGGTCTTGCGGATTTCATCGATCATTTGTTGTTTGGTCATTCCCCGAAAAGGCGAACTGGCTTTGGACATCAGTCTGCGGATTTTGTTGACCCGATCCAAGGATTTTTGAATTTCCGGTTTCATGGCGGTTTACCTCTCTTTCATAAAAAGTTTACAGCGTCTTTGACGGCATGTCAAGGTCATTGTGTCGTGGGAGACTTGCTTTGCTCCTCGCCGGCGGAAGGGATCGCCTCGACGAGAAACGCCGCATCGCCGGCGGCGGGGCGGGATCCGGTGGTTTTTAATTTCTTTTCTGGGCGGGCGGGGTGGTTGAACTTGGTTTTAAAAATTGTGTTCTGGCCGTATCTGGCGGCGCACACTCTGGGCCGGTTGGCCGAGGCTTTGATCAAGCGGTCGAAATTGGCGGAGTTTCAAGTAGCGGATATTTTGAGCGGAAATATTCATTTGGCAGAAACCATGGAATTTCGGGCGAGTGAATTTGAAAATGATTTAGCTAAAGTTCAAAAGTTGATCCAAAAAATCTGCCAGGATGCAAAAACATCTATGCCGGCATTATCTTCGGCCAAAGAAGCCGTCGCGTGGTTAAACAACAGCCCGGATATCTTTACGATTTATGAGCAACTTCGACATAACGAGGAGTTAAGCGCTGATCAAAAGAGCGTCATTGAAACTGCGATAAAATTGCAGAGGGTCGGATCGAAAATTCTTTTTGAAAAAATGGACTGGACAGCTTTGGTCAATACTTTGGATGGGCAACGGCTGAAGAGAGCGATCTTGGCGGCCATTTATCCGCAGAACACGCCGCAAGGCCATTTGGCAATGGAGATAAAATTTAAGGAAGGATTTGATTTTTGCCGTCTGCTGGGGGTGGGAATAGGGTTTGTCGCGGCGGCGGGGTTGATGTCTGGGATTTATCCGGTGATTATGGATTCGAATATGTTTTTGGTTTGGCGGATTTTGAGCGAGGGATATTTGCTCGCCGGGGTTTTTATTTATCCTATCGAGATGCTGGTTTCGATGAACGCGGCGCGGGGGGCGTGGTTTGAGGCATACGCGAATTCCCAGATTATTGGAGCGGCGCGATTGATGGATGATTGTTTACATCAATTAACTGTGCTGCGTCAGGCATTCCGAAACATCGATCAGTCGAAGTTGGCTGCGGATGATAAAAAGGAATTTATTCCGCAGATTGAAAACAGCATATTGATCGCGGCGGATATCGGCGTGCGTTTAAGACGATTTATCACAAAAGTCATGAATGTGAAAAGCGGCCGGGGATTAAAGCCGGAAGACGTGGATATTGAGAAAATGATAAAAGCCATTCGCGCCAAACATCGGCCGTCTTTGTCGGCCCAGGAAAAAAAGTTGTTTATCGATTCCGACGGATCGGCGCGCCTGCGTACCGCGTCCGAGCTGTTGCGCGGGATTTTGGAAAATTTAATCACCAATGCGATTAAATATACTTCCTATGGAGGCCAGATTTATGTCAGCGTTAAAAATGATTCGCCCGGCTGGATCACGATTTTGGTGCGTGATAACGGGTGCGGGATTGCAAAACGGTATTGGACGAAAATTTTCGAGCGCCGTTTTATTGTGCCGGAGGTCAAGGTGAGGGAAGGCGTTAAACGCACGGGCAAAGGTCTTTATATTGTGCAGATATTTGCGCGGGCCTTGGGCGGAACCGTTGCTGTCAATAGCGTGTTGCATCGTTTTTCTGAATTCACAGTGCGGCTGCCTTTGAATTCTCGAGTCAAAGATGATGTTGATCCGCAAGATCTGCTTTTAAATTTCACGCATGATTTGGGGAATGCCTTGGCCGGAGTGGGTTATATTCCCACGATTGTCTCGGAAGAAAATTTCGGGGACGCAGGTCGGGGTATAAACGCCCGGGCAGAAGACGCTCGCCAGGCGATTGTCTATGATTTGGAAGCGATCCATATCTATTTGCAGAATGGGCATGCAAATCCACATACGGAACAGGATGGCCCGTCCGAAAGCTCCAGCCCGATTGAATGGCGGCAGATCTCAATGTCCGCGTCAGAGGCGGCCAGTCCGCTGGCGGGGAATGCCGATTATTGGACGGAATATCGGGAGGAAGTATTCCCCAATACTCGGGTGTTGGTGTTTCTGGGATCAATGTCGAGCGGGAAATCCGCGGTCGTTAGCGCTTTGTTGGCGTATTATCCGCAATGGTATGTGTATGTTCCCGTGTTGACCACGCGGCCGATGCGGTTTGATGATGAATGGGAATCGGGACAACGCGAATTTGTTGACGCGGATACATTTGCCGCGTTAGACCGGCAACAAGAACTTTGCCTGATCCGGAATAGTCACGCTACGCGTAAAAGCGAGTTGATCCGGAGCATCGATTCGGGGAAGGTCCCGGTTTTCGAGACAGCTTCCCGGCAAGGTCTGGAGGAGATCAAAACTATATTTCCGCGAGCGTATGTGATGGTGATTTCTCCATTTTGGGGCAAGAAAAACGGCGTGGTCCGGTTTAAGAATATCGACCGCGTTGATCTGCAAATGGCAATGGCTTTGTTAGGTCCCCGGTTAAACCATCGAGGATATTTTGGTCAGGCCTTGACCGCGAAAGTTTACGAGATCCTGGAATTTTATCGCTCTTTCGAAATGGACCCATTCGATGTGATGCTCCATTTGGATTTGCGCCAGCCGCGCAACGAATCTGAAATGTGGAAATATGAGGAAAATTTCGCGATCCTCAGAAAATATTTGAAAGCCGCCGGATTCCCCGTCGCGTCCAGCCCGGCTGATCCGTTGTATTCCTCGCCGGCCGCGGGTTGGGACGCGTTTTTGCCTTTCGGCGAATTCACGGACGCGTTTGCCGCGCATACAGACCGGTCCGTGCGTTATGCCTTGGATACATCGGTTCGGCGTACCCCGCAGGGCATGGTTTTGACTATGGCGTTGGATCGGCCGTATGCTGTTCATCAATATCGGTTTCCGGTCCCGGGACGAGGCAGTGAATGGACGAGATATTCTTATAAGAATTTTGCCGCGGTGAAAACGCCATTTTTATCTGCCGACGATGCGTTGAGAGATATTTTGCGAAAAGTCGCGGCCGATGTTTTTAAAATCATCTATTCCTTTTCCTTAGTAAATGGCGGCGCTTACAACAAATTGCTTTTTTACAGTTTGCGCGCGGATGTCCGCTATGATCTTGACCCGTCTGTGCCGTTGATTACCGTTGGTTGTCCGGACCGTCCGTCCCGCGGAGCATCGATGCGGGGATTTTTTCCGGACGTTCAACGGCCGGAATGGGAGGTTAGCCTTCCTGTACAGGCCGCGAACATTCCTGAACATTTGGCCGGTGCCTGGGCCCTGCTCTACGCGCTTCTGCCTTCTTTGTTATCTCCGGCGATAGCGTTCGCGGAGCGCAGTTCGGTGATAGGGTATTCCGGAGATGTCCGGCGGATTATGCGTGAATCCGGATTGACTTTGCCGATCATGGATACGGTCATGACTGCGGACCAGGCCCAAACCCTGGCGCGGTCAGCGGATTTCGTTGAATTCCGGGGGTATGAAAAGGTGAGGGTAAATTGCCGCGATACCAGCGCGTTTGACGACGCGTGGAAATTATATCGAACGTTTATGTTTCGCGATCCGTTGTTTCGGATGTTCGTGACGCGGGTGTTGTCCATTGATGAGCAGGGAGAACTCAAATCCCAGGATATGGCCACGGCCATTCCGTTGCGCCAAGTTTCACCGAAGTCGCAGATGGTCCCGACCGCCGCTTTGCCGGATCGAGCTGGTTCCAGTCCGGCGGGACCGGGATTTCCATTTAGAACGATTCAGCATTACTTAGATATAAAGTGCGGCACTTCATCCACAGGATCCCGTGCAGGCGCGGTTTCGGCGCGGGAGACAACTGCGGATGATCCGGCCGCGGCGGAAGAACGCTCAAGACTGGAACAGATTTTGGCCGCGCCTGATCCGGATGAATCGTGGACGGGAAAAGCGGACGAGATCAGGAATGCGGTCTTCCCTATCGACGAAGGGATTCAACAATTAAATGCTTTAAGGACAATCACCGGAGATGTTGCGGTTCGGTATGCCGGTGTCCCGGAAGTTGAAAATTTCTATGGTCTGATGACCCAGTTGGAGCCGGCTGCTTTGTCGCCGGACAATCGATGGGTGGCCATCGAATATATCCCGGGCAGTTATGTTAGCGTCGAACTTTTTTCTGTCGCGAATGAAAATGATATTGTGCCGACGCGTGTCATACGCGGCTATGCAAGATTTAAAAGAGCATATCCTTATGGTTATCCGTCTTACGAGAGTCTGCGTAAGATTTTAGGATGTGATTTGACAGTCAACAAAATCAGTTGGCTCATTAAAGCCATGAATACGCAACGTCGGGAAAAAGGGGAAACGCTCATCTTGACGACCGAAATGGAATTTTGTCCCTCCGAAATCGACATTTTGTTCCAAGCGGCTTTTGATTATTATCAGGGACACCAAGAATCGGCGCCGCATGTGTGGCTGGCGCAGTCGACCGGTTTGCCTTTAGACGTTATTCTCGGCCTCGTGTCGAAAGTCCGAGTTAAGGGAGAGGTGTGGGGCATACAAGAAGTTATCGCAATGTCGGGTCCACAAGACGCGTCCGGCGGTCCCGAGGGGGAGGTGTCCAGCCCGATTAAATGGCGTCAAATCTCAATTTATTCTTCTTCGCCGGTTAGCGATGACAATGCGCCGCAGCGAATGCCGCGCAACGGGTTGGCGCGGTTGATTGGATATTGCAGCGATGTTTTCTGGAAACAGCAAAACCGCGTCAACCCGGCTGTTTTCCGAGGGATCGTTATATTCGCGCGTGTCATTCGATTTGCCGTGTGGGGTGCGATGTTTGTGATCTGTTTGGCTTTCTGTGTCACGTTTCCGTGGTTGTTCTGGATCATTGTTTTAGCAATAGGGTTGATATCTTTTTCCGATTTTATCATATCAGCAGGTAGGTTTGGGCTCTTTGGATACTGGCAAATGCGTATGGCGCAATGGACACAGCGTCGACGACATCAACAATCATTAAGGGCGCGCCAAGTTGTCGAGGCACAGACGATGCAGATGTCCAAACAAGAATATGATAGCGATAGGGACGACAATGATATGCCCTGGACGGACGAGCCAGCGGGAAATCGGGCGAAGGAAGATGAAACCAAGGTGGATAATGCGGTTGTCGAGGCATTGCGCGGCAGTTATGTGTATCAATATTTTATAGGAAATGAACTCAAGGCATCAGCGGCGCGTTTGGAGACGGGGTTGAAAGAGAAAAAAGTATTATTTCATAAGCGGGGGAATGAAGATTGGGGCGATTTCTTTTATATGCCGGTTTCCGTTGCTCTAACGATCGAAGGGCTCGGGACAAAATTTCTTTATACCTATGTGGGAAATGTTTCAATCTCCGATAGCAAGATCGAACTCTATTTGGCCGTGGACCGCGCGCCGGGCCAAGGAAAAGATTTGGTGGATCTGCCTTCTTTACCCAAGGGGTATTATATCGGTTTTGCGACAAAATCCGTATTAAAAGATTCGGATTTTCTCGCCGCTTCACCAAGTAAGGGTTTTCCAGCTGCTTCTTCCGCGGTCATATCAGATTACAGTCGTAGGGGCGCCCCTCGTGGGCGCCCGTCATCAGAGCGCGCAACGACGCCGGGCGCCCACCAGGGGCGCCCCTACGACGGTTCTACGAGTGATCAGATAGAACTTGGCGCGTCGTTATTTGAAAATGGTTTAACTTTCCAGGGAGCTCAAATGGGGAGATTCGGAAATGATTTTGCCGGCGCGTTGGTTGACATGAATGATGGCCTTGGTGGAACGCGCGGTTTCAACGGGGATTTCAATCCGCAATTCAACCTTTTGCCGATTGAAAAATGGGAGCCGGCGCAAAGGACGGATAATGCCTTGTTCATAAATACCGGTTATAATTTTGACCATACTTATAAACCTCTTTCTGTTTTTAACAATACTATGGGCTCGCCAAAAAGTCAAGGTCATTATCGCGCGGCAAATTTACGGAGCTCATCCAGAGAATTAAGGGACACACACTTTACTCCGATGAAAGCGGGCGCCCACGAGGGGCGCCCCTACGATGGTCCTATTAGTTACGAGATAGAAGTTGGCGCGTCGATAGCAGCTTCAGCTTCACCGGCGAATTCTTGCTCTGGGTTTTTGGGCCGGGCTGGTTTGCCGGGGAGTCAGTGGATTCTGGTTGTGACCGGCGATGAACTGAGCTCGCCGGAATTGTCTGCGACGCGGATCCGGGCTGGGCCGGAGTGGGTTGATGATTTGTTTTCCATCCTGCAGTCGCGATTTCCTCAAATATGTATCGCCCAAGCTGACCCGCCGGTGGCCCGCTTTTTACGCGAAAATAATCAGCAGATTGTTTCCTTTAATCCGGACCATGTTTCCCATTTAAATGAGTGTGGCGCGATGTCTTATATTGTGACGAATGACGTCGATGAAACTCCGAAAATGTTGGCCCATTTGTTGTCTCGCCATACGGTGGTGATGACGCGCCAATACGGGATTTTCAGCCGCGGCAAGGATTTTGCCCAGGCCTGGATGCGGATTCGCATGGTCGAGGACACAGCCGTAAAGATCGCGGCAACATTGGCTGTGGGCGGGCAGGTGGAGCCTTTTGATTTACAACAATGTCAAAGGATTTTGGGGCTATACCATCCTGTTCCTCAAGGAAAATCCGTATTGGAGACAGCAGAGGAACCCATTGATCTGGAATATGACGAAGCGGAAATCGCGGCGTTACGGTTGCAATTGCAGAGCGTTGGCCGTCGGATTGCCGCTGCCGGTTTAGTAAAGCATTCCAGCGGGAACACGAGTGTTTTACCCGAAGACCGTAGGATCATGCTCATCAAAGCTACGGGAAAAGCGTTTGCTGTTATGTCTCCGGAAGAATATGTGGGCATTGATTTGCAAACCGGCCGGCCGGTACGCGGTTTAGGGAATTGGAAATCGAGTATCGAAGCGTCCTTTCACCGGATCATTTATCTCACCCGCGAGGATGTCAACGCAGTTGTGCACACGCACGCGCCGATCGCGACAGCGCTGGCGCTGATCGGCAAACACTTCCGGGATATACCGGTTGTTCCTTATTTGCATCCGGGCAGCGACGAATTGGTCCGTGCTGTGCGGGAACATATCAGAAAATATTCAGCGATTCGCCTGAACCGCCATGGTTTGATTACGGCCGCGGGAAGTTTAGAAGTCGCGCTTGCCGAAACAGTCCGGATCGAAAACGGTTGCCGAGACGTTGTGTCGCGCAGAATCGCGCATCGCCGGGAATATGATCCAATCCGGCATATTTTAACCGAACACATTTCCGCATCGCCGGCGGTTTCTGTTTATTTTACGACAGACAGCGGCGCGAAATATTGGCTGGCTGATGACGGGAAAATTATTATCAGCTATCCTGATTTGACTTCGATTTATCGTCGGGGTGAGAGGATGAACGAGCGCGGAGAAATGGGCGCGGCTTTGCGGGAAATCGTCGCGCTCTATAAGCAAGGGAGGGTGGAATTTCTCGGCGTTCCTTTGCCCGGGCAGGATGATATGGCGGAATTTGTTGAAGCACTTGCGGATAATTGTCACGCTCCTCGCAGTGCGGATTTGGCGTTCGATTACATAAGCATTATATTTAGCAGAACGGCGCCACCCGCTGCTTTGGAATCCGGCACAACACGTTTTAGTAATTTTCTCAAGAGTCGGCTGATCCGTAAAGCGGCGGTCAGCGTCGAGTCTGCTTTGCCGTTGCCGCCGGCGGTTGAGCCTATCCGTTTCTATGAGCCGCAAGAGGTCGCGGCCCGATTAGGCGTTGATCCCGCTTTTGTGATCCGTCTGGCGGAGAATGGGATTGTGGCGAGTGATGATCAACAGAGAATTTCGAAAACCGATTCCGAGGTTTTATATTCTTTAGCCGAAGCTTTAGCAAAACCGCAATATTCGTCCATTGAAATCTCCGAACTACTCGGCCGGCAACGGCATTATGCGCAAAAACTTTTATTTCCAAAACATAAAGGTGCTCCTTATGAAAAGAGTGCGCAGGGAATGAGGATGTTGGATCGGGCGGTTGTCCTGCCGATCTATTTGGAACAAAAGATGGCGCAACAGGTCCTCGCCCGATTTGGAACCAGCATCAGCGCGAAAGAGGCCATGGTACGTTGCGGATTAATGGTGCTGGGAACGGGTTATTGCAAAGTCGTGCGATTGCTGACCCGTCTGATGCGCCAGCATCCGATTTTGGTTGACGGAGTTTCGCGCTGCGGTTGGTTATATACCTTTGGGAGATATTATTTTTCCGCGGCGGCGTTGACGGCCTTGCTCGACCGGGAAGATGTGAAAGCGAAATATTACGGCGTGAGACCGATGCCCGCGCAGCGTCCGGAGCCTCGATATCGCCGCGTGACCGCGGACGCAAATGGATATGGCGTATGGCAAGGTCAGCAGATTTTTATTGCCGCGGCCTTGGCCGGCCGGACAATCCGTTTTTGTCCGGAATGCGAAGGCGCGGTTCGCGCTTATTTCAAAGATACGGAAATTGGGCGCTGGGATGGCGCGGCTGGCGCATATACAAATTATTTGCAAATCGTCACAACGGATGATACCGGCGCGATGCGACGGGGAACGTGGATTTATGATGTGGGTCAAAATTCGCAAACCCAAGTTTTGATCCGGTCGCGGCCGGAGGAAGACGCGGGCCGGATGCTGGTTTATTATGACCCGGCAAAAAATAATTTTTTTATGGCCCGCGGTAAAAATATTTTTCCAGCCAAGGCGCCAGCGACAGGCAAGACGACCCGGCTCAAAGCTCAAGTGAGCCGGCCGGTGCAAAGCAATGGATGCTTTCAATACGGAACATATCATAATATCGGCCAGTTATTTGTCGGAGAAAACGTGGACATCCGGTCTTATCAGGAAGGCGAACGCCAGGGATTTCGGGTCTATTATCACGAGGTCCTTCTCGCCGAAAAAGAAGACACTTCGGCGAAAATGACTCTCTTGATTGAGCCGGTCCGGGTCCATGCGACAGGATATGTGATTTGCCGGAAAAATTCGATTTATTTGGGAAAAGAATATGCCGGTTATGTTGTTGTCTGCGCCCCGTGGGACGGCCGAGATTGGGGAACCGGAATGAGATGTTACGACGATCGCGGCATTGAAATCGTTTGGCGCAGTGCCGCCATAGGCCAGCCCGGCCGGATCGAAGCCGAAATTGTCTTAGCCTGCAAATCCGTAGCGGAACGCTTCCCGGAGATAATAACCGATGAAGAAGGTCATTTTGATCGTAACAATGCCGCCTCGCCTATCATAATACGTATAATTGGTGTCAGATCTCAACAAAGCATTGCCAGATATAATGTTATGGCTATTTTTGCAAAATCACTCGTCGAGCGTGTTCTTTTGTTTTTAATTATGGCGGGAAAAAGGATAGCGAGAATTTGGAAAATATTCATAACTTATTATACCTCATATAGATATCGAGATCTGACACCATTTATTCGGTTATTGGTTTTGGGATTACTCTTATTTTTGACGTCGCTTTCGCCGGTGTTTGGCCATCATTTCAGGGTGGATGAGCAAGGCCGCTGTCTCGCGGTTGTTGAGCAATGGAATGAGCGCGTCCCGGCGGAAGACACCTTGGGAGAAATTTCCCGGAATTATTTGAAGGCGACGGGTCAATCGGTGACCGAAGCGAGTTTGTGGGGGCCGCGGGGCGCGGTTCGGAAAATTCAGAGAATCAATCATCTAAAAAATCCGAACCATTTGCGCATTGGCATGAAATTGCGTTTGCCAGCCATGGGACATCAGGCAAGGGTGCGTATCATTGCGCGGCCGAGTCACAGCGTGTCGCGAAAAACCACGTCTGCCGCGCAGTCTCATCCGCGTTCGGCCTCAGCGCCGAATCACGAACCGGTGACTCCGCCAACCCACATTAATCCGCCTCCGACGATCCCGCCGGATTCGTCTAACGACAATTGGATCTATGCGGCAATGTTCGCGATTGTGCTTGGTCTGCTTGCCATGTTTTCCCGGCAAATCATTAAATTCGGCGTTTTTCTCGGCGGGTTGTCGGCGCGATTACGACAGTGGCGTTGGCCCGGCATCGGAGTGTTGCGGCGACAGATTGATCGGGAGACCGCTCCTGGGGAAACGGCTTCCGAAACCGGAATAAAAAACTTTGTCTTGAATCCTCAGAGGATTTCCCTGAAGGGCGACGCGTTTGTGATGGGGGTGAGGACGCCGGGAGGTTATATCCCGCATGGCAGTGAGCCCCTTTTGTTTTGGGACAAGGTGCAGGCTGTGGCGATTGTCGAGGCGGGAGTAGAAAACCCCGCCCTATTTGATGTCAGCCAACTTCTGCGGCTGGCCGCGAGTGTTCATCCCTTTGGGATCGCGTTGGAATTGGATTATCCGAATTTGCCGCCGGAAGCGTTGGAAGCGTATTGTCAGAATATGGCCATGATGATCCGGCTCAAAGGATCAAGCGAATGGATATCATTAGCCGGGATTGCGGAGAGCTCGGAAAACGACCGCAAGGCGTTTCGCGTCGCGATTGTTCACAAAATATTGGAGGCGCGGATAGGGTTGTCCGGACGGGATCGGCAAAAATGCGAGACATTGATCGATCGCTGTATTTCCATGATGGTGTCCTGGGACTTGGCTCCGTCGGAACATATCGCGTTGCTGAAGGACATTGCCCGACAATATCAGTTGAGCGTCCCGGAAAAATCCGAGGCCGTCATCGTGATTCTGCGCTCCCGGTTCCCGGACGATACGGCAGATTCAACCAGGGACCAAAATCCACCGCGCCCCCCGTCCAGCTCGCCGGTTGAACCGAAGCGGCCCGGCGCGGACGCTGGGGGGGAGGGCTTGATGCGGCGGATCGCGTTGGCGAAAGGCGGTGTCCTGGAATTGATCGGACCGTTGGTTTATGGCCAAGGGATCATGCCGTCCGTCGGAGATTGGTTGTTGTGGGGAACGGACAAGGGGATCCATCTGGGCCTTTTGACCGCGATCAATGAAACCGGATTTGTTCCGGTTCTTACCTTGCTGGGCCCCGGAATCGGCGAAACCTATTTAGACGCGCGATTGCTGCATAACAATAAAGTGTTCATTGTCGTAAATCCTGGCGCGCTGCCCTTTCGGGATATGACCGTCCAGCGCGTCATAAAATCTCCGATGATGATCCGCTATCGGCATAGCGGCCGGGATGTGTATGGTTATGCTTTGGGGAATCAGAATAATGGTTGGCGAATCACCTGGACAGGTGATCGGCTGCCGGAACCGATTGCGGTTGATGATTTGAGACATCAGGATATGAAAATCATGACGACCCAGCCGCGATTTATCCGTTGGGTGATTGAGACGGAAGACGGATTTGCGAATCGTTTATCCGGTTTAATCGGCGCAGACACGGAAACAGTATTGACCGATTTGGGAAGTCCTGACCGGGCCCGGCGGCTGGCGGCTGTCGAATGTCTGGTCGCGGCGAAAGCGGGTGAGGACCGTTTGCGGGAAATATTATCGTTTGACACAAAGGGCAGGGGCGTGCACGCGGCCATTGCTTTGGCGCGGGCCGGGTCGCGTGAAGCGCAAGTGATCGAGAGTCTGATCTGGTGCGCTCAGCACAGCGAAAATTCCGACGAGGCGCGCGACGCGGCCGCGGCATTGCTGACAGTCCCTGATCCGCGGGCCCAGGTGTTTGGCAGGTTGCGGTTGGGCAGAACTAACGGAATCAGCCGCGACATTGATCCGGAGATATTGATTCCCATGTTGCTGAAGGCCTATGAATCCCGGATGTTACAACAGTTGATCAATCTTTTGATCATATCTCTGGGCGATGACTTTATCGCGTATGCCTTGAATGATCTGATGGGCGCAGCTACTCAACATCGATTCACGGCGGAAACCGTTTGCGGTTTAACCAAGCTGTTTCAGGATTTGGATTTGACGGGATTGGATGAAGGGTCCATAGAATATGTCAAAACAGTCATTTTTGTCTTCTACGCTGTTAAAGGGATACCCTTGGGAAAAATCGCCGGGCAATGTCCGGCTATTATTAAAGAAATCCGCCTGATCCAAAACAGCCGGCCGGCCGCGGACCGCGTCGCGGCCATGTTAGCTTATCCGGTCAGCTATCCGGCGACCGCGCGGTATAAATTATTGCTGACGGTTTTCGATTATTTTTTAAAAGACCAAACCGGCAATCTCCCGTCCTATCGGTCACGATATTGCTGCTCCAATCCGTTGATGATTGCCCCCGCCCACCGGGAGGTCATGCGTCTGATCCTGATGGCCTGGCGTGATGACTTGGGGCTGTTTTCGCCAAGCGAACGGGCCATGTCGGTTTCTATTTTGCCTGTCGAGTTGAACGACGGACAAATTGACTGGAGTCGGACCATTCATAAGAACCCCCGCAACGAATCATGCCAACTGAAAAATTTTGACGACAAGCATACTTCCTCGCCGGTAGAAGCGGATGAGAAGGATATGTGGCAGGAAGAGTGGCGTGGGATGAAGCATGATATTCTGAGTTGGTTAACGAGTTTGAATGGACGGATTGAAAGACAGGAAGATCGCGGGAAAACGCCAAGCGGCCAGGCGATTCTCGGCTTGGTTGATCGGATAGCGGTTGATATCAATCAACTGTTAAGCCAAGTGGCGCAGGTGGTCAGTATGCGGGATCATACTGTCGAGATTGTAGAAATATATTCCGAGGCCCAACCATTAGTCATGGCAATCCGAGTCCAGTTGCGCCGGGTGTTTTACAATCTGGTTTTAAACGCGTTTAAGCACGCGTTTACCGGCGCGACCAAAGCCAAAAAAGTCGTATTGTTTACCGCGGCCGACGCAAAACAAGTGCACATCATGATTTCCGATAATGGGATGGGGATTGCGTTGGAACATATGCGGCTTATGCCGAAAGCGCCGGGCGCCGCGGAAATGCTGCCGGAATTTTTTACCGCCGGATTTACCACATGCCAGGACGGTCAGGGCCTCGGCACAGACGTGGCGCATCGGATCATCCAGAAACACGGCGGGAAAATTCTCGTCGATACCCGGCATAAATGCGGCACATCGTTCATTATCCAATTGCCCAGGGCGTCCTCGCCGGTTATTTTGAACCCGGGCGAGACTGCGATTTTGGAGCAGTTGGTGCAGCGGATGCAGGCCAAACACACGGGGTTGTTGCGGCGGTGGTCGGTCGCGCAGACCGGGCGCGGTACTTCGTCGTCACTTCGCTCCGCTCAAAATTCTTTGAGAAAAATCCCGTCTTTTTCCACAATGAGGAGCTTGCCTTTGAATTGTTCCTGTTGCGAGAACGAACGGAATAATTTATCGAGAGAAGATATGATGTCTTGGATATACGGGGGATGGATTTTTAGTCGCACGATACCGGGGAAATTTTGGGGCGGGAATCTCAATGTATTCGCGAAGTGGCGGTCCAGAGTCAGAAGAACATTTTTGCGCTCTTTAACAAAAGCGGCGACGGCTTCGTCGTCCGACCCCAGAACGACACGGGTTGCTTTATGGCCTTGTTCATTAAGCCAGGAAATCAACTCGACCGGCATGTTTTCATCGAGGATGAATTCCATGCTAAGCCTCGACGGTATGAAAGGGGACAAATTCCGCAGTTCTGATCATATCGCTTGCGTAGTGGAGCGCGGCTCGGATGGCCTTTTCCGACAATTGCGGATAGTAACGCTTTTTGATTTCCAGGATCGACAGCCCGCCTTCGATCAGATCGAGCACCAAATAGATCGGAATGCGCGTGCCTTTAAATACAGGGTCGCCGCCGCAAATGGCCGGGGAAGAAGTAATGTAATTTGTCAGCATAAGAAAACACCGCCCTTTCGTAGTTTTGCGTCTTCAATACAATATATACCCGTTTTCGGAGTTAATGTCAAATTAAATAGAAGTCGTCGAAGCGTCAAAGATGCTTTTGATTCGTGTTTGGCAAAAGATATAGTCCTGGCGTCCTCGCCGGTGGGCGTCCCGCAGATTCGCGCTTTTTCAGAAATGTCCGCGGCGGTCAAGGCGGATTCCCGGTTGGTTACGATTGTTGTGCCGGCAGCCGAATCGCCGGATGCTTTAGAAGCTTTGAATATGCTGATCGCGGAAATGGGTCAGCGCGTCCGCGCGGTTTTGACTGGGAAGCGTCACGTCATCGAAGGAATGATCGAGGCACAGCAGTTGTTGGCCTTGCAGGCGGCGCAGCCGGAAATATTGGACGTCGAGGATGAGACCGCGGCTTTATCGCTCGGTATCAAATATGCGGCCGAGCGGCCGGCAGAACCGATTTTGATTTTAAAAGGCACGACCGCGACGGGGACATTGATGCGGGCTGGGATGGACGGCGGATTAAAGGTGGGGGACCAATTGATCAGCCATATGCGGGTGTTTGAGACGCCGCGCGGAATTTTGATCATGACGGATGGCGGATTGGTGATCGCGCCGGATGCGGCAAAATTGGAAAAAATCCGGGCCAACGCTATGGCGGTCAGCCGTTTATTAGGGAAGACATCGCCCCAAATCACCCGGATCGGCCGCGGCCACCGGGACATCGCGGAAGTTTTGGCCGAGCCGGTTTGGCCGGACGGATTATTATTCGGGGATATTGCCGCGGCGAACAACGCTTATAAGGCATGCGTGGACACGCCGTGGAGATTGATTATTGAAAATGATGTTGTTCTTCCGGGCACGGGAATTTTGAGTATTTTTAACAAAAGCCCGCCGGGCCCAAGCGCTGAATACGGCATGGCATCTGCTCAAAATTCCCGCCTGATGATTGTCACTCCCGAACCCAACGCAGGTTTTGAAATCAAGCAAAGATTGCTGGCAACCGCTCAATGCCCGAAATATTTGACTCCGGGGGAAGGGGAAACAATTCACCATGAAATTTGGCATCAAAGAGATATGCGAGCGGGGATCTTAGACGAAGTTGATCTTGAATACGGGGCATTATTGGCGCGGGTGATGTCTTTTAAATCCGACGAGGATTTGATGGAATCGGGATGCGTGCAGACCTTGGGGTATGATGAACAAATGCTGGTGATCCAGGAGCAACAAGAATTAAAGTATATTGAAAGCGTAGACCCGCATTATTTGGCCCGGAGGCGATTGAAAGATCGATTGATCAAATTGTCCCGATCAGGGAGGAGGAATACATATAAGACCCAAATACGATCAGCCGCGCCCCGGATTTATGAAGAGCATTATTTAAGTAAGCTCGGCGCTGTTCCCAAGCCGTTAGAAATTCCGCGCAGCATCAAGATCATCCCCAGCGCGGATGGCCCGAATGCCAGGCGCGCAGTTTTGGACGCGGTCTCCTCGCCGATTCAAAACGCGGCGACTACGGGCGCCCACGAGGGGCGCCCCTACAAGATTAACAATAAACCAACGGGCTTGCCTTATCGCGCCGGCCCCGCGCAAAGCGCCTTTTTGTCATGTCAACTTGGAGGAGGTCTCTTGAGGCGCGTTTCTCAATGGTCCGACATCAGCGGCCGGACACCCAGGTCCACACAGCGAGGCGGGCCCGTTGGTTTATTTATATCAAGTCTTTCGTCTGGCAGTCCGATCGAAACCGGATTGCGGCATGGGACGCTCGAAACAGTCCGGGCCTCGTCGGCAGGATCGCGGATTGCGGCAGCGGTGTTGAGATCTCGGGAAGCGCATGATTTGCATAATCAGGACGGATATTCGAATTTAGATCGTTTGCAAGAACGGTATCCGACGAGGATTGCCAAGTTCCGCGCTGTCGATCTAGCAACGGCCATAAACAAAGCCGCGGCCTCGCCCATTATTTTAAATGTGTTCCCGCGCGGCGCATCCAGCCCGGCGGACAATCGCCAGCCGCTGATTATTGCTAATCGACGGTTAGACCCGGATGAGATTCTCCAATTGAAAGTGGCGGTTGCGCTGCACGGGAATGGTATTCCGCCATCGCCGGGAATGAGAAAGTGCCAAGATGCGTGGGCCTGCCAAATAGAAGGGATGGGTTTACCCGCTTTAGCTGATATTTTAAGGTCGATGGTCTTTGTTTGCGCCGACGAGGGCTTATGGGTCACGATATTTCAATTACAGTTCAAGGCTGCGGCCAGCGAAGGATTCTCAATGTTTCAGGTGCGCGCCGTCGAAATTTCTCACTCGGAACAACAAATAATTTTTACCATTATTCCGGCATTCGAATTTACCGACGCGGATCTTGCCGGGATCATGCTGGACGCGGCGCTGGCTGTGGCATTTGAGGCCAGTGGTTTATTGCCGGAACATCTGATTCATTATTTCGGCCGGGGCAGAGTGTTGGCATGTGGTGGTCAGGACCAATTAACAAACATGATTTTTGATTTAGCGGAAGCCGCGGTTTATTTAAAGAGAGGTGATTGGCAAGCCGCTGATCAATGGGCGAGACTCACGTTGGACTTTGCAGAAAGCCCGGAGGAAGACATTTTTCAAGGGTTTGCGCATTATTTTATGGCGAAGGCGCGCATTTTACGGGAATCCCGACGGGATAGCCACAATGGTTCAGCGGCGAGTGAACGCGAAGCGGCGTACGAGCATCTCGCGGCGGCCCGCAATATATTTTTGCGCAACGAGAGAGATGTGGAGGCGCCGGGTGATTTTAATATCCAATTGGGGCTGGCGCATTGGTATTGCGGACGCGCGACGGAAGCGCGGGAATATTTCAACCGGGCCGCGCAGGATTTGGGATTGATTGACCCGTTCACGGACATTGTGAGCGCGTTCAATCAGCGGCATTTTTCGGCGCTGGTCCGCGAACTTCAGGATCGTTATGGCGTGGAAACAGACACAGACCTGGCGCACATTTTGCGGCAGAGCGGCGCGGATTTTGAATATTTTTATTGTTTAACGAAATGTCTGGCCGAAGTGGCGATGCAGCGACGGAATCAATTGTCCGTCGGACCGGGATATTTATATTGCCTGCGCAATCTTTATGAGATGGCCTCTTGGTTGGCGGAGTCCGAACACATGAAAACCGGGATCCACCTGATTTTAGGAAGGCTGGAGTTTCATTTATCCATACAAGATCCGGCCGCGGAAGAATCTTTATTGAGGAGCGCGGAATATCATTTGCGCGCGCACGTCGATCAATTCGAGGAGCCGCTTACGGCAGCCTGGTGGCTTTTAGGAAATGTCCTTCTCATGCGGCGAGCCACCTGCCCCCCAAAAGGCGTTGATGTTAATACGCTGCGGGATGAGGCGGTTACGTGTTTGCAAAAAGTTTTGGAGGGACCGGATGAGGACCTGCAGACCCGGTCCCGGGCTCTGCTCGAGAAGTTGACCGGCAATCCCCGATCTGCAAGCCCGGTGTCACGACCGGCAGGGCTTGCCTTGCAATCCCGTGATTCCGAGCAAACATTGCCAGCGGAACACAATGCTTCCAGCTTGATACAGCATTTATACGATGATGAAGAGATGTCTCAGTCTGATGCAATCGGTTCGGAAGAACATTTCTATCGTGTATTTCCTTCCCGAGAAACCCCGGGACAAACCTATTCCGGAAGACAGGATTGGGCTTTTCCGATAATCCACAGCTATTCTCCAATTGACGTCTGCGAAAGTTTTTATTTTATGTATCGAAAAGTCAACGAGGAACTCAATCTCGTCAGTCAGGGCGTTGTTGCGCGGGATATGCATGGGGCCATTTTAGCTGAATTCCAAAGAGCGCTATCGCCTTCGGAAGACCGGCGTTCTGCTGCTTCGCCGCTGTCTTCGCTCAACGTGAAGCGGGAGCGGTTCGCGGACGAATTTCCCGGTTCCTATGTCGCTGCTTTGGCCAATGGATATGAAACAGGTTTGTCGATGCAGGCTGATTATCGTTGTGAATTTTCCCATATGGAAGGACTGCCGTTACCCGGAGCGGTCAAGCCGGGGAACCCGGGGAGGATTTTCGTTCCCGCTCGATCGGACCTGTCAGCGGTGGAAGGTTTAAGGGGCAATAATTTTGTTTTTCCGGAAAACCAACCCGCTATGCTGGCGCTTTTATCATCGGTTTTGGCTGCGGCGCGTCAGCGGATGCGCACTGCGGTCCCTTTGCCGCCGGCGGGTCATTGCGAGAATTTTCAGGAGATGTTGGTTCGTTGCATGGAACAAGGTCAGGACGAGGTCGTCGTGCGGCTGTTGGAATTGGCGCGGTATGATTTTATGACATTTACGCGATATCGAAAATTGTTGGATGCATTTTTCCCTTTAAGAAACGATATGCAAAGACAAGTTGCTTTAGGCATATTGTTCCGCAAGCCCAAAGGCGGAGAACAACGCTATTTATTAGCGTCCGCTTTCGATGTCCCGCGCTTGGTAGAAATTAAAGATTGGATGAATAAGATAAACGTTTTGATGCAGGAATTACAAGCCTTGAGCCGGCAGATGGGGCAGGCCGCGGTTCGCGTGGTTCATGATTCCGGGATTGTTTATGACGGAGAATTGGGCGCGCTTCCCAACGGCGATCTGTTAGCGCTCAGACGAGGGTGGCATAATAACGGCCTAAAGTGGGCGCAATTGCGGCCGGTCCCGGATACGGGCGGGATCAGGTTTAAGTTAGTTGAGGTCAGGTCAGGGAGTCCCGATCCAGCCGCAGTGACCTTCGGAGAATTTTGTTTCATCCCCCCTTATCGATACAGTGTTGACTGTGATCGTGTCTTAGGACGAAGCAGGCAGACATCCGGAGGTAGCAGCTCGGTGGCGTCGGGATGGGGGCGGCGGGGCCGCAGCGATATGTGGACGACCAGCGATGAGCACGTGTCAAGGGATTCTCTGACGAGCTCGCCGGCGGATGCGGATGAGGCGGATGTGTGGCAGAAGGAGTGGAGCGGGGTCACGCATGATGTTCGGAATTGGTTGAGTTGTGTGAAGGGGGAGATTGAAAAATCGGAATATTACGGAGATACATTAGGCGGCCAGGCGGTTATCAGAGTGGTTGATCGGATCGCGGATTATTTAAAATTAAAATACAACAATGATATCCTGGAGCCGTTCAACCCGGTGTCACCCGCCGCGATATTGTTTGGGGCGCGGTATGGACGAAACCGCGGCAGTGAAACCCAACGCCCATTGTCTGTCTGGGAAATGGCCTTGGGATCGGTGGAAGAAATGCTGATGCATTTTACGGCCACGTCGGGCCGGCTCATGCGGCAAGCCCCGCAAGCTTATGCGGCGGCGCGGTATATTCAAGCGGTCATGCAGTATTTCGGATCGATTCTGCCGGGCGCCGACTTGCGGTCCGGGTTGATCCGAACCGAAGCGATTGATATCAATCAACTGTTAAGCCAGGCGGCGCAGGTGGTAAGTATGCGGGATCATACTGTCGAGATCGTAGAAATTTATTCCGAGGCCCAACCGTTCGTCATGGCAATCAGAGTCCAGTTGCTCCGGGTGTTTTACAATCTGGTTTTAAACGCGTTTAAGCACGCGTTTATCGGCGCGACCAAAATCAAAAAAGTCGTATTGTTTACCGCGGCCGACGCAAAACAAGTGCACGTCATGATTTCCGACAATGGGATGGGGATCGCGTTGGAATATATGCGGCTGATCCCGAAAGCGCCGGGTGCCGCGGAAATGCTGCCGGAATTTTTTACCGCCGGATTTACCACATCCCAGGACGGCCATGGCCTCGGCACAGACGTGGCGCAACGGATCATCCAGGGACTCGGCGGGGAAATTCTCGTCGATACCCGGCATAAATGCGGCACATCGTTCATTATCCAATTGCCCAGGGCGTCCTCGCCGATAATACGGGGACGCGCCGCATCCAGTCCGGCGCGCAAGAACATTCAACAGAATAACCACCAAGGCGGATCAACGTCGAAGGAGCCGGATAAGGCTTGTGCAACGGCCGGACATGAAACACAGATGCGGCTGACGGGGTCCATTAGCGAAAAGTTAATATTGGTTCAAACAGAACAACAGCAGCGTCCCAATGATCCTAATCTCATGTTGTCGTTGGAATCCGTCTATTGCGATATGGGTGATTACGCGGCCGCGGAAATGTGGTTGAAAAAAGCGCTGACCTTTTTTCAGGCTGCAGAAGGGAATTATTATTCATTTAATATTTCGTTAGCTTTGGAGCATTTATGCCGGATTTATATGTTATGGAATAAATTCGACGACGCGTTGGATTTGCTCAAAAAATTGATTGTGAACGATCCGGGCAGGGTGCAACTTTATGGCATGCAGATCGATGTCATGCTGGGCTTGGGACGGCCGCTTGCCGCGTTGGAGGCGGTTCTGGCCTGCCAGACATTGGGCCGGCGTGATTCACGGCAATCTGCACAGATCGGTCTGATTTTCTGTTATTTTGTATTTCAGGTATTGATCATAGACGGAATCCTACCAGCAAGAGAATTGATCTCCGTTCTGATTGAAGTCGACAAAAAACGGATTATCGAGATTTTGATTCGATGGGGTATGCCGTCGATTTTGGCAGAAGCGTGCGCGGAACTGGTGGGACCGAGTTTGAAATATATAACGAATACACAATGGGATTGGCTGCAAATGATCCGCAATGGACGAGAGAATGGATCCGGCTTTTTGTATTTTTCCCCCAAGTGTATTGATCATATCATTGCCGCGCACAGTTATCACGGAGATTATCCGAATGCTGATGCGGCGCAGGTGCACAAATCGTTTTTTCCGGAGCAGTATGACCGTGCTCGGATTGTGGAATTGTTGGATCAAATATCTGAGAACATAAGTCAGGGCCGTGGGATCAAAAACCTTCCGGAGGGCGGTGTTTTGGATTGGTGGCCGGGACATGAATTAGTGAGTTATGTTATTGATGAACCCAGCGGCGAGATGTTTCGTTTGTCATGCACGCTCGATTCCCGCCATAATCCGATTACTGCGTATCCGACGATGGGAAAAGATTTAGTTATTCATTGGCGCAATAGGCGCGTCCCGATGATGTTGTTATCCATGCTGCCTTATTTTCGTGTCATATGGAATCGCGACACGCGCAACGTTGTGCAAGTCTTGGCCGGCGATGCGGTGTCCGGATTTATTTCCATATTGAAAAAACCGTTTCTCGCCGGGTTGGAGGAGATCGAAAGGGAACAGCTCATTTGGTTGGCAGTTGTGGACGGGAAATTTTTCAGCGCCGATGCGGAATCGGTTTATTACCATTACCGGATCCCGTTCGCCTCCTGGACCGAACGGTTGAATATCCAAGACGTTTATTTAAAAGTCAGCCGTCGCAATCATTGGGTGGAGAGCCTGTCTGATATGGCGCCATCGTCCTCGCCGGTGATTGTGAACCCGGGCGAGGCTGCGATTTTGGAGCGGTTGGTGGAGCGGATGCAGGCCCAACACACAGGATTATTGATAAGGCGTAAAGGAGACAACCCTTTTGCGTTGATTGAAGGTAATGATAAAGGTGTCGAAGATGTCTTTTTGACCGAGGAGATTGAAGTCAGCTCCCAGGTTGGGGGAGAAAGAGACGTTCGCTTTAAAGGAAACGGTGCCGATTTTCAGGGACAACGTGTGATGATAAACGGGGATAAAGTTCCCGTCGCCGACCATAGTATAAGAGATTTCTCCTTGGGTATAGTCAATGCCCAAATCGAAGGCGGTCGTCGTGGTGAATATCGACACGCTTGCCCCGGAATCAACGTAGGCTTTGGTTTCCAAGGGGCCATCCTTACCGACGACAGTCAGGCTAATAATGGGATAATACCCGCCTTTATATTTAGCGAAGGGGAAATTAATCATCTGTTTCATAAAAGATGGGCGAATTCTTCCGGCGCAGGGATAGGCACAGACATGGGGATTGATCCGGGAAATTGTTGGCGAGCTTTCACAACCGCATCGTGGCCGGTAAATATTTGCCCGTTAGAAATGACGACTCGCTGTCGCGGGAATTTTTTGACTAACCGTTCAAAATTTAAGTCGAAAAATTCGTCATTCGATAATTGTTTGGACATACGTCACCTTCCTTTAAAGAAATATATACCTGTTTTTCATGTTAATGTCAAATTAAATAGAAGTCGTCGAAGCGTCAACGATGCTTTTGATTCGTGTTTGGCAGAAGATATAGTCCTGGCGTCCTCGCCGGCGGGCAGCGGCAATCTTGACGCGAAGATAATACGGGGACACAAAGATAATTATCAAATTTTCTTAATTTTCTGTCTTTGTGTCCTCGTATTAAGAACAGATCGAAAGCCGTCTAATTTTTCATCGTTGGCGGTAAGCGTCTTCGCGGGTGTCTATACTGTCGATGATGAGATTTGCTCCGGACAAATAAAAACAGACTCGGTATTTCCCGACTCTGAATCTATGGGTCGCGGGCGGCAAGTTGACCAGGGGTTTGGCAAAAGAAAGGGGATTTCCGGAGGAAATATACAATTCCAGTTTTTCCAGTACGCGCTGTTTAAGCCCGGACGAAAGTTTATGAAATTCGCGTTCGCCGGCTTTAGTAAATTGGATAAAGAGGCCCATGAAATTTATTTAAGGCTTAAGGAATGTTTGATTGTTTCCAATGGGACGAATCCCAATTTCGCGGCTTCGTCGATCCCTTTTTTCAGTCGGGCGATCAGTTTGGGATTCACGGGAAGCTCACCTTCAATGGCGTCAATAAGCCAGCCCACGGGATTCGAGGCAACGTATTCTTTCGCGGAAACTTGCCGTTCGAGAGTTTCATCGACGGCGCAAAGGAGATCCCAAAATGACCGCGTGTCAAAAACAAAATATCCCGGGATACCATCTTTATCGGAAATGACAGCGGCTTTGAATTGTTTCGGAAAAGCCAGCGGGAAATTCGCGGGGATCTTAGTGAAGTTTTTTAAAGATTCCAACTTGACCGGCTTACTTGATAATTTGGCTACGGAATTATTTTTCATCTTAAGGCTCTCCTATGTTGAAAAATATATCACAAAATCTGTCGTATGTCATTGGATTATTATCCAGGAAGAATTAAGCGGCACAGGTTCATCTTCATCAACGTCATCTTCGACAACGACAAAAAAGCGTGTGTCACTTAAATCTCAGGTTGCGAGTAAAGTTCATTCGTTGATTTCAATATTGGGCGCGCTCCGTCTTTTAGGATTTACTTTTTATCGTATTTGTCGAGAGGCAAATCAATGGCCGTTTTTCTCTAAAGAGGGGACGCTGTTAGGGACGATGGATCGATTTTGGTTGAATGATTTTCTATCGGTCCCGGCGGGGGCAGGTTTATTTTATTTGATTTTATGGCCGGGGATTTCCATCCCCTATAAAAGCGATCAGCAGGTGTCGCACTGTGATACTACGAATATACCGCAAAGCAGCAGCCCGGTGGCGTTGGGATGGGGGCGGCGGGTTTGGTTGGAGGTGGGACGGGTTTGTTTGTTGCCGCAATTGTGTCCGGTGGCTTGGCAGATTTGGCATATCACGGATGATGACGAAAATGATTCCCAGCAGGACCGGATCAAGGGCGAGTTGCTGGCTCTTAGCGCCCGGAATATCCGGCCTTTATTGCGGTATACCCGCCACAACGCGGCGCCGATTCGGAGAATGATTTATGAAGTGATCGGCGAGTTGTTTGTAATCATCAAAATAGCGGAGAAGGAGGGGGAAAGGAATGTCCATTTACGGCGCGAACGTTCTTCCGTCGATGTTCCAGTCGGGCAATTGAGAGAGAGACTTTATCAAAATACGGTTGTGGCCGTGCTGGATCGCGGGTTGGAAGATGATGATTATAGGGTGCAGAAATACGCTTTTCAGACCCTGCGGGAATATTTTCCTAACCCCACCCGGATGGTTGCCCGTTTGGCAGACATTTTGCAAGAGCCCGCCTATGGCAAAAAGACGCGCCGCGAGGCCGCGGTATTTTTAGAAACTTTTGTCGCGATGCCGGATGTTTTGGCAGTTTTGGAATCGGCTTGGCAGGAATCAGACCCGGAAATATTGTCCTCGGTCTTGGACACGACAGAAGTCTGGTTGCGGCAACCGGAAAAGGATTCACGACGTTCGAGCCTGCCTCAATATCAAGCCGTTCTCCATGATATGCGGACGACCATGATTGGTTTGTTAACGCACGCGGATGACGGCATAAGCCGCAAAGCGGAAAATGTTCTTCTCGCGGCGCAAGAGCCGGTCCACAATTTGACGGATGCCTTCCGCCAAATTTTATTCAACTCTGCCCAACCGACTGCGGCGCGGCTCCACGCGTTAAGGCGTTTGCATCATTGGCAACAACCGACGGATTTTGCCGAGACATTGATCGCAGCACTCACGGATGAACAATTGCAACACAATCGCCAGGAAATGCTCGAAGCGATCCGGGGATTGGGCGACATCATGGTGACAGAAGCGGCTGGCTTGATAGCTAATATCAACCACCCAACAGTTCGTCAAACCGGCGAGAATATGTTGCGTGATTATTCCCAAAAATTACCGCGAAAACACCTAGCCTCCAGCGCGGTGATTGCGCGCGCGCAACGCAATAAAATAGTGGGCAGGCCTCGATGTTCCTCGCCGGCGGGCAGCGGCAATCTTGACGCGGGCTGGCAACCTTGTCCTTATAAGAAGCATGAAGCTATGTCGGAGAAGTTTGTCATTAATGATCGGCGGATAATGTCGCCGGCCGGCGTGATTTATTATCTGACTGTTCATGGGACGTTTGTGCTCGCGTATCCGAATCTGCTTAAGGTGTTGCCGGATCAAGAGCCGCAGGCCCGAATCGTGGTGATCCGGCAATATCGTGAAATCATCGCATATGATAAGGCAGGCCGGTTGGAATTTTTAGGTATGACTTTGTTGGATCAGGAACATTTGATGAGGCAACTGAACGTTTTTCAAGCGCAAGCCCAGAATGACAAGATTTGGCCGCAGCATCAAATCAGTCAATTGAAGGAATTTTTGGCGGAGCATGTGCACCCGCAGACCTGCGGTTTTACCGAATTACTCATCGAGGGATATCTAAACGATAGATTAGAAGTAAAAACCATTGGCCAGTTGTTGGCGCAGCGGTTGGAAGAATGTATCGATGCGTTTAAGCAGAGCGTGGAGACGCCGGGAGCCTACGAGACGCATATCAAATTATTAAGAATGCGGTTTCATCTGCCGCCGTATAAAACTGATCGGTTGGATATTTGCGCTGATCCAATGAGCTACCGAAGCATCAAACATGATATTTTCCCGAATCATCAACAGGTCAAGGAAGCAACCATCGCGGAAATCATCCAGGCATTTTTTGATCCGGCGCGGAAGTTGTCCTTTATGAGCATTATGCGTTGCCCTTATTTGGCCAAGTACATTAGTGAAAAGGGCTTTTTGAATAATGCGACAGAAGAACAAGCTCCGCCTGCCCCGGCGCGTCCGTCGACGGAGAAAGCAAGGACTCCCCCTTCCCCGCGTCAGCAGGGAGCCGCGATAGTACGCAACAATTTGCAAAATTCGGACGTGGAACCAGGGGCGGAATCCATCGCCGATCAACCGGCCGCGGCCAAGCCGGTTCTGGGGAAATCCCCGTTGGATACGAGCGCGGAACAGATTTCTGAAACCCCGAAAAAATCAGGAACAACATCCGACCAGCCAGTATGGTTATGGGCGATTTGCACATTCGATGTTGCGCGATCCGAATGGGATTTGATTAAGGAAATTTTAGACCGAGAAGAATTGCCGTATGAGGAAGTGTATATCTACGCGGCCAAGACATTATTGCAATGCGACTTGACAACGCAGAGAGTCACGAGAGATTTGCTAAAAGAAATTTGCGACCAAGAACGCTTGCTAACGATCATGTTTGACATACAGGTCGACAACATCGCGGTTGTTGTCCGAATATCCGCGATTTTAAGACGGTTAACTCTAGTTTATAATGCCGATCACGCCCGGTATATCGCACAAAATATTTTATACAACAAAGTTCCGTCAAAGAGGTTTTGCCTCGACGGTGAAGAAATTAAAATCAAGCCCCGGCCGCCGCAAAAACCGGCGCGGCCGAACCAGAGTTCGCCGGTGGGCGCCCTGCGAATTCGGGCTTTTTCAGAAATGCTGGCGGGGGTCAAGGCGGATTCCCGGTCGGCAAAGATTGTTGTGCCCGCGGCCGAATCGCCGGATTCGGCAAAATTAAAAAAGATCCGGGCCCACGCAATAGCGGTCAGCCTTTTATTAGGGAAGACATCGCCTCAAATCATGCGGGTTGGCCGCGGCCATCGAAACATCACGGAAGTTTTGGCCGAGCCGGTTTGCCCGGGCATATTGAGTATTATTAATAAAAGCCCGCCGGCCCAAGCGCTGAATATGATATAGAGGTCTCAAGCCCGGTGAGCGATCCGGAAAAGAAAGACAATAATACTAGGCAATCAACAATCGCGTCAGCCATATTCTTGGTGTTGGGGTTGTTGAGTATCAAGTTTGTTCCGCTAAATGTATTAATGCACTTGATACCGATTGCCTTTGGCGTTTCTGTGATTTTATGTATATTTTCGTATGTCATGGTCATGAAAAAAAAGAACCCGACTACCGGCATTTTATCGTTAGGCATGGGGAAATTGGGATTTTATTCCCGGACGATGGTTCAGTCTTTAGCGGCGATCGGAAAAAAATATCTCCCGCTGGAATTAACGATATCGGCCGGTGTTTTGCTTGGCTTTACCGGAGCATTGAAGGCGCATTGGCTGTTACATCCGGCTTTTATCATCGCCTATTCTCTCGGCGCGATATTTATTTTGGCGCGTTTGACTCACTTGAAAAGACATTCGTCCTATATGTTCGCGGGTCTTTTTGTCGGTGTGATTCTGTGGTTATGGGAAACCGGTTGCCGGGTTTATTTGACCCAGGGGCTCATTAAGCAAATTCTCAGCGTGACCCTGCATTCCGACAAGTTGCGCTTGTCGTCCGGATATTGTTACCACTTGGCCGGTCCGCTTTACTTTGTGAATATCACGCACATTGAAAAGGAGGGAAATCCCTGTGTGTTGACGGGAATATTATTGGCGACACTGACTGTGCCGTTCGTTTGGACATGGGGTCGAGTCTTCAGAAATTTCCCCTTTTCGTATTATAAGAATAAACTGTTCAGTCGCAATGAACAGCACGAACCGCCGGATTTTCATTTAAGACAATGGACGGAATGCGCGATTTTGTCAGGGATATTATTTTTTGCGTGTCTTAATTTGATCTGCTGGCGAGTTGCGCCCAATTACGGGAATGATTTTCTTTTTATGAAGATCAGAGGATTTAACCCGGCATTTAATCTTTTTGATCTATGTGGTTTTTGTTTCGCGCCGGTATTTTATCTGGCCGTAGTCATCGACGGCTTTTTATGTTGCGTCCGGTTTATCAAGCAGAGGATTTTAAAAAACAACGCACCGGTTGTTACACAAGATATTCCGGAACAAAATTCCGACACGGAAAAACCGGATGACGCCGCGTCATCGCCGGTGAATTGGGGCAAGGTGGTCGGCGGATTCGCGATCGCGGCGGGATTGTTTATGCTGGGGTTGTGGGCGTATCAGGCTTATATCGAAACCCGGTTGATCCATGTGATCACTGCCGAGACTTTCCGCAATGGCATGCCTTTGCACAACATCGCGAATTGGTATCATGTGACCTGGGACGATCACGCGACTTTTTCTGAAATCAGCCGGCTCAACAGCCAGATCGTCGGGAATTACAGCCATTGGTTGGCAAATACAAAATCAGTGCTCTCGGCCCTGGCGGGGCATCAGCCGCTCAATCCCGAACAAACGCGCTTTTCCCACGCAGTGATTCGTTTGCCGATCAGTTGGGTTGATCAGTCGGTTCTGCTGCGCGATTATATCAGCAATCATTTTTGGCAGGGGAAATTAGTCTTGGCCTTTTTATGGATCAGCGGGCCGTTCAAGTTGTTGGCTTCGGCCGTGTTGGCGAAGCAAGACAGCCCCAAAGCCTTGGAGCGTTTGTTTGAAATGACGGGTCGAATCCCTGACAAAAAGTTGCGCGACGATGTGCAGAATTATATTGTGCGGCGAACCGCTTTGATTCAGGAAATCGATAATTTCATCGGCTCATTGCGGTATATGAAGGTCCGTCAGGCGCAAGCGGAATATGTCTGGCCGGAACAAAAAATCAACCGCGAAGTCCCGGATCAAAATATCAGAGAAGAATTGATCCGCCGTCTTCGTATGGTCGTGGCCGCGCATAATTTCTGGTTCCGCGATCAACAAAAAATTATCCTTCCCCAAACTTTTGTTCCGTTTGTGCCGACAGCAACTTCCAGCCCAATAATTGGTGTCAGATCTCCCGATCTTATTGGCCCGGAAGAAGATACAACCATTTTCATGAGGATATTTTTTACCGACGCAGGGGCGCCCCTTGTGGGCGCCCGTCGTAGTTTCGCCGAGATTTACAGCCGCGATGTCCTGGCCAATCTGCACGCCGCCGGCTCACCGGTTTTCAAGAAGGATACCGCGGCTTATGCCGGGATAAAAGTCACCATGATCCCCTTGGGTGGAGCGGGAGAAATCGGTGCCAGTTGTTTGTTCGTCGAAATCGGCGCGGCGCGTATGGTGTTCGACTGCGGCCTGCGATTTGATAGCCCGGATCTTTTTCCGGATTTTGATTTATTAGAACGCTTGAATCCCACGCATCTTTTTATAACACACGCGCATCTCGACCATGTGGGCGGAATTCCGCTTTTTTATAAAAGGTTTTTCAACACGCCGATGTTCGCGTCATTTCCGACGAAAGATTTGATGCAAGTTATTTTAAGGGATGCCTTGCCATTTGTACGTCGGAACCTGGAGGAGGGCTCGCGCTATTATGAACTCTATGATGAAAATTCCGTTGAACAAGCCTTGAAGGCAATCCATGGTCTTGAATTTGATCAATGGTATGAGGTCTGCGACAATATCAAAATCCGGCTGGAGTATTCCGGCCATATTTTGGGCGCGGCCTGCATTTATATCTTAACACCGGCGGGGCTGGGTTTGATCACAGGCGATTTTACCATGGGACAACAAGTTTTATTGCGCGGCTTGAACCCGTCCATTGACGGGCCGTTGGCATTTTTTGTGACGGAAGCGACTTGCTGCGGAGTCAATTTTCACCAGCGGGACGAAGAAGAAATATTGGCGCTGTCCGTGGCGCGGGTGATCCAGCGAGGCGGCACAGTGATGATTCCGGCGGCGGCTCTCGGACGGACGCAGGAAATCATCGCCATGTTACGGTATTATCAACAATTTTATCCCGGATATCCGCAATTCCCGATTTATACGGGAGGCATGGCGTCGACATTTAATCAAATCTATGACCGTCACAGCGCTGATCTGCAGATCCGACAAAACGGGCAGCCAGCGAGACAATCGCCGGCGCTGTTATTTAATAGAGAAAACGGAGTGAATCCATTTTTATTATATGAATTCCGCGATGGTGAGTATCCGAACGGCTGTATCGTGGTTCCTTCCGGCAACCTCAACGGC
Source organism: Candidatus Omnitrophota bacterium (assembly GCA_015233495.1). GTDB lineage: Bacteria > Omnitrophota > Gorgyraeia > Zapsychrales > Zapsychraceae > JADFXQ01. Next base: position 3,702 of record JADFXQ010000013.1, on the reverse strand, counting down.
GGGCTATCCGGCGCGATTGCCCCACTGGTTTTAAGAGACCCCGCGAACGCCGTGTTTTTAATCGGGACTCAATCTGAAGGATCGTTAGGTCGTAAGATTTTGAGATTGAACCGGGGACATGTTATTAAAAGCGACGGGCGGTTTATAAAAGTGAACGCTGAAGTCGTCTTATTCCCATTCTTCGAGCATAGTTCGCAGAATGAAATTTTGGATTTGGCGGACCGGATGACACCGTCCAACATTTTTCTGTGGCATGGGCAGTTGTGCAATATCGATCAATTGCATGCCGCTCTGGAAGCGAAAACCGGGACCCGGGTTGCCGATTTATGTAATGGTAAAAAAACCGGTTTGTTAATGACCGAAAACCGGCGCCTGGAATTTGATAGGACATTGGACAATCTTTTACCCATTGGGATCTTCGACCGATCTGTGGAATCGGCGCAAGCGTTGATCTACGCCGATGACCTTATTGGAGACGGGACGATCGTCTTGATCGAGAATGATGATATGCCGCAATTAGCGGTTGTTGGATCGGACAGAGACGGCGAAAAAAAATTGATTGTATCCGGTATGTCGTGGGTCATTCGACCGGATTGTTGCCGGATCATATTCAACCTCGGGATTGATCCGGAAATTCGAAATGATTTAAAATCAAAATCCTACGCGCAAATTCGAAAGCAATTGCGCCAAAATTATGTACGCTATTTGGATATGACGCCGGTGCCGCCGGTCAATGACATTGAAGCGCGAATCCTGGCGCAAGACAAACAATGGCTTTCTTTGCGGGAATGCGCCGCTTTATTTTGGGCCGGCGAGCCGTCCATTCTCGAACTGGCTGTTTTAGGCTTCCATATATATCATTCAAAAAGGTTATTCGTGGAATCTGGGCATATTTTCCCGTCATATGATGCAACCGGCGAATTCTCGCCTTCCCCCAGCGATCGTTTGATCACGTCCAGCCCGGTTGCGGAAATTTCGGACAGCGAATATATGCTTGGTCAGATCGAGGATTTGCTCCGGCAGCATCAGGGCTCTGTGTCAGGGAATTTGTTGACCCGGCCGATTTGGGCCGCTGTGGCGCCGCGTTACGCGGGCAAGCGGTTTCCTTCGGGGCAAACATATCATGAACATTGCCTGAGGGTCGCCTTATACGCGGCCGGCTGGGGCGCGGAACCGGAGACAATTTACGCGGCGTTATTGCACAAAATACCGGTTCCGGATTTAAGAAGTATTTTTGGGACGCGGGGGTTGAAATCCATTCTTAAAAAACCGCAGGTCGAAACGATCACCGGCCGGGTAGCCCGTCTGGCGAAGATCAGCCGTTTGCCGTATATGAATGGAAAATATATCCTGGCTATCAAAGGCCGGTCGACCCTGCAAAATTATATGAATATGATCGTCGTCGAGGCGGATGAACCGGAGACATTATTATTATATTTCGCTGATGAACTGGAGGCCGTGCCGGCCACGGCCGATGAAAATGAGCGGCAATATCGCCATCAGAAAATTCTGCATATCACCGCGCCGTTGGCGGAGAGAGTCAACGCGCTTGTGATTATGGAAGATTTGAAAGAAAAGGCATTCTTATTAAATAATCCGGAAAGTTATCAGGCGATCAAGGCTGCGGTTGAGAATGTTTTACAAGTAAGTTATGAAGAAGCCGGTTATGGGTTGGAAAATTTGCGCCGGCAATTAGCCGAGGATTTGCAGTCAGCCGGGATCGTCGCGGGAGTCTATGCGGGTGTCAAGGCTTTGTACAGCGTCTGGGAAAAAATTCACAGTGATCGACGCGAAGAATACCACAGTGTTGATGAGATCCGGGATTTGTTGCGTATGCGTATTGTGACCGCTCAGCCGGATCGCGCGTTTGACTTTGTCTGCGAGTGGGCGAACTATTATGCTTTTGATTGGATCGCGAATAAAGTCGAGATGACCGTTCAGCGAGGCTACAATGTTTTTAAAGTTAATTTCAGGGATTCCAAAGGCCGGGCCTATGAAATCGTTTGTATCTCTCCGGAAGATTTGGAAAAATATTATTTTGGCGCGTTGGAAGAAAATGATTACTCCGCCGCGGCCATTCCCCATTGGATTTATAAATTTGGCAAATCTTTAAGAGCGGCCAACGGCGGCTTCCTCATAAAAATCGACGCCGGAGATTATACATTTAACCAAACATTCACTCCGGACAATATCGTTTTCAACGGCGGGTTTGTCGAAAATTTCTGGCGCTTGCGCGCGGCCCTGCAAAACGATATTTTTGTCATGTATTTGCACCCGGTTAAAAATGGCAACGCAATGTCCGTAGTCCGTTTGCCGCAAGGCGCCTTGCCGTCCGATCTTGCCTTCTCACCCGATGTGAATATCGACCCGTCGGATTACCGCGGTTTGGCGCGGGTGCCGGTGTCCAAACACGCCGAAAATCCGATCGGGATATACGGCCAACCGCGGCGCGTTCAAGTGTTAAAAGAACGCGACCCGCTTGCCAACGCTGACATTGTGACTGCGGCTGTCGGAGCGCGGCCCTTATCCTCCGGAGACCGGCGTCTCATCGCTCATAAAGCCAAAACGGAAATAGCCAGACAAGCGGCTATGCATAATCTCCACGCCGCATCACCGATTAAATCGCATGTATGGGCCCCCTTCATGGGCGCCCCAACAATCAAACGGCATCCGGTTTCAAAATCGGGTGTAGGGGCGCCCTTTATGGGCGCCCGTCGTCCAGGCGCGACAGCGCAACGGGCGTCTACAAGGGACGCCCCTACAAAAGCGCATGATTATTTGAAAGTTATCCGCCGCGCCAGGGAAGATCAAATAATACGAATAATACGGGGACAAATAATACGGGGACACAAAGATAATTATCAAATTTTCTTATTTTTCGCATTTTTAAAACCGGCGAATCGGGAGGGGTATGGGGCATCAGTAAGGGTCAAAAGAATAAAAATATCGGCATTCGATGAAATAAGAAAATTAAGAAAAACCGGAAAATTTGATAATTATCTTTGTGTCCCCGAAACTGCAACGTCCAGCCCGGTTGCGCCGATTCCACAGAAATTGATCCGGCAATTAAGTCGGGCGATTGACTCTTATGTCAAGTCGTGCGGTGTTTTGGCGCAATCGACTGTCAGGGAAATTCTTGGCTGGCGGTTCAGAGGACTGCTGGACGGACAGGACGCGGTGCCACTGACTTGCGAAGAAATCGCGAGCAAGATGCAGGCGAAAGTTATTTACCCGGAATTCGTCTCAGAGACAATTCGGGCGTTCATGAATACGCCGGAGTTTATTCAGTTGTTTCGTCTGCCGGAGTTCGGGCCATATATAAGAGAAAAAGGCTATAACCTTGATCCCCAGATCGAAGGGTTATTTTTGAGGCAAAATGGCAATGGAACACTGGGCCAAGCTCCGGGGCTTGCGGCGGCAGGAGGGCAAAAAACGAAATCGGCGCGAACGCCGCAGTCGAACGGCCAAACATTGGCGGCATCGGCCCAGCCCGCGAAACCCGCCGTATCGAGAGAACAACTTAGAAAAGCGCGTGATCATCATCTGGCGCGGATCAAGATAGACTGCCCATTTCTCGACGCAGACATGGCCGCGGCCGCCGCCCATGTTCTGGCTCGTTTGCGTTTAAAATATAAGCTTGAGTTGGTTTGGGTGATTGTGGGATTGCTGGCGCATAAAGAACCGCTGGCAGTCACCCAAAAT
>JADFXQ010000012.1 GCA_015233495.1 Candidatus Omnitrophota bacterium | reverse complement strand
CCGGCCAAACACGCGACGATTCAACGTTTTGGTTTAAAGCCGGTGGCGGATAAAGAGATTTACATCGGTTTGGGATGGGATAACGGCGTTCGGCGGGCGGCGTATCTGGGGATTATGCGCGGCCGGATCGACGGCGTGGATTACTATCTTTTGGATAATGAGGATTTCGCTGACCGGCTTTATGGCTCGGCGAGCAAGGCGCATGAATCCCTGCGTTCGATTTTCTTGTCACTGGGCGCTCTGCATACGATGCGGTTGATGAATATCCGGCCCGCGGTTGTGATTGGCAATGATTGGATGTGCGCTCCCTTGTTGGCGCACATTAATACCCCGGAATCGATTTATCGGCAAAGCGCGGATATTTTTGCCGGGACCTACACAGCGGCTTGGGTACACAACATGGGCCAGGATTATCAATTTAAAATGGGCCGGATTCAGGACAAGGTTGATCTGTTGAGCAATCTGGATTTGCCGGGATTTTGTCATTTGTGGTTTTTGGATCCGCACAACCCGGACCTGGTAAATTTTCAAGCCGCGTTTGTCCGCCACGGGCAGGCAGTGGTCGCGGTCAGTGAGGGGCAGATGGAAGATTATTTACGTTCCGACGAGCAAGGCGGCGCGGAAGGGTTTAGGCAGATCTTTGAGCAAAAACATCGGGAAGGTCGTTTGTTCGCTGTGCCGAATGGCATCCATCAGGAAGCCACGCAAAAGCGTTTATTGGGCCGTACCGCGTTTGATTGCCAAAACGAGGCTGACGTGGACTCGATCATCGACGCGGTTGTGCGCCGCAAGGCGGAAGCGAAAATTGCGGTGGCGCAAGAGACGCAGTTCTGGTCCGCGACGGATGGCCGCAGTGATCGGTTGAACCCGGATAGTTTTGTGATCAATATGATCGCCCGGGTCAGCTCGCAAAAAGGCGTGCATTTTGTGCCGGGATTCGCGCGCCGGATATTTTCTGATGCGAGATTCAGCAATGTGGTATTTATTTTTGCCGGGGCGGGCGACATTAATTTGGAAAACCAACTCAAGAGTTTGGTTTGGGAATTTCCGGGACGAGTCGGGTATCCGGGGAGGTTTATTTCCGACGCGGAACCGGTGTATGATCTGGCGTATTTGTGCGGGGATTTGTTTATCGCGTTTTCTCTCTGGGAACCGGGCGGGATTTCGCCGATGGAAGCTTTGGCTTTGGGAGTGCCGTGTTTGGTGTCGGACCGGCAGGGGCATAAGTCCACTATCCGGTCGTTCGCTTTGCCGGAACTGGGATTTAGCGAGGAGGCCGAAATACCGAACGGGGCGCGGTTTCCGATTCATCCGGCGCGCCAGGATGCGACCGTGAACAATATTATGGCCGCGTTTACCCGGTTCTATCATATTTGGAACAGCCAGGATCATCGCTGGCAGAGGCTGGATTTGATCCGCCACGCGGTGTTTTCCGACCATCGCTGGGAAAGCTCGGTCGCTTTGATGGAGAACATATTCAATGGGCTGGTCGCTGGTCCAACACCGGGTTCGAGTCCGGCCACGGCAGGCATTGTCATCCGGCCGTTGAATCCGCGGGATATGGAAACGGATCTGCGGGCTTTGAAAAATGTGTTTTTGGATTCTCAGCTTTGCTCGATAGCGGACCGTTCTTCGGAATATTTAAAGCATACCTTTGTCGTTCAGACTCCGACGGGAAGGATTGTCGGCGGATTTCAATTTATTCCATTTAGTAATTTTACCGTTTGGAATGCGTTTGCCGTGCATCCGGATTATCAGGGACAAGGTTTGGGCCGGCTATTGTTTGAACGGTTGGTGGCAATGTGTCAGGAGGCGGGAGTTCGCGTTATCAAAATCACGGCAACAGAGCAGTCCTGGGAATTTTATCGGAAAATGGGCGCGGTATTGTCGTCAGAACAGCCTTTACGCGGCAATCATGTTTGGATGGAATATAACATCTTTATGGGACAACGAAAATTTTCGCATTCTTCCGCGGCCACGGGTTTGCCAGAGGCGCGAATTATGAACAGACATGGTGGGGCTTATAACTGGTGGTGGCACGACGTACTGCGTTTCGGGATGCAGCCGCTGTTTAGTTTATTGCATGTGGATTCGCATGATGATTTATCAGCGCCAATGCGCCGGGCGCCGCGGCCGCGCCGGGCAGCGCAGGCTTTCCATATGCCGGAATATGGCGAGGCTTTATTTATTACGCCGGCTTTGGAAGACGGGTTGATTGACCAGATGGTGTGGGTTCCGTCGGAATTCACGCGCGGCCGCGGCCGGAATGTTTGCGGGGTGGATGTCGCGTGTTGTTATTTAGGGAATTTAGACGGGGTTGTTCCGCCGGGGAAACAGGTAATCTGGAGTATTGACGCGGATTATTTCTTATTCGTAAACCGGCCGATAGACGGGGAAGGGTTGTACATGCCGCCGGAATATTATCTCACGACTCCGGGGTCGTATGTGAAGTTGGATCATTTGGCATCAATTGACGCGCCAGACCGGTTGGAGGAGGCTGTCACATATTTTGTCGCTTCGGTCCTGGAGGTTGGTTTGCGGCCGAGCATTGTGACGATTGCCGGAAGTTATCCGTGGTACACGCCTGAGCAAGAGAGCCGCTTGATTATGTCGCTTTTAGTAAAAGAAATGTCCGCCCGCGGCGTGATCGCGCCGGTGGAGGATAGCGAAGCTTATGTGGAAGCGGCATTGCGCAGTTTTGCGCGGGAAAATAGTCATAACTCATCTCCTGCCAAGGGGATATTGGGGTCTGACACCATTAATTTGGCGCAATATTTGCCGGGTGCGACTCCGGACGAAATCGCGCGGGCCGTCAAGATGATGTTGAGCAGTCAGAGTCTGACTCTGCGGGTTTCAGGGATACGGGTTATGCTCAACCTCAGCTCGGAAATTAAATCGGCCTTGGTTGCCCGCGAGGGCGTGTTTTTGAAGTCATATTTGGTCGCGGCGCTCTTTAGTGACCGTCAGGAACAAGAGCAGTTATCAGCTTTAATCACGGATATGCATTTGGCCGCGCAGTCCGGTGTTCAACTGCCGGATATGGCGGCGGAGTCGCATATTTCAGCATTGTTATCAATGCCGTTTGAGAGCGGAACGTATTTTCCGTTTGTCAGCGCGATGCGAGCCTTGGCGGATTTGGGCATTGCGGATGGGGTTGTCAAAATGGCTTTGATCGAGGGCGGGATGTATCGTTCGAATTGTTTTAACGAAGCTGCGCCAGCCTTGGTTCAGCTGGGATGGCAGAGAAACGACGTTTTGGTTATGGAATTGATCAATGATATTCGCGCGGAATTAAATATGCCGCCGTTACAGATTCCGGAGCCGGATGAGGAATTCGGCATTATTAACGTGAGTGCGTTAGACATTGGAGATATAAGCCGCGGAAGCGAAATTTTGCGTCACGCGGAAGCCGCGGTTTACACATTGGGCGAAACAGCTCCAGGCCATCCCGCGGCTTTGCGGCAATTGCGCGATCTTTTGCGCGTCCGCAATCGTTTGGTGGAAAAAGCGGTGGAAGCTTTGGGAAAAGCCGCGCCAGCCGGAGATGAGGAATCTGTCGGTTTGATTCGACGCGTGTTGGTGAGCACGGAGGAGAATATTCTGGATGGATATTTACGTTTGAAATGTCTGGTCGCTTTGGCTCGGTTGGGGGCGTTAGATCCGTTGGATTATCCGGAACTGCGCGGTGTGATGGAGAATCATCATAATGTCTATGACCGGGTCCAGGCCATGAGCGCTTTGATTTACGCGGAGGTTATTACAGAAGCTGAAGCTATCGCGGTGCTAGATTGGATTTTACACGAATCGATCGCGATCGGTTGGCAAGAAGCCGCGGAAGTCCTCAGCGCTCAAGGTTGGGCGGCGGAATATTTTAAAGCGATGATTGCGGAATATCGCGGCGGGGATGAATATGAGCAGGGCCGCGCGTTATCCATGCTGGAAATTGCTCCGGAAGCAACGGAAAAGAATATTCAATTCATTTTGGGATGGTTAGGCCGGGAAAGACAAAACAATCAATTCCGTGCCGCAATGGCCGCAGTCAGCGTGATTCCCGGTGTCCATTCCAGTCCGGCGAGTGACGGGGCTTTCTGGGGTAACCGCGGGTTTATGGCTTGGATGGATCTGGATAAACTGCCGGCGGGGTATGCGAATTTGCCTTGCATCAAAGTGACCGCGGTGGTCAGCCGGAAGGAAGGCGCTGTGCAGGTTTGGCTGGATTATGAACCCGGCAGTGAATGGCTCTGGGGCGGGGACAGCGAGCGGCTTATCGACGCGGTGAAGGATACGATGAAATATTTTCCGCAGAGTGTCAGAGAGGACCGGGAACTGCGGATCATGTTCGATTTGTCGTATCAGTTTAGGCAATTGGCGCGTTGGAGCGTGAGCGGCCGGATTAAGGTTAACCGCTGGCTGTTGAATTTGATAGTCGAAGGCGTGAGTAGTGATTTCGTAAGTTTTGTGCTCGGTCATGAGATTGATCATCAATTGAATCCGCGTTCGCCGGAGCGGGCGGTTATTCAACGGTCTTTGGACCGGCTGCTTTATAAAAATGCCGACGGGGAAAAGGCTACGGGCGAAGAAGTTAAGCGGAAAATCGCGGCGATCATCCGCACTTTGAGTTTGAGCGCGGCGAATTTTATTTACGCGGAAGCGTGGCTGAGGTTGTTGACGCGGGTGGCTCGTGACGAAAATTACACGGAATTAGTCAAACAAATGGCGAGTTTGTCATTGAGCGAGTACATCCTTTTATCGCGCGGACGGCAAGCAAAGATGAATCGTCAGATCGCGGGAGGGGTTCGCGGGAAAGACAATAATCCGGTGGCGGGTTTAATCCGCGATTATAAAGACCCGCAAGCGCGGGCGCGGATCGACAGCCGTTTGCAAAAATTGGATGAAAACAACGGCCCGCAAATGGACCGGCTGCGCGAAAAAGGGCAGAAAGTCAAATGCGCTTTGGGGGTTTCCATGGGCGGGATTTCCACGCGTTCGGGCGGGGCGATGCACGCGGGGTGGCAGTTTATGGAATGGCTCGTCGGGTTAGCGGGATTGACTTTTGCTGACATCAAGGAGCGGATGGGTCTCTGGGCTCAGCGGCGGTACAACGCGGCTGCCGGCCAAACAGCCGCGACAGTGCCGATGGTGATCATGGGGTCAACCATGCGTCTGGAGGAGATCGCGGACGCGATGCAGATTAGCGAGCAAAAAGCGCAAGAAGATATTTGGCAAAAGGGCCGGCATGGTTTTGACCGCAATGGATTAAGGCATCATTTGTTTTTGCAGTCAGTCGCGGCGCGCACCGACGAGCAGGGCGAATTTTTGCAAAAAAATGACGGCTGTTTTGTGTTAAACCCGACGGGGCAGTGGGATTTTATCCGTATGCTGGCCATCTCCGGAGTGCTGGGCGAACTGCACGAACAAGGCGTGGAAATGGTTTTTCATTCGAATATGAATAATCCGGCGGCGCGTTTGACGGACGAGCTGAAGGGATTATTTGTCGAGATGATCGAACAGGCGCAAGCGGCAGGCAGGGCGCCGCCGGTCAGTATGTGGCTGCTGGGCGAGAACCGCGGCGAAAAAGGCGGGTTGTTAGCGGATGTGGTTTATGATGACCCGGCCAAAGGCGAGCAGGTGCAGTTGGTGGAAGGAATCGGTTTGACCCCCGCGGCGAAACGGTTGATCGACGCCTTGACGAAGAAAGAAACGGATATGCAGGACGATGACTGGGCGGTATTAAATGAAATGGGTTTGGCAGATAAAAGCCCGGCCGGCCGGATGGCGGAATTTCAGGCGCGGTTTCCGTATTTTAACACGGGAAGTTTTCTTTTGTCAGTTGAAGGTTTGATGCGTTTGTTCCATTTGCAGCCTGGGTATCACCGGAATTCGGATTTTGACAGCGTTATCCGCCGGGTGGATATGGTAACCGCGCGGGTGCCGGTGTACATAGATAAAAAGAAAGATCCCGATTCTGGTTTGGAAGGTATGCAGATCGAGAGTATTTATGGCGATTTGACTGTGGTGGAAGATTCCGTGTTTGTGGTGGTGGACCGGGACATTCATTTTGTGCCGGTCCAGAGTCAAGCCGATGCCATGGATGAAAATAACATGGCGCGGCTGGGCCGGCTGGTGCAGGAATTTAACAGTGAAGTCGAAACGCAATCTTCGGCCGAACTGACTGGGTTCGGCACTTCGTCGCCAATAAATGGTTTTAGATCTCCTGAACTGCAATGGACACCTGGAGTTATGAGTATTTTATCATGTCCCGTCGGGAAAAATTATTTTGCGCGTAAAAATAGTCATAACTCATCTCCTGCCAATGGGACTGTTCGGCTTTGGTTATTGGCTTTGGGTTTGTTTTTGGGATCCATGGGGCCTTTGTTCGGTCATGCGTTTCGTTGGAGCCCGCAAAACCGGCCGGTTGTGGTTGTCGGCCGTTGGCGCAACAACGCGCCGGCGCAAAATACTTTGGAAGGCATTGCCGCGGATGTTCTGCGCGCCCGCGGGCAAGAGATCACCTCTCAAAATTTGTACGGCCCCAATGGAATGGTGCAGCGGATTCGGAGAATCAATCATTTGCGGGGTTACACAGTCCACAAAGGGATGCGGCTGCGTCTGCCGACGATCGGTATGCAAGCTGCCCAACGTTTGGCGCCGATTAGACGCTGTCCTTTTGAACCCCCGTCTGCCGCGAAGGGTGAGCAGTGTCAAAAGGCTAAAGCGGTCGCGGATACGGCGCCGGTTGTTCCGCCGCGTCCGGTGAAATCGTCGCGGCTGCCGCAGTTGCTTTTGTTCGCGTCTTTGGCCGTACGTTTTACGGGATTTTTATTGTTATTAGCCGGCATAATTGGAATTTTTGTCAACGCGGGGAAAAAAGCGCGCCGCCAGCGAAAAGCCGCAGGGCGTGAGCCGAAAGACGATCAGCCGCGCAAGGCTGGTAAGCCGACCGACGATCAGCCGCGGACGGCCGGCAAGCGGACAGCAGATCAGCCTCAGGCCAGTGGTAAGCCGACAGCGGTTAAGCCGAGCTCGAAAAATTTTGAGTTTGAGCCCGCGGGAATTGTGAAAATCGGCTGCCGATATTTTATTCCGGTGCTCAATGGAGGCAAAACGATCCCGTCCAAAAAAGTCCGCGTTATTTTTAACGGCGGGGTAGCAGCGGTTGGTTTAACCGACGCGCAGGGAAAGCGGATAGATATCAGCAGACGTTTGATCCTCAGACCGCATTTTCGTTCGCGCAAGATCGAATTGTTGCACTTGTATCATTGCTGGATCGCAATGTCGGTAAACTGCATAGCGCTGCGGCCGGAGGAGTTCGCGGCGCTTTGCCAGAAAGGGATAACGATTCATTTTCGCGGCGCTGAGAAGCCGACAGCTTTGCCGGCAATCGCGGCTAATGAATGGGAAGCGTTACGCCGGGAGCAAGCCCAGGCGTATATTCGGAAAATATTCTCGCGTTGTCAAAGCCGCTTTGAAGTCAGGGCAATGACCGGTCAATGGATTAAGCGTTTTCGGCAAAGGGTCGAAACCTGGAAAATGGATCCCAATAGTCATGCTGTTTTGCTTTATGAGATCGGCCTTGGCTATTGTGATAATTTTGGCAAAATCGGAAAATTAAAATATTTGGATTTATTACGGGAAATTGACCGCCGTTTTGGGGAATGGTGGAAGGTTCTGCCCGCGTCGGACGGGCAGGCCGCGTATTTGCATGATTTATTGGTCAGCTATGAGGGCGTTAATCAACAACGCGTGTCGGATCTGCAACAACAGCTTCGCCGGGATTTTCCGCTCTGGTGGATAAAACACGTCAATGTGACCGGCGCTCAGGTTAGCAAATACGATCCAACTGATTGCGGCGCCAGTTCGCCGTTGTCGAGTCAAAAGAGCGGGAATGCTTCACCCTCCGGTCGACGGGATTTTCTCAAGTTGGTTTTGGGCGGCATTGCGGGATTGGGTGTTTGGGAATTGGTTCAGCGATTTTTGGTTACAGCTCGGCTGCCGGGCCGCGGTAATTTGTTGAGCGGCGCGGCAACGGTGTCCGTGCCGCGCCTTGCAGAGGATTTATTGGCGCGGCTGCCGTTGTTAGGGCAGATTTCGGTTTTGTCGGCGGAAGATGCCAGCAGCTTAGAAGGTATTTTGCGGCAGATCAGCCGCGGCGAGTTGGTTGCCGAAAATCTGCCCGGCGAGACCTTTCGTAAACTGCGCGACGGAAGAATCGCGGTGGATACCGCGCGGTTAGCCGAGATCCTGAGTTTGGATCCGAGCGGCCGCGAGGCTCAGAGCATTGTTCTGCACGAAGCGATCCATTTATTGCCAAAGCAGGAAGCCCGGCGCAAATTACGCGAGGATTTATATGCCCTGCTGCCGAGAACCGAAACGGCTATGCTGGAGAATAGTTTACAAGGCAGGCTCAACCGCGACCGTTTAAAACGCGTGGCTGCTTTACGCGCGGTGAATGAGCGGGACGCTTATGCCGCGGAGATTGAATATCTCGCGCGGCGCGGCACGGCAGATTTAAAAACGCATTTCGCGGATCTGGCGCGCCGGGCGACAACGCCGAGGCTGAAAAATACCTATCAGGCTTTGGCTGGGGTGATCGTCAACAATCGGCCGGATCAACTGAAATTGACGCTCATCGGGGTTTTGTCTCCGGGCGCGGAAGCGGGCGGAGTGGGGGATATGCTGCGCCGGATTTATCTTTTAGAGAAACCGCGAGCGGCGGATTTATCCGCGGAAGATTTTGACCGGGAATTTTATCGTTGGCAAGCGTCCTGGTCAGCGGCAATGGCAGGCGCCAGTCCGGTTGAGGATGAAGCGGTTGCCTTGGACTTGAATCAGGAAAGCTCAGAACCTGCGCAACCGCAGATGCCGCGCCGGGATTTCTTGCGATTGATTTTGGGCGGCTCCGTTTTGGGCTGGGGCGCGTTGAGATTAGGCCGGCAATTATTGGCTCCGCCGAAGGTTGATCCGGTGTGGAAATTTACGGTCCATGATGAAGGGGCGCGGGCATTGATGATGAAAACTTTTGCCGCGCATCAAGATTACGCTTTGGAAATCAGCCGGCTTTGTTTACCGGGGGAAATCAGACTATCCGCTGACGAGATTCGGCGCGGGGTGGCGCGGTTAAAAGATATTGTTCAAACCGGCACAATGCGGGCCGTTATGGAAGACAATTTTATTTTGGGTGTCGCGGTGGAAAGCGATACGTTTCTATACGGACCACGTTTGCTGCCGCAAGTTTTGGCTTGGGCGGATATTATTTTGTTTCATGAAGCTGTGCATCTGGCTCCGTCACAGGATAAGGCCCGCGACGCGTATCAGCGGAATAATATAGCGTGGGCACAGCGCCTGGAGGAAAGCGCCCAGGTTGGCGATGCTTTGTCCGAAGTGTTCCAACGCGACAAAAAGCTTTTATTCCTTACCCGGAAAATTGTTCAGACGCGCTGGCGGGAAGAGGTTATCGCGCATTTCACTGACATGGCGGCATGGGAGGCCAGAGCCGCTATTAACGATATGACTCTGGTTGATTATTGGAATACCGGTGTTATCGCGCCCTATGCCCGAGGATCCGGCGTATCCGTGTCAGATTATGCGCGGCGGTTAAAAACGGACAGGGATTTAAACGGAATCGACTGGGTGTTCCGAGTGATCGAGCAGTATATCGCAGTTTACGAGCCTGACCGGGTCTCACCGGAATTTTATAAGCGCGTATTCCGGGAGATGATCAAGGAGGAACTGGGCAAAATTATGGGTTTAGCTCAGCATAGTTTTGATCCGCAGTTTTCTAAAGATTCTTTCATAGAAATGGCGGGTGACGCGGCTTATGAAAAAAGGTTTTTTGATTGGGCGTTGGAAAAGATTATGGGTATAAGGCCTGTCAAGCAGACCGGGCGCGGCAGTTCGCCGGCGCAGCGACGGCATTATCCGGCGGTGCAGAGTATAACGGATGCGCCGGCGTCGAGTCCGGCGGATTTATTAATTTTACCAGCAGCTGTTCAACCGGGACTTTCTACCGTGGCTGGAGGAAACCCAGTAGCTGCTGGATTTTTTAATCGATGCAACCAACCGGCGGGTTATGGAATACAACCGGGAAACACGGACAAGTTAGGCGCGGATATCGCTGACAACGAGGAGAATCCAACATCGCGCGCCCTCAACCTGGTTTCGACACCATTGTCCGCGGCAGCAACACCCGCCGGTTGGTTTTTTAATTTGTCGGCTTCTTCTCCCCTCAATTTGCGGCGGGTTTTGGGTTGGCCGCGGTCGTCGGATTGGTTTAGGCTCAGTAAAGACGAAGTTGATTGGGTGACGGCGAAAATGGGCAAAGAACTGCGGCAGTTTCTGGTCTTTGTTCAGGATCCGAACAGTGCGAGTGTGTTTATGCATCTGCCCGGAGCGGACGAACAACTGCATCGTTTGTCCAAAGACATCCGGGCCGCGGCCGCGTTTTTTCAGAAAGAGCCGGCGGAGTTTAGCGACGAGAATTTGATCAAAGCGGGGCAAGGTGTCCGCGATCTGCCGGCCGTGCGCGTCGAAGTTCACCGGTCAAATGATGCGGTGACAAAAGTCGAAATGCGCGGGACAGAAGGCGTGTTTCGCGGCGCGGCAGTTAATCATTTAAGCTCGGTATTGGATCCGCATCGATTCGTGGTGCGTACCGCGGGACGCATGACTATTGAGGTCAAAGCCCGGGGTATGCATAAGGGTTTGGTCTTTCATTATTTACGCGGCCATTGGCAGGAAGTTTTACAGGTTATGGGATATCAGCCGGAAATTTATATTGACGCGTCCCAGAGCCGCACGGTTTTAGCTACCGGAGCGATTCACACTTTGTTTGCCGCGGAAGGGTTTAGCAAAAGCAAGGCGCGGCCGGAATTGTTGGCCTATCTTTCACTCGGCGGTATTTTGTTAGTGGTGAGCGGTTGGCGGGCGGACCGGTTGGCGTATGAATTGACCAGGGAGGAAGGGATTCCGCCGCATTTACGCAACCGGGTGCTGTTGGCGTCGTCCGACGGCAGTGAACTGGCGTTTTGGACTCCCGCGGGCGCTTTGCAAAGCATTGCCGGGTTTCGGCCGGGAGCGTCCCGCTTTGGATTCAGCCGCGGGTTAGATGTTTTGTTGATCGCGGACGACGCTTCGCCAACCGGCAATGATTGGGAAGCAGTGCGTACGGTGGGCAGAAAACGCACCGCTTTGGTGACGCCGCTAATGGGATTTGAGCTGAACCCGGATTTGCGCGCTGCTTTTGTCGGCGATCAGACTATGGGCACCGCCCGGTTACTTCAGGCAGCGAAAACCCGGGTTGTCAACCGGGGCTTGGGTCAAAAAAACCGGCAGGTTTTCACGACGGGACGCAAAGGCAATATTCCGCTTTTGATCCAGGAATCCGCCCGGGTGGAAACCTATGCTGTCGTGGTTTGCGCCGGCAGCACCAAGTTTCAGGTAGCGGTAGCGGGACAGCCCGGCCAGATGGTGGTTGATCCGCAAATCAATTGGCGCGCGGAATTACGGGCAATGATCGGCAAGGAATTACGGTCAGCCACTAAAACCGAACCGGCTTCGGTGACGCCGGAAGATTGGGTGCAATATTTTACGCGTTTGATTTTAAAAACTTGCAGCGGGAAAAGCATTCCTTTAGACCAAATCAAGCAGGTGGATATCAGTTGGCCGGGTCCGCCGGATTATGTGAATCGTACTGTAACGGGCACATTTATGTTTCTTTCCCAGCCGTTTGGTCTGGCTCCGGCGTTAGAGAGCGAGTTGCGCAAAAGCGGTTTAAAGAATTTACGCGAGGTTTATCTTTTGAACGACGTTTTAGCCGCGGGCGTTGGTGAGATGATTCATCCGCAAGGCGGGTTGCGAGACAAAAGCCGCGGGTTGGTCGTGAATTTTGCCACCGGCATTTCCACGGCGGTGATTAAAGACGGACGCGTCATTGACCACGGGGTCTGGGGTGAAATGAGCATTGATACCGCGCTTTCTCATATCGGGCGACATCTTTTCTTAAAAGATCCGAATTGGGATCCGGCTATCGGCCCGCAATGGGAATATCATCCGACTGCGGACGGCGATTATTATTCCGGCAAAGAAGTTCGGGATGATCAGCGGTTGAGCCGGGTTTTAGGCGGCCCGTTTATTGCCAAACGGTTTATCGCCGCGGCTCGGGCAATGGCGGCGGCCCGAAAAGAAACCGGGTTTAAACACGCCCGTTATGCGCTGGATGATTTGGATAATCTGTTGGCCGGGCGGGAAACCGATCCGGAGGCGATCGTCGTAGAAAGAGAAGTCATGGAGGAGATTATGGTTTTGGCCCGGGAAAATAACGCTTTTGCCGTGGATTTTATGACCCGGATGGGCGCGGAAGCCGGCGCCGCGTTAGCGGCATTCATGAACAACCACCCGGCGATTTTTGACGCGGCCGAACCCTGGACGATTGTCCTGGCCGGCGGGGTGGGAACGCATTTTGGGAAAGCGTTGAGCCATTCCGGCCGGGATATTTTTGTGGAAGCGGCCCGGGCGGCGCTGGAGGGGGTTTTATCCGCCGGGATTAAAGTCGAATTGTTAAGATCGCGCGTTCTGCACGACCGCGAGTTGTATTTGGGCCATGCCGGAGATTGCAAGCCCGCGTTGACGGATTTGGTAGCGCCGGGAAAAATCCCCGCGGCGCCTAAAGCAGTTTCATCCGCCCCGCAGACTGGGCGCGGCACTCCGCCGGTGGACCAGCGGCAATCCCCGGGTAGGCTGAAGGTGAAAGTGGTCGCGTTTGATTGGGATGAAACAATCATTCATAACAGTTTATTCGACGCGCAAGCGAATATTCAGGCGATTGCCCATCTGGTTTCCGGAGGTCAGCCGACAGCGGATGATTTTCATTTTGCCCGGCTAACCCGGACGTGGTATCTGGAGAATGATATTCCGATGCCGGATGTTTTAAATAAGGTGATCGAAGAAGCAGTGCGACGGGGTGTTTATCGATGCGGTGAATTATCTTGGCAACAGGCGGACGCGGAACGTTTACGTATGGTTCGCGAAGTTTTTGATGCCATGGCCGAGAGCAGCCGGGACGATTTGTTGATTCCCGGAATTGAAACCGTATTGTGTCGGTTGGTTCAGCAGGGCAAACATCTTTATATTATTGCGCGCGGCAGCCGCGATAATAAATTGTATCAAGCGCAAAAGTTGGGCATTGAGCATTACTTCAACGGTTTTTATATTGGTCCGAAGTTGTCAAAAGCAAAAGCTATAGGTGAAATTGCCGGTTTATGCGGTGTGGATTGTTCGGAAGTTTTGCTGGTGGGAGACAATCCCGACGCGGATATAAAGGCCGCGAAACAAGCTGGCGCGTTGGCCGCGGCCATGGTGAGCCGGGATGCGGTTTTGGCGCGGCATTTTCAGGCCGGCGCAGATTTGATCATCCCGAAAGATTACCGCGGGATCGCCCAGCAATTGGCGCAAAGTTCGTTGGAAGATGTTCTGCAAAAAGAAATCAGATTGTTCGCCGCGAAAAAAAGCGCGGCCCAGGTCATTCAGAAGGTAACCCGGGAATATGATTTTCGCTCGCAAGACGCTGAGGAAGAATTTAATCCTGATACCTGCGCGTATTTCGCGCGGGCTTTGGCGCGGCATCAACAAGACATCTACGCGGCGGAAGGCCGGATGACTGGTCGTTTGACTTTGGTGATCGGCCGCGACGCCCGTTTGACATCCCCGGGGATTCACCAAAGAGTTGTTCGGTCTTGGC
Source organism: Candidatus Omnitrophota bacterium (assembly GCA_015233495.1). Taxonomy (GTDB): domain Bacteria; phylum Omnitrophota; class Gorgyraeia; order Zapsychrales; family Zapsychraceae; genus JADFXQ01. The sequence continues at coordinate 25,667 of JADFXQ010000012.1, read as the reverse complement.
GTTCGGCCGGCGTGAATGTGATTGACGTAGGGAGGTGCACCACTCCGCAACTGTACTTTGCTTGTCAGTGGTTCGCGGGATTGGGCCGGTGTGACGGCGGACTGATGATCACCGCATCGCATCATCCTAAACACTCAAACGGCATGAAACCGCTGGCGATGAGCAAAAGCGGCATCCGTAATTTATTGACTGCCGAAATTGAAGCGGTCAGCGCCTTGGCGGTTATCGAGGCTTTATCCGGCGATGTTACGCCTCCGGCGGCAGAGCAAGGGTCTTATGTTTATACACGGCCGCAAGCGTTGTTGAAAAATTATGTTGATTTTCTGATTGGTTCGATTTGGGTTATGGGTTTAAAAGCGTCCCGGGAATTTTTGACAGAGCATACGGTTCCGGAATTGGTAGCTTTAACTCAGAAATTGTTCTCGCAAAAAGTCAGGGAGGAAGGCCTGCCTTTAACCGGAACCAGAATTATGGTGGACGCTATGCATGGGGTTTCGGGAGAAGTTGCCAAACAGGTTTTTTCGACATTAGGCGCGGTGGTAAGGGTTGTCCGCGGCGAGCCGGACGGCAATTTTCCTTTGGGATTAAGCGCGGATGACGAAATTTGTTATCCCGATCCGACTGTGCACGGGTACTGGGAAAGTTCGCGTCGGGAATTTTTGGCTGCCGGGTCGGATTTTCTTTGGGTTTTTGACGGGGATGGCGACCGGTTAGGCGCGGCAGTAGGGGATAGGCTCGGACAGGCGGATGTTTTGACTTCGGAAGAATTGTTTTTATTGACCGCGGACGCAGTGCTCGCGCAAATGGAGGGCGCCGGTGTGGTTTGCGACGTGAAAATGTCTTATTCTGTGAAACGGGCGGTTGAGCAACAAAATGGGCATTACTATGAGACGCGGGTCGGGCACGCGAATATTAAAGAAAGGATGCGCCAGACGGGAGCCGTGCTGGGAGGCGAAGAATCGGGACGCATTTATTTTGACGGCGACAGCTTGGGCGGATGTTTTGACGACCCGCTTAAAGCGGCGCTGTGGATTATGTTGGGCGCTCGGCAGCGCGCCGGCGGTTTGCAAGATACTTTGCGAAGGCTGCGTATCCCTTGGCATACCACTGAGGATATCCGCCCAGCCGCGAGCCGGGATATAGTTGTGGGGTGTAACGGAAATATAGCGGAGGCGAACCGGGAGATCGTCCAAATATTCATGCGGGAATTCCGCGATATCCGGGGCTGCCGCGTATTGCAAAATGAAGACAAGTCGGATTTTCTTGACGGGATTAAGGTGTTTTTTGCGGATAACGAAGGCCGCGAAACCGGTTGGGCCTTGGTGCGGCCGTCCAGCGTGGATGCGGTTCTTTCCATCCGCGTTGACGCTGAAAAACCAGCTGATTTTGAAAATATTCTCATTGCGGTTTTTGAATTTTTAGCACGGAATTATTTGGCGGATTTTACCGGAAACTTTTCCGGAAAAAAATATTTTGAGCGCTGTATCCGGCCTTTGTTGGATTGGGAATACATAAATGCGGCGGCATCAAAAGGCGCCGGGTTATACCAGGATAGCGATAGCTCTTCACCCCTGGAGGGCACAGTCCATTTTTTGCTCGGGCTCAACGCGGACGGGACGGCGCGGCTGGCGCGGCAAGATTTGCGTCAACCCGGCTTGGATCGCGAATTGTGCCGCTTATGGGATTTACGTTGGGAACAGGGCGCGTATAAACATCCCAAATTGGAGGTGTATTCCAAACCAGTGGGCCGTTATACGGCGATTTGGAATCCGGCGCGCGTTGATCTGGGCGCTGCCCGGCGTGACGAGAATCCGGTTTATGAACCTTTTGGCCGGACCAATGATTTCTTAAAGATTACCGAGCAGACTCCGTTACAAAGGCTGGCGGATATTTTCGCTCAGGATCGGCATTTATCCGTGTACAATAATTATTGTCCGGTCATTCCTTATAATTTTATATTTTTGCCGGACCCGCTGCTTTGTCATCCGCAATTTGCCGATTTACCGGCTTTGCGCGCGGCTTACCTGTTTTTTGCGATCAGTCAAGACAATGATTTGCGTTTTGGGTTTAACGGCTGGGGCGCTTGGGCAACGATCAACCATCTGCATTTCCAAATGTATTATATTCGGGAGATGGCCGCGATTGAAAATTTTGCTTATGAGGTTTTTGGTTATGCGGGCGGCGCAGCGGTGGCACGGTTATACGATTATCCCATATCGGGCGTCGTGATAAAGGGGCCGTGTTCCAGGGACATTACCCGAGCCGCGGCGGGTTTACTGGCCTTGATGCGCCGGGAAAATATACCGTCTTCTTTATGGCTGATGCGGAAAAAGCTTTATGTGTTGCCGCGCAGCCGCGAACGCAGGCAGTTCAGTTTGGGCGGGGCGGGTGTGCACGACGCCATTGGCTGCACCCTCGCCGGGAACGAAGAAGAATATGCGAATATGACCGAGGCGAATATTGAAGAAAAATTGCGGACGTTCGCTTTGCCGCCGGCGGAGTTTGAGGATTTGGTCAAGCGCTGGAGACAAACTGGGGGGATAACCGTTTCACCGGTATCCAGCCCGGCGGTTCAGCCGCGCCGAATATTCCGGCTTGCTAAACCCGTGTTTGAGTACACTCCGCCCGATTTTGTTTGGCCGCAAATTGTCGCGCGTCCGGCCGCCGAAGCTGCGCCGCCATTTTCTTCGGGCAAAATTGCTTCGCCAGATCCTGGAAATTTAGCAATGGAGGGTCTGCGCCCTGACCACGCGGACACCCTTAAAAAGGCATTTGGGGAATTGAAGGACGAAAAAGAAATCGCTTGCCGGTTTTCTTGGCGGATCAATCCGGCGAATGACTGGCTGGTAGAACGCCGGGGTTTAATGATAGATCTGCATCCGAAGCTGTTTGATTATTCTGCGGCTTGCGTGAGCATTGTAGTGAATGCCGCGGTGGCAAGTTATATTTGTGATGGGCTTGGGGAATGTTTAGATATATTGCGGGAACGGTTCCCGGAAAATATAACCGCGATTTTATCCGAAGAGTGCGGTTGCGGAGTATGGCTTTACGCGGTTCGGGCTTATTTACAGGGCGAAGCGTCACGGCCGGTTGCGGCTCTGTTGATTGACGTTTTAGTGAGCATGGTGCCGCAGCAAACGCGGCGGGATCAAGATGCGATATTGTCTGGCGTTTATCCCCCAGCCGCCGCGGATTATGCTTATCAACACGTCGCGCGTTTACTGGATCTGCATATTTATCCTTTGATTCTTTTGGCCGCGGCGCCGCAATTCTCGGCCGCGGATAGCCGCGGGATTTTGGCGCAAGCCGGAGATATGATTTTAAAAGGTATGGCGGGGGAGGAGCGGCATTTTGATTCCGCAAAGACGGTTGCTTTGATACGGTTTATGCGCCGGGTGATGGATAGGGAAGCAACCGACGATGATTATTTTTGGGGTTCTTTGGGGATGCCAACAAGCTCCTTGACAGTTAATTTGATACGCGGGGCGCTGGCGCAGGCGCGCAAGGATTTCGCGGCGCAGCGAGCGCGGATAAACCAGAGTTTTGTCCATTCCAAGAATTTCGCGCCCAAAACTTGGTCCATGCTGCGCAACTATAAGTGGCATATCCGGGCTATTTTAGAAAATGATTTAAATTTTATGCCCCGCACCGTAGAGATACAGGTTACCAGCCGCTGCAATTTAAATTGCGTGCATTGTATCGGTGGCGCATTCCGAATCAACAACGCGTCCGGAAATTTAACGCAGGAGGATGTGGTCGCGCTGATTCGCCAAATCGCCCGGAGAAACCAGGATGTGCCTGAGGATTTGAGAACCAAAGAAATCAAATTTTCCGGAGTTTGCGGCGAGTCGCTTTTGGAGAAAGCCGTCATTATTACCGGGATGCGGGAAGCGGCGCGGTTGGGTTTTGGCGTCGCTTTGTTTACCAACGGGATTCTGCTTGACGCGGATGTTCAGGACGCTCTGCTCGAGTGTGCCGGTTTGGTTCCCGCGTATATCGTCGTGAGTTTGGATGCGCATGATGAGGCCAGTTTTGCCCGCATTAAGAATATTCCTCAGGGGAGATGGTTTCAAGTGGTGTCAGAGAATTTGGAACAATTGGCCCAAAAGAAAACCGCTCAACGATCCGCGTTGATTATATCCGTAGGATATATTATGCAAGACGGTAATTGCGGAGGGGAAAATATTTTTTATAATTTGATCCGGCATTTAGACCAGATGGGAGGGATTGACCGTTTGCACTTGAGTTATGATTTACGGCTGGATAGAAAAGACAATGTTTTGCCTGATGTTATTCGGGGAGTGCGGGCTGAAATTTTACGGGCGTGTTTGGATGCGGGACATAATATGGAGGTCGTTTTTCGTCAGGACTTAGGGGAAGGTTCCGGATTCACGGATGCCACTTTTAAGTATTGTTACGCGGCGCATTTATTAGGCGCGGTCGGCGCCTGGGGCGATGTCTCCTTATGTTATCACAATACGCATCCGGCTGGTTTGAAACTCGGCGTGTTTGACGGCAACCGGAAGGATTCTTTCGCGGATATTTGGCGGCAAAGGAACGCGGTTTTGGCCAATACCACGCCGCAGCAATCATGCCAAATTTGTCCTTCCTTCGCGCATGTGATTAATCAATTTTTGAATTATTTAAGAGGGGTTCAAAATCAGCATCCGGATTTCAAAGACTGGTTTATAAAGGAATATATTTCCGCTCAAAGCGTGACGGCTTCGGCCGAACTGATTAGGTTCGGCACTTCATCGCCGGCGCGGGAGATGGATATTGATCTTTTAAAAGGGATGGCTTTGGAACTTTACGCTATGGACGGCAATATACCCGAAAGAGCGCGGTCCTGGGGCATTATCGGGGAGAAAGTGCGGGGAGTGCGGGTGGTTAAACCTATGGTGTTTACCGGGTTGTCTAATGGGGACAGGGGTTATCAGATCACTTATCCGCGTTACCGCTGCTGGAACGCCCGGGATCTGTGGACGACTTACCGCCAAGGCTGGAAAAAAGAGGCAGCGATCGCGGCGCGGTATGAGTCGCCGGAGGATCAACGTTTGATTATGCTTTCCTATTGTTTAGCTTTTCTGGCGCACCAGTTTTATTATAACGAGCTTGAGGGTTCGGTGCGCCGGGCCGGGTTGGGCGTGGCGCCGTATTTTATTCATTGCGTGCATACGACACAAATTTTGTTTTATGAGTTTCGCAATTTGCATCCCCAGCGTCTGCGGCATTCGGCGGCGATTTTAGCAATGAGCAATATGCATGATATTTTTGAAGATACTTCGGTTCCGTTTACGATCTTGGCGGCATTGTTTCCGAATCATCCGGCATTAGAGCCGATGTTGCGCGCCGTGACCAAAGACAAGGCCAATGATGAGTCTGACTACGAGTTCTTCAGCCGGATTATCCGCAGTCATGACAGGATTAAAGGACAGGAGTATTTTCAGCTTTTGATTTTTAAATTGGCGGATCGTTTGGATAGTATGCGTTCGGATTTGGATTTGGTCCCGGATGAGTTGGTTACGGAACCTTCCGTCACCTTGGACTCTCAAGAGCGAGAGCGACTCGTTGCGCAGGCCAAAGAACACGCCGCGAAAATTATGGACTTTTTACGGCGCAATCAGGGGTTTCTCCAGGATTATGTATCGCAGGTTTTCCGGGTCGGGGACATTACCACGCGGCGGATAGCGAAATATTGCATGAACCAATATGAAATGATTGCCGCTTATCAGACGGACCGGATCCACTGGTTGATGGGCGGCGTAGACACAAATTTGTCGCCCGCATCCTATGATGTGGAAATGCGGTTAGGGCAGGGATTGTGGACATTGCGCAGCAGCCGCGGCGATTATAGGGCGCGCTTGGAAAATATTTATCCGACAGTCAACACGCAGCTTAACGCGTTAGCCGCGGATCGGCTTCCCGTCGGGCCGCAGAGATTTGTTCCCGATGGAGTAATTACGGTAGGATTGATCGCGACCCGGGATTGTCCCGGTTTGGAGATCCGGCGGGGAGATTTATTGGGTTTTTATCAGTATATGAATATTCTGCGGAGGGTGATTTTGCTGGCTTTGGCGGCGCGGCGGGATTTGCTCGATACGGGCGCGACGGATGTTTTGCTGGAGGATTTTATAGACGTGGTTTGTCACGGGGAAAAAGACAGCGCGGTTTCAGTGGAAATGTTAGTTCAGGGATTGGGACGTAAGGTGCTCAACGACGGGACTTTTGAGATCAAGGCCGGAGAGTTGAAAGAAGCTTTAGGGATTCACAGCAAATTGACTGTCACGGTTGAGGCCATAAACCAAGGCCGGCAAATTCTTGATCCGGTTTTGCTCGCACATCTCGGGCCAGAGCGAGATCCCCAAGGGGTTGAGGCAGTGTTACTGCGGGAGTCTTTATTGGGAGCGTTTTCCTTGGATTTAAGAGACGTTGACTCGCTCTATGCTGCTATTGGCAATGGCGATATCACAGTTGAGGAAATTAAAGCCCGTTTGACGCGGGAGCATCTTAGAGTCGCATCCGGACGTTTATCTCCCACTGGAGCCGCGCAAATTATGGTTACGGTAAAATATGACCGGACCGGGGTTTTGCGTCAGTTGGCCAGGGTGGTGTTTGAAGAGCAAGGGAGTTTAAAAGGGATGGTTAATCAATCTCCGGATAAACGCGGCAAGCCGATTAAGGTTGTGATGAAATTGAGGGGAATTCATGACGTTCATACGCTGAATCGTATTGTGAAACGCCTGAGCGCGATTCCGGAAATCAACATCAATGGCGGGATGGAAAATGCCCGGGAAGCCAGCGCGGATCCGTCGGTGGAAGAAGAGCCGGTGGAAATTATTCGATTAAAAATCACTAATGTGCCGGACCGGATGGGCCGCCTGTTTCGGATATTCGACGCGTTTTGGCTAAAAAATACCCGGCTTAATATTACGGATATATCCATTCAACCTGTAAACCAAGGTTCGGCCACAATCGAAATTATTTTACAATATCCCGCGTCCGTGCGGACTCGCCGTTATCCGGCGCGCAGTGAACAACAGTGGGGCGAAGAGCTGCACAATATCGCGGCCCAAGCCGCGGCTTCGGCCGAACTGACTGGGCTCGGCACTTCGTCGCCGCTTTGCGCTGCTCAAAACGCGGCGACTTCGACTCCTAAGATTGGGTCACGTGGCGCGGCTGCAAACTTTGCCGGGTATCCGCAGGCGGGAGAGCTATCTATCAGTTCGATTTTACCCAAAGATTTGATCGTGCAGGGAAACGCGATGGTTGGCGGCAGTCCGGTCGCTGGACATTTGCGGCCGCATCTGTGGGAAGAATTTAAAGACCATCCGCCGGGCAAATCCGGCAGTCCGGTTCCGGGACTGCGCTTGGGTTTGGATAGGGTTGGCACTGCTTTGTTTTTCATCGATGTTGTTTCTTCCCGAGTAAATCACGCTTCCATTGACAATTTAAAATTCTTTCGCCAGGTGTCCGGCAGGGCATTTCCGCTTGCCGCAGCTGCCGGGTTCGAAGCTGCTTCTCCGGCTTCCGATTTAAATACTTTGGTCAACCAGCTGGCGCGGGCGCGCGAAGCGGCTTGGCCAGTGGCCCAGCGCTATCAGAGTGAAGCGTGGGTTTTGTCCACAGATTATTTGACCTTGGAAGAAGATGGTTTGATCTTTGCCGCGTTTGCCGCTTATGATTTATTACTGCAAATTGTCACGCGGCTCATCCCGGCCGGCCGGATTATTATCCCGTGTATTGGCGCGGATTGGCTGCCTTCCAAATTCGCTCCGGTTATCGGGATCAATAAAGGGTATTTGCCCGGCGAATCGCTGGTAGAACAGAGGATACGCGCGTTGGGAATCCGGCCGCAGAGCGTGGCGCGGATTGATGCCGACTTAACGATTGCTTTTCAAAGAGAAGAAGTTGCGGCGCGGATTCAAGCTTTATACAGAGTTCTGCCGGCGGACACCGTATTTTTAAAAGCGGTGACGCGTTATATCGGTGAAGCCGCGGTCACGGATTTATTGGACGTATTGGATTCGCGGTGTTTGCCGAACGAAGCCAATGTGGTGTTGTTTGACGCGGAAGAAATGTATGTTCCCCGGTTGGAAAAAATGGGATATGTTCGCCTAGCCATGCCGGAAGGGTTGGAGGAAAAAATCCGGCAATCGCCGCGGATTTTACGCGTGTATTTTGAAGCGGATGAACCCGGTTCTACCGAGGGCGCGCTGCATTATTTCCCGCAGGCGTTTTCCGTCATGCGCAAGACTTCCGGGAGTCCGGCGGAGACAACGGTTTGTTTTGGCGCGTTGAATCCGGAAGCGCGGCGAGAAGCGCAAGATTTGATCGCGGCGGGCGGCTTCACGCCGATTGTGGATTTCATGCGGGATTTCGGTTTTTATGAATCAAAACCCTGCGCGTTTTATGAGATCACGGGCGCGATGACCCGGGCGCCGCCCGCCGGATTCATTCTGGCGGAGTTTTGCAGCGGGGTCATGCGAGTGTATTTTTCCGCGAACGTACTCCCGCGGTTCCGCCGGCAATTTGAGAGCGAAGAAGCCTGCCAGGCCGCGTTATCTGCCATTGTCCACCAAGCCATGTTTGAAATTATCCATAAAGAAACGCATTTGCGCAGCCGCCGTCACGCGCATTCCGCCTATCCTCAGGAGGTGGCTAGGTTAGAGATCCTCACTGAAGTACCGATCAACGTGAAACGTCTAGATTTAGGCGTGGTGGCCGGGTTTGCCGCGTCAAGGTTGCGGCTGGTAGAGTCATTCTCCGGGGTGCGGGGAAAATTCGGCGAAGGTCCGGGAATCAGCGACGAGGCAAAAGTGATCCCGCTGTCGTATACGTATGCCTACGCCGTGGAGCAGATACGGGCGCGGCGGCAGGCAGCGCTAAGGCGGGGTTTGCCTGTTCCGGACGAGTTTACGTTTGTCATAGGACATGATCCCCGGCCTACGTCGCGGATTTTGAATTGGCTGCATATCATTGGTTTAAAAATCGCCGCGCAAACCGAGCAGGCGTCATTGACGATTATTGACGTGGGCCGGGTGACCACGCCGGTTTTGGAGGCGGCTGTCCGGGAATGGCAAGCGGACGGCGGGATCATGATCACCGCTTCGCATAATCCTGAGGAAGACAATGGTTTTAAATATATGACCGGTTATCTGGAACCGGAAGAAAATTCCACGAATCAAAACGGCGGCATTCTCAACGCGGTAAAAATGAACCGGGTGATTGCGCGGGCGCAGGCGGCGCGGTTGGATGGATTAGCGGGCAATGGCTTGGCCTTATTGCATTTGGTCAATAGTTATGTTAACGGGCATGTGGGCGGGATCGCGGACGTTTCTTTCGGGAAAAACGTTGCCGCGCATCGGGCCCGGGCGATTCAAGCGTATATCCGCGAAATCGCGCAAAATGTGTTTCATATCGAAAATTCGGAAGCGCTCGCCGATTTTACCGGTGAGATTGGCATTGCCGCGGATTCGAATGGCGGCAGCGCTTGCGGGATTGCCGCCGAAGCGATGCGGATGTTTGGTTTTCAAGTCCGGGAAATCAACAGCGAGGTCGGACATTTCGCGCGGAAGATCGAACCGGAAGGCGAGGCCATGAATGACGTAATCGGCGTGTTAAAGGCGTTTGTCGATCTGTTGTTAGGCGTGGGTTTTGATTGCGACGCGGACAGAGGGAACACGGTAATCAAAGATTTGCTCGGCCGGGTACAACGTCTGCATCCGCAAGACGTGGCTTATTTGGCCGCAGTGGGCATGATCGGCTGGGTGAAAACTTATTTAGAAAATTATCCTGAGGCCAAAGACGAGCAAGGCCAGGATAAACCGATGGCGATTGTGGCCCACTGCGCGAATGATTTGCGGATGTTTGATATGTGTGAAAAACTCGGGGTGCGCGTGGTGGTGGTTGAGGTAGGCGAAGGGAATGTCACGGACCGGATGCGGCAGTTGGAACAAGAGGGATATTTTGTGATTGCCGGATTTGAAGGATATAACGGCGGGACTATTTTAGGCGGCACGGAAGTCCGGGATGGGACATTAACCGCGATTCTCTTCGGACTCATCTTGGCGGACCCGGTGGTTTTTAAGACGATTAAAACTTTGCTGGTGACAACCGTTGCCGAGAAAATCCGGCATATCCTGCGGGTAAAATTTCAGCTGCTGCGGCGGCGGATCAACGGTTTGCCGCCGAGTCCGCGGAATTATAGTTTGTGGGAAATTCTTAAGATGCCGCCGCCGGAGTACTCCCGGATGCAGGACAAATTTGAAGCGAAAGGCGCGGTTGTCCGTTCTGGGGAAGAAATTCGGCAAGGTCTGGAAGCGGCAGTAGCGCAGCGCAAGATAGACCGCGGCAATGGTCGTTTCACTTTAAGCGGAGTTTCGGCCGCGGTGTTTGACTCATTAGAAATTATCAATTCCGAAGAAACCACCACTACGGCAGGTCCGGGCAATCGTAAAACCGGCAGCGGCGGGTTAGCGTTTATTTTCACGGATGTCCGCGGGCAGAAATATAAACTTTGGTTCCGCGGGTCCAAAACCGAAGCGAGCCAAATGCGGACCGGGGTGTTTAGCCGAAATAAAAAAGCGACGCGGCAATTGTTTGCTTTAGGACAAGCCTGTTTCGCGCAAGCCACTGCGGCCAGCCCGGCGGATTCTGCCAATGCGATATTGAGATCTGACACCATTAATTTTTCTTCGCCGGCGCGTTCACCGACTGTCCAGCCTCTCGTATATCAGATCGGCACGATATTGGAGATCACGGATGGATATTTTTTGTTGACTTTGGTTTTAGACAGAGGGTTGAAGCTGAAATTTGTGATCTCCCACAATGATTATTTTATGGACGAAGCCGCGGTACAACGCGGGGAAAGACGCCAACTGTTCGGATTAGCAACCGATGATCAGATCATGCGTTTCTCTGACACGTTGGTATCCGCGGCGTATTTTGCCGTAGTGGAACAGGTGATAGAAGTAGCGCTGGCGTTTTGCGCTTACTTTATGAATTCCAGCGCTTTTCAGCGGCAGGAATATTATTTTAACACGGAGATTAGTTTTGGCAATTTGGGAGAAGACAACGCGGCTCGGCTGCGTAGTTACGCGCTCTCGGAATGCGCTTTAGAGGTGGTGGTCGCGTTTCCGGACCGGGGCGTGCCCATGCATTTTACCGCGGAGGACTATTCCAACCGGGTGCCGGATTCTTTGGTTTCGCAATGGGTGGCGTGTTATACGGTTTTGCCCTCGTTGTTGTCGGCACTCACTTTGGAATGGGCTACCGCTTTTATTGACCAAAGTTCGGGCGGCGCCGAGAGCATCGACGCGGTTTGCCACGCGCCGCATTGGTTGAGCGACATTTATAACCGCGGCATAAATCAAGAAGAGTGGCGATTGCCGATCCAATCGAGTCCGGCGCGGGTGTCAAGCGCACCGGCGCAGGTGCCTTTGGCGCGGAGCCGGTATATGTTGGCGGATAAGACAGATGTTCTGGCGCGATTTGTACGCGACGAACCGGACAAAGCCGCTTCGCCGCTCGCGGATGCCGCGGATTATCAGTGGCGGCTGGGGATGAGCGTGAAAGATTTTATTTATAAAGACGATGGGTTTGGCTGGGATGTGGCTGGCGGATGTCCGCATTATGACCGCCGGGCGGGCGCGGCGCAATATCGTTCGGCGCGTCAGACGTTTAGCGCTTTGCCGGGTTTGTGTTTGGATAATCCCGCGGTGTGCCAGTGGGGCCAGATGCTGTTTCGGGAAGTCATGAAAAATTATTTACGCTATGTCCGCCGCGGTATGCTTCCAAGTTGGATCAGCGACGGGCAAGAGCAGGTTTATGACAATATGGATGCCGGTTTGTGGGCCATAGCCGCGATCGGCGAATATATCGACCGGGTGGATGCCGGCATTTTGACGGAACCGGTAACGCGTCCGGGCGGACCTGCCGGGGAAACCATTGGGGATATCGCGCGGGAAATCATCCTGGCTTTGATGTCCGCGGAATACGGGTATATGGATCAAGACGGTTTGTTATCTAATCTCGGGAGAGACGGGACTATCGCGCGGACATGGATGGACGCGGAATTCCAAGGGCAATCAGTAACGCCGCGCCGCGGCAAGACGGTGGAGATCAACGCGCTCTGGCACCGCGCGTTAATTATTCTGAGCCGCAGTTTGGCGGATGACCGTAATAACGCGGCGGTGTGGGGTCAGTTGGCTGCAAAGGTCAGGGAGGGTTTTCAACGGTTTTGGAATCAGCAAACGGGATGTTTATATGATTTTATCGACGGTGATCCGGCCGAAGGCGAACGCGTGCGGCCGAATCAGATTTTCGCGGCGGGCTTTGGCTTGTTGACGCCGAGGCAAGAACGGCAAGTTCTGCGCCAGGTCAACCAACAATTGTTGACCGGTTATGGTTTGCGAACTTTATCGACACGCGACCCGGCATATCGGCCGGTTTATTTTGGGGACGGCCGGGCTTTGGCGCGGCATCAAGGCACAGTGGAACCGTGGCTGATGGCCGCGTATATCCAAGCGTCTATTCGAGTTTTGGGTACTGCGCCAACTGTTCGGCTATTAACCAGAAGGGGGTATTTTGACGGGGTGCGCAGCCAATTGGACTGTTTGGGTTCGGTGGCGGAAATCTTTAATGGCGAGTGCCGGCTTGGGGATCAATACAACGCGGAAGGCTGTCCCAAACTGGCGCTCGGCGTTGGAGAAACTTTGCGCGGTTTGCGTTTATTGTTCGGTCAGCCCCAGGGCGCTGGCATGGTGCCGCAACATTCCGGCGACCGGCAACTCACGGGTCGGACAAAGATCATTGATGAAGCTGTTGTACGGGATTATCGCGACCTCTTGACCGGAGAAAGAGGTTTGCGTGTTTTAACCCGGGAATTGGTCAGGTTGGCGGAAGCCGGAGTTTCGACTATTTATTTAATGAATGAGATGTTTTCGGGAGAAGGGCCATTTGAAATGATGGACCCGGAAGCCATAGATCCCCGCGCCGGGACTATGGCGGATTGGGAGGATTTCATCCGAGAGGCGCGTCGATTGGGAATCCGGCCGATCATCGATTGGCTGGCGAATATGCATGTGTCCAAAAAGAGTCCGCTTTGCCGGATATTTCCGCAATGGTTTTTGTATACCAATAATAGCAGCGGGAGATATTTTCATCCGCGGACGGTCGCTTGGGGAGCGTTCGGCGACGCGGGTTTGGATGAGAAGAGAATTTTTGAAGTGTTAAAGGAAAAAAATTATCTGGATCAGCAGCATCGTCTGGCAGATTGGTTTCAAGGAGTGGGCGATGATTTTCGCTGGTGTTTCCCGGGATATGGACAGCCTGAGTTTGACACGATCAATCGTATTTTGTTTCATTACGCGGATGAGCGCATGGCGTTATTACGCGGCCGGGATATCTCGGAAGACGAGTTGCGCCGCCGGGTCGACGCGGGTCAAGAATTGCTCAGGCTATGGCGCGAATGCGGTATGCCGGAGCAAGGCGAACTGGAAGTTAATGGACGGATGATTCCGTTTCGCAAAGCGGACGTTTATTTTGGCAAGGCGATTAATGATCCTCAGCTCGATGCCTTGCTCGTTTCTCCGGAGGATGCGCTGTTTTTAGTTTCCGCGACGGACAATGTTCCGTGGGGTTCGTCGAATTGGCGCTGGTCGGATGTGGCCCAGCCGGATTTGACGCATCCGGAGCTGGTTGAATACTTCATTAACGTCGGCCGGGTATGGATCCAAAGAGGCATAGGCGGTTTTCGTATTGACGCGGCCTTAGCGCCGTTGCCGGAAAGAGTGTTGATCAATTGGGGTTTAACGATGAATCGCGATATTTGCAACGATTTTATTCAAGCCATGAAGGAATTGGACCCCAATGTGTTTTTTGTGATTGAGGCCTTGGGTTTTGATCCGAATTTGCAAATCAAGTTAATGGGACCGAATTGGAGTAATGGGATTTATGAACAAAAGCCGGTGATCGAAGCCGCGAAATCTTTAATTGCTGATTATCCCAATCTGGATTTGGTTTGGTATTTGTCTCAACATTTGCAATGGATCGATAAGCATTGGAGAGAAAATCTGGTTGTGCCTTTGCTCGAGCATGACAGTGTTTATTATTATTGGGATGCGGCGAAAATCGATCACCAACATCGATGGTTGCTGGACGCGTTGTGGCTGATGACACCTTGTCATGTGTTGATTTTAAACGGAGGGGTTTGGAATGCGTATCATCGATATCGCAATGCCGAGCAGGAATCAGAACCGGCGCCGCTTTGGCGCGACGCGGATCATTTGGAAAGACAAACCGGAGCCCGCCTGTTTGGTCTGAGATTGATTTATGAGGAGATGGTGGACGGCGAATATGAATATTGGGGTATGAGCGATCCGGGTCTGTTAGGAGTTGCCCGGTTTCTCCCGGACAGTTCCCGGACGATTTTTGGCGTGGTCAACATCACTCAAAACACCCGCTGGGCGCATATCGGGTTGCGCACGGACGGACCGCACGCGGTGCGCGTTTGGACCTTGGATGTGCATAGCGGTCTGTGGTGGGTCCATCCGGTCAGGACCCTGCCCGCGGACCAACATATATTTTATTTGGAGGTCGATCCGCATTCCTTTTATTTCGTCGAAGCCACCGCCGCTTCGCCAGTGAAAAATCGGGAAACATCGCCGCTGATTTATGTGCACGCGGATCCGCATGGCGGTTGCGGGGACATCGGCTTTGGCTTAAGTTTGTTTAACGGTCTGCGGCAACAGTTTTCCCAGGCGGATATCCGGTTTGTCACCAACCATGCGGGCTTGAAAATATTCAATGGTTTAATAGGCGAGGAAAATCTTTCGGCGCTCGATTGGGAAAATTTTAGCCGACTTGACTGTGATGTATGCGTTTCATTTAATGGTAAGCCTCAGCGCATTCGGCCTCAACAATATTACGAAATTGAGGATTTTGGACTTTATAGAGGAGACTGTCTGCGATGGCCGAATTCGCGAAAGACAACAGTGATATCGGGTTTGCATAACGGGGCGATGGGCGCGCCTTGGGACAACGCTTTGGAAACCGCGCGGCAGCAAACTGCTGATGCGGAAGGACGACAAATCGTGAAAACCAACTTGTGCGCGGAATTGCCGTTACTCGCGTCATTGAGCGAGGGAGCGCGGCAGCGCATCGTCAATGGTTTATGGGGACATGTGTATCACCGCGACTCGCGCAACTATTTTCGTTTGCTGGAACAGGCCCGGTCCTTGCCGGGAGGGCGAGAATATTTCGCCGGTAGGGATGTGTTTGTGTTTGCCAACGCGTACGGACAGGATGATGATTCTTGCGTGTTGCGCGACGCGGATTTTGACCGGCCGGAGGGAAGCGTGTTTGTGATTCCGGCCCCGTTTGTTGATCGTCGAAGGTACGCGCTTTTCTTAGGCCTGGCGCAAGGAGAGCTGCCAGCTGGTGTCACGGGTGCGATGTCCTTATGCGCGGCTTTGCAGTTGGGCGTACCGTTTCTTTATTTGTGTCATTTGTGGCTGAATCGGGTGTTAAGCGATATGGAAGAAAGGGCGGCTGATGTCGGGGACGTAACCCAACAATATATTTTACACACCCTCTTGGCAGAAATGACAGCGTATAGTTTTAGCAGTTTGCCGGATCCTGCCACGTCTTTGATGCTGCGGTTATTTTTTGAGCCGCGGATGAGACAAGCTTTGGGTGATTTTGGGCGGGGAATTTATGCCAATCCGCGGTTTGATTTGAACCGCAAATTGGGGACGATGATCGCGGATGATTTGCAAGCCGCTTCGCCGGCCGAGGCGCGTTTCCGGGCGGATTCCGGCAGATCTTCCATGTCTGCTTCGCCGATCCAAACTGCTTTCGCGCCGGCGATTGCCGCTCTGCATGAAAATATGATCGGGCAATGTCCGCCGGTGTGCGAAGGCAATGATCATGGTTGTGTTGGGAGAAGCGCTTTGTTTGCCAGTTACGGTTTAAATCGGACCGGCGGCGTGGATCCCCGGGCGCAGAGCTTGCTTCCTTTATTTTTGGAAACGGACCTTTGTTCCAGTCCGGGGAAGGAAGCCGCGGAAATTTACCCTGCGGAAAAGATTTTTGAATGTTTACGGTCCAGCGATGTCCCTACTCTTGAACCGACCTATTTGCGCGCCTATGCCCGGGTGATTGGGCAAAAAGAAATTCGTACTGCCGCGGAAGAGACACAATATCAGTCCTGTTTCCGGGCTTTGCAGGTGATGCAGCAGCATAATATGTTTTATATTCACGGGAATCTGATCTGGGACCGGCAAACCGACCGGGCAGTTATAATCGTCGGTCGTTCTTGCGCCGGAAAATCGTCAACGGCCGCTAAGCTGATCGCGCTGAAAAACCTACGGTATGCTTTTATCAGCGACGATGACATTGTGGCTTTCATTAAGGACCAACGGTTATATGTTGGCCCGGCGCAACCGGCGAAGCGGGCGTATTACCGCGGAAAATTTTGGAGAATCCAATACGCCGCGCCAGCAGATTGGAAGTTTCGGTTTTTTATCTCGCAATCCGCGGTCCATTTTGAACGACCCGCGGCAGACGCGCGGCCGGGAACTGTCCGGGAAGGGATTGCGCAAGACGACTGGATCGAGACTTTGCAATCCGAAGAAGCGTTAACCACCCCGCTTGAGCAGTGCCGGACGGTTTTAGAATGCGGTTTGATCAAAATCACTGTCGCGGTTCCGCAGCGGCGCCAGCAGGATTTTCGATCGGTCGTCCAAAACATCCATCAAATTTTGGATTCCCGCCTCCCTTCATCCAGCCCCATAGCCGAGTTGCCAATGTTTTGTTTTCATATAGCGTTCAGCCGCGTATTTGCAGATTTGGTCAGGCAACCGCGTTTGTGGTCCGATGACGACTGGCGGGAACTGGTTATTGAGCTAGTTAAGTTAGATCAGGCGGAACGGAACAATGAGCCGTTGCCACCCGGTATCAAATCACTAAGCGCCGGAAAGGATTTTGCAGGACTTTATGAGCTGAAACCCTTTCGGAGACAGGACCGATTATATTTGGTTATAACTTCGGCACAAAGTGACGGACGATTTACGGTTGTTTTAGGCTGTTGTGAAAATCGGGCGAAATTGCCCAGTAACCCGATGGAGTATTACAGACAAAAAATTCGGGAAACGGAATCGAGAGTTTTCGGCGAGGAGTATGATCTTTTGGTGGAGGCGCTCGTCAGGGCCCGGCCGGCAGAAATAATGGAAGAGGGCCCAGCTAAAATCATTATGGGATATTTTGGCGGTTTGCGCGCGTTCTTTGCTGAAATCGCGGATATGGATGGGATTGAGAAATTTTCAGAGCGCATAACGGCATGGGTTGATGAGACGCATCTGGGAGATGTTCAAAGAGGGCCGATAAGAGCGCTCAACGAAATGCAGGCCGCGGTAAATTTAGCTGTCGAGGAAGGGGAAGTTAAGGGAATAGAAATTGAGTCCAGGGCAGCGGCATTGCTGTTAGACCTTGATCCGGGAGTCGACGTTCCCTTAAATATTAAGCGCCTTTTTTATGATTGGAGTGCGGCACGCAGGCGACTTGCGGAATTGGCTCGGCAGGATGTGGATCGATCTGGGCAGGAGGTAAGGTCTCTGCTTGAGATGATAGAAATTATGACAAGATGGCTCCCGGAAGCCAATTTTGGCCGTGAAGTTTTGGATTATATTCTGTTATGGTCGGACAGCAGTAATTTAGATCGGTTATCAAGTTTAATAACTAAGTTAGAACAATTTGTTAAAGCCCAAATTCCTGGATCTTTAGATATTCTGTCAACGCTTCAGGACGCGTCTGAACGCCGCAGGCTTATTGTCAAGTCGAAGCCGTTGGATGAAGAAGCCTTACGCGTTAGAAATGAAAATATTCGCGTTTTACGTAGGAAGATAAGGGAATTGGAAGCGCGTCTACAGGAGATCATCCAACAAAAAAGGAAAGTAGAGAATTATCAGGCCCGGTTAGAACGATTATGGAAAGAGCCGGCTAACCGGAGGTTGCGGGAGATTATTCAATCGAGGCGAGCTTCGGTATTGGAGGTGGAAGTTGAATCAGCTCGTAAAAGTTTAATTGGACTAATGCAGTCACTGGATCATTTAATGAATGGTTGTTTGACAGCGGAAGCTCCGGAGGCAGGTGAAATAGAAAATATCATTGAGGGTTTTAAGCCTTTAAGAATTGGCTTGAAAAATATTTATGAAGCATTGAAACCAGCTGTTTTATTTTATTTGGCGCAGCGCCAAAAAGACATAAAAATAAGGAGAACGCGGAGTATTGTCGATGACGTTGACCAACGCCCGAGATTGAATCAGGGGCTAACGATATATGAAACGGCAGCGGATTTGAGCCAGGAGCTCGAGGCGTTATTACGACGTCTATTAAACATCCAAATTCAGCAGAGATCGATCGCGGCAGAAGCACAGGCGCTCGACGCGATGTTACAGGAGCGGGATCCATCAAGCATCGAGCAGGAATTACAAGAATTAAAGCGAGAATTATCGGATACGGAACGGCCAATGTCATCCCCGTTGCATTTAAGGTCATTGCCGGGGTTGCTGCGGATAGAAATGAAAAATATTGTTACAGATAACATCGGTGTTTTTTTATCGTCCAGCGCGGTCGATGTGCCGGCATTTATGGGACAGGGGACTTATGACTGTTTGAAGTTGATGCGCTGTGAATGGGTAGAACCGCGGTTTGACGACCAAGTCACACGTACCGTTTTATATCTTTCCGCGGGCGGCGATCTGAGCAGTGTTTTATTAGCCGCGAATCCGGATGTGATCCTCATGGTTGATGAACATTATGAAGATTTACTGCTCCATCAGCCGTTGGTCGAACAGGCGATTATTGAAAAATGGTGGTCCACGCATTCGGATATTAGACATTTGCCGATGTTATCGGTTTCCGAGCTGATTGAAACTTGGCGGAATAAATATTTTGCGGAGAAAAAATATTCGGGGTATATAACCACCGGAAGGATCAATCAAATTTGGGCGTTGATCGGAATGCTGCCGGTTTTATCGTGGGAAATGGAATCTCTCGGGATTGGGAAATGCGCGCCGCGACAGATTGGCGCGGATATTTATCAACAAGAATTTTTTTGGGCTTATCCGGGAGAATCGGCTCGTTCGCGGAAAGTAATCTGGGTCGGAGGCACAGTCCATCGTGAATATCCGGAATTATTATTGGCAAGATTCTCGCCCCTTGATTGCGGAGATATCGACGTGATATTTGAAAAAGCCCGCGATGGTTTTAATGAGCAGATTATTCCGTTGGGGGTAAAGGCCCGCCTCGCGTCAAAGGCGTTATATATTACCGACGTGCGGACGCGATACAGCTACCCGGTGATCGGTCAGGAAAATGACCGGTTTGTGCGCGTGCCGTCTTCCGCGGAATTGGCAAAATTGTCCTTAGGAAATTTTGGTTATGTCGACGCGTCCGGTCCGCCGGTTTTGGCTTTTGAAAGAAAAATATCCGCCTCGCCGGCGCATGGTGACGAGAAACAGGGGCGTACGGGAAAGCAACACCAGCCGCGGCATAAACCTTCGGGGAAGAGGAAACAGCGGCCGGCCGCTGCCCTGCAAGCGGCACGCGGACTTATTCTGAAGGCGATCGAGGCCCACCATCATTATCAGGACGAAATCAATAGTCTGCCTCTTTCGGCCATAGGCATCTCGAAAGACGAACTTACGCAGGGAGTGCGGCAATTATATCTTATTGCCCGGGAAGGTAAAGTCATCAAAAGTGACAATGAACGACGATTGGTTGGCGTCATCCCGGAACAAAACACTTTTGTTTATGACTCAGGTTATCTTGATGATGTGGTCGAGCATTTTGATTTAAATTTACTTCATGAGGCCGTGCATTTGACTCCTTCTCAGATCGTCCTGCGCCAGCAATATTTGCGGACCATGGAGGAATTTTCTCGGCTGGTCGAACTTGTTAAGCCGCACGCGGGCGACACGGCGCCGCGCAATAACCTTGTCAAGCCTGGTTCGTTTATACGGCTGATGAAACGGGCTTTTCAGCTGCGCTGGCAACAGGAAACGCCTGCGTATTACGCGCAAATTGCCGGGCGGGCGATACGGGCCGAGCAAATCGGCTTGTCATTAACGGATTATTATAAGATGCGGGTGCTCCCTACGATTGCCCGGGCGCAGGGAATGACGACTGAGGAAAACGGATTTCGGCGCGCGTCCTCAGGGGCCCGGGCGTCGGACGAAGCTCTAAATCATATTCGGCGCGGCCGGGTATTTCTCGCGGTACGGGAAACTTCGCGCTCCATCCCCGCGGCCCTTCCTGCTGTCAACGCGTCTTTGGCCGTGGTCGCTTCACAATTCGGCGCGTTCGGGGCCGAGCCTGGCTGGCCCAGCCTTCCGCAGCGTATCGATGAGTTCAAAGTTGCTTCCATATTGCTGAATTCATCATCAGTCGAACAGAGGGGGTCCGGAACTTCATCGCCGCTTCGCTTGGGGCAGGGCGCTTTGGCTCAGAGCTCGCCGGCGGGGTCGGTTGCGCGGGAGCGGTTGGAATGGAGGGATTGGACGCGGATCAATGCCTTGGTGAGAGAGTTTCAGGCGGAGACGGACGCGGAAACAAAGGAAGCGCTGTATCAAATGATCCGCGGCGATGCTCTGGTGCGTCGGTATGTTGTTGATATTATTCAGGCGCTGGGTGAGGCCATGACTCCGGAGATTGAGGCGAAATTTGATCAAAGGCTGCGGCTGCTGTTAGCCGATTTCGATTTTCCGGAAAGGAATCCGCTATCTACACGATTGCGTTTGATCGCGAATGCGATCATCGAGTTTCTGCCTGGCCAAATGCAAAAGGCGAAAGACAGGCAAACTGCCATGGATCAGGCGCGGTTGGCCGTGGAAAAAACGCTGCGGGAATTAAACGGCTCCTTGGGCGATGCGGCATTTATGCTGACAGAAGATTGGATTGCCAAATTATTAAAACTGCGCCAACCGCTTGCGTCAGCCTTGGGAGACGATGTTTCCGTCGAGGATGCGGTAAGGATTGTGTGGTTGTGGTTGATGCGTTATTCGCATCAATTCGCGGTTGAACCCGGGGTTCAGCCCAATACCCTCAAAATTCAAACCTGTTTTAGGGAGGGGATTCGGCTTTGGAATCAGACTAAGCAATGGGCCAAGGTCTGGGGGGAACTTGCGGATACCCAGGCTTTGATCGCGATGCTGGACGCTTCGCGAGTGATTCAAGAGTATATCCGGGATACGATGACCATCAACGATTGGATTCCCGGCGCTGTGAGGGCGAATGATCTCGCCCGGATGTTCCTTTATAGCCGGCTCATCGCGGCGCAAGAACATCGTAATATGCGCGAACTGGAATATGCGCATGATGGGAAATGGTTAGTGGCGTTTTGGGAATTTGTTTTGCCAAACCGCGCGGAAGATCGAGTGGCGCAGGTGATTGTGGCAGTGGTCTTGGAAGGAAAAATATTGGAAACAGTCGGCGCCGCATTGCCCCGCAAAGACAAGTCAGTCAATGAGCCGTTGGAGAGAGAACGAGTCAGGCAACTTTTAGAGGACGGCCTGCGTCATTACGCGGATCTGGCGTCTGACGCCTGCGGCTATGCCAGGGCGGAAGAAGCGGTTCGTTCTGCCGCGTCACGGCAACCGGCAGAGGCGGCGGTTTGTTTTAATATTCTCTCCGCGGTCGACGAGTTTCGAACGCATTTCGCCGATGTCATGGCCATTGACGCGGCAGCTTGGCGGTCGGCGGGACACGGGGATTTGGTGGATTGGGTTTCCGATAAAAAGAACGGGTGGTCGAGTTGGCATGATTTTTCGACAGCCGCTTTGCGGGCTCTGAATCGAGACGATATGCTTGCTTATTTTCAAAAACATTTGCTTGCGGTTGGTTCGCACCGAAGAGCGCTGTGGGCCGCGAAAGGACACGAGGTTTTTGTCAAACTTGTAGAACGGCAATTCATCCCGGGTTCAGGCGCTTGGAATGGCTTTGCTATCGCCGGGGTGAACGCGTATTTGGATCAATATTATCCCAAGATTATCTCGCTGAGAGAAACGGATTGGCGCAAACGCAAGCAAGCCGATTTTTTGGATATTGTGTCTGCCATCCACGTCAAAGGTTTTCACGGTTGGCCGAGTCTGGCGGCCGTCCGTTTACGCACGATGACCCGTGGCGACGCGATTATTTATTTTAACGTCAATTTTATTCTGATCGGATCGATCCGTCAGTATGCTTGGCTCGCGGCGGGTCAGGAAGCATTTGTGAAACACGTGAGCCGTCACAATATTCCCGGTATCGCGGATTGGGTGAAATTAGTCGGGATCGCTTCGGATCATTTCACCCCAAAAGAGGCAGTGCGATATGTGCGACGGCATATGCCCAAAGTGCGTTCAACCCGTCAAGAGGATTGGCTCGCGTTCGGGCATAAGACATTAGTCAATTTAGTGGTGAAAAAGCGCATTCAAGATTTGAAAGACTGGCGGGAATTGATGCGCCTGTCTGAATATCAGCCGAGTCAAATAGGACGCACGCGTGTCGGCCAAAACAAATCAGATCGCGCGCAATGCGTCGTGATTCCGCCAGCAGAATTGCCACAAACGTCTCGGGTCAACCGGGATGGGTCGGCGGGAAATCGGCATATCCCGAATATACCGGTGGCGGGAAGTCCGGTAAAGACCGGTGTTTCGGGAATCGACGCGGCATTGCTTTTATCTTCTTCGCCCGTCGATGATGACGGTTACCAACAATGGAAGCCGCGCGGCGGGTTGGGGCGTTTGACCCATTATTTCGGCGATCTTTTTAGGAAACAGCAAAATCGCGGATCATCGATTCTGTGGCGGATCGTGATCATGGCCGCCGGTGCTGTCGGGATCATATTGTTGGGAGGCGTCACACTTTTCATGTGTTTGGCGTTATTTGTCACAATCCCAGCGCTGTTCTGGATCGCCGGGTTAGTTATTGTCATATTGCGTTGGGATGAGGTGATCAATGGCCTTGAATCAACGATTGTATTTATGGGTTCGCAATTCCGTAAAATGGGCGCGGCGCGAAAGATTGAGGTACTTCGCCATCAACAAGCGAAAATTGCTTTTCAAGTTCTTACGGCCTATGAGACGAAGACGCCGGAGGAAGCCGGTGACGCCGCGCCGGACGATCCTGTCGTAAAGCTGCTGCGCAAAAGTTATTTTTATCATTTGTTGTCGGAAAAATTATCGACCGCAGCCGCGGAAATATTAGTGACCGCGCGGCAGCAGGGAGAGTTGTTTTTGAAGAAGCGGCCGGGATCTAATTTTGGCGATTTATTTTATATGCCGGTTTCTGTCGGCCTCCGGATTACCGGTCTTGACGAAATCGTCGATTTTGATCCTCAAGGAGAAGTTCTTCTTTCCGGAAAAGATATCGAGCTCTATATGGTTATGGCGCGCAGAACCAACCGAGACGAAAATCTTCACCCGTTGTTGTCTTTTCCAGAAGAAAGTTATATCGGCTTCGGAACAAACGTCGTCTTGAAAGAATCGGATGCCGCGACAACTTCGTCACCGGCGGCGGAAATGATTCAAGGCGTCTTGGAATTTATTGCGCGCGTCATTTGGGGGCCGGAATCGAAACAGACCCCAAGTCCCGAGATAAAAAATGAGTCGAAGGCAGGGGATCAAGATCAGCGCCGACCGGAAAGCATCAAGACTTCGTTACAGGATTTGTCGGTTCGATTGCTGGCTTTGATAAAACGCGTCGAGGATTTGGAAAACAAAATCACTGCTTTGTCAAAGAGCGCCGCTGAGGTCGCGAGGGATATACAAGAAATACGGACAACGCAGTTGACGTTTTTATGGGAAAAGCGACAAGACATGCTGGGTTCATATTCGATATTGATTGAGAGAATAAATCGTTTTCAACAATCGTTTGAAGGCAAATGCGGCAAGGCGCATCAAGCGAGATTGGTCATGGAGCAAAGAACAGCGGCAGGCTTAGTTGATCTTTTTGACTTCGGAGCAGTTATTCCGCTGGCTTACGGAGCATACAATAATCTCCCGGGAATTTATGCCATGTATGAGGAAAGGGTGCGATGCATGGAAGCATCATACGCTGAACTCACGATCGCAGTTGAGAGTTTTAGAATATTAAGTGAAGCGTTGTTATCCGCAGGACAACCTTTAGCAGCCCCGGGGGCTGCCAAGGTTTTTTCGTCTTCGCCGGCGTGGTTTTCGGAAAATAAAATGTGGCTCGCGATTGTTATCGTGTTGGTCGCCAGGTTAGTCTTGCCGTATATCGGGGGGATGTTGGGGACGCATGGCCCGGGATACAGGAACAAAGCGCCGCCGGTTGCGGCAACGTTCAAGTCTCCGGACGAAGCCCGTCAATGGATTCTCGCCGAAATAAAAAACAACGATCATTTCCGTCAAGACATCCACGATTTAGTCATTCCCGCGTCTTTAGGGATTTCCAAAATAGAGATCAGCGAAGGTGTTGTCCTTTTTGAAAAGGACGTGAAGGCCGCGAAGATCATCGTGACGAAAAATCCGAATCGATTATTCGCGGTTTCCGATGATTTAAAAACAATGGAGATCAGTGATGTCATAAAGAGGCCGGAGTTTAAAATTAGAAAGTTTATCTATCTTCATGAAAGCGTGCATCGTGTTCGTCATTTGCAAATTAAAAAATATTTTGCCAATTGCGGTGCCTTGCGAACGGCCATCGCGCCGCATGTTTTCCCGCGGGATTTGGATCAAATGATGGCGGACAATCCGACGATGACGGAAGATCAGGCGAGGCTCATGGCGGTCGACCGGGGATATTGGGATCCGAGATTGATTACGACGGGTCCGAATCACGAGGAATTGGAGAGATTGGCCGTGGAGTTAGCGGCGATCAATTGGCGGGAAGAATTGATCGCGAGTTATGTGACGACCGCGGCCATTGCCGCGCCGATCCGCGGCGATCGGTTGACGTATTATCGCGAACAAATCATTCGTCCCGTGGCTGAGGCAGAAGGATTTATATCGATTGATGATTATATTTCAGCCCATTTGGAACCGCATCCCGGTTCGACCCAGCAACCTACCGCGTTGGATTACGCGCTTCTATCCCGTTGGAATTATCTTCATGATTACGATCCTGCCGGATTTGAACCGGAATACCGTGATCGAGTCTGTTACGACACGCTGCCCAACCCCTGGCATCCGATGACTCAGCTCGCGGTCAATGCCCTCGCCTGCCCGGATCAGGGGATCTATTTTTCATTATCCGAATTGCAGAAAGATTTGTCATACCGCAAGCGTTTGGTTGATTGGGCGAATCAAAAGATTTGGCAACCAACTGCCGGTCCCAAATCCGGGGGGAGCAGCCCGGCGGGGACAGCCATTTGCGCCTCGCCGTGTTCTTCGCCCGCTTCGGGTTTGTTTGAGAATGTGGTTAAGCAGATCCGCGCGGCGGCTCAAATTATTCATTTAGATGCGGCGATCGTCGAGCAGTTGACGAATCCGGATTATTTTAAGGAAGTGCGGGTGGAAATTCCGGTGGTCATTAACGGTCATCGCCGGATGTTGTTCGGGATGCGGATTGTGCACAATGACAGCCGCGGCGCCGCGAAAGGCGGGATCAGGTTTGACAATTTGCCGGCGCTGGATGGTTTGACGAGGGAAGAATGGGGCGACGTGATC
>JADFXQ010000011.1 GCA_015233495.1 Candidatus Omnitrophota bacterium | reverse complement strand
ACCTATATGACCCCGGCAAAATGCTTCATATCGAGCCCGGAGCTCCTCAAAGATATCGGCTTTGATGATTAAAATTTTTTTCGCCCCCCCAGGGAATAGGGGGTAAGGATCTATGGTATCATTCCCAATCTGAAAAATTAAATAAATTGACAAAATAAAAAAAAAGATTATGCTAATTTTATAAATATTCACACTTAAACTTCAAAGGGTAAGCTATGTATATCGGAAAACGCTTGGAAGAATTACGCAAGAAAAATCACTTTTCCCTTTCGGAATTGGCGGAAAAAAGCGGCGTGCAGATCGCGACTTTAAGCCGGATCGAAAACATGAAAATGATCGGCAGTTTGGAGTCGCACGGCCACATCGCCCAAGCCTTGGGCGTGGAGCTGTCTGACCTGTATGCCGGCCTGACCCCCAGCGGCGAAAAAAATCCCGTGGAAGTGGGCATGGATGGCAGTTCTTCCGACCTTTTCGTGCATAGCGACCGGGCGGCTTACGAACTGCTCACCAAAAATATCGCGACTAAAAAAATGATGCCGGTTTTGGTGAAACTGGAACCCAAAGGCGCGACCACGCTCACCCAAGAGCACCCGGGAACGGAAAAATTCGTCTATGTCTTAAACGGCCGCGTTGATATTGTGATCGGCAACCAAACTTATAGCCTCACACCCGCGCATACCTTGTATTTCGATGCCGCGAAAAAACACAAATTCGTCAACAAAGGCAGCACACCCGTCCGCCTCTTGAGCGTAATCACGCCGGTGCGCGTCTAAGGAGCGGGACGTGATCCGGGCCAAAAAAATCCTGATTGTCTACGACGAAGAAAATACCGCGGAATCACTGAAACTGCTTTTGAGCGATAAATACGATTTGATCTTGACCCATAGCGCGGATCAATGCCTGCAAATCCTGAAAAACGACAAAAATATCTTCTTGGTATTGTTGGACAACCAAATCCCGGCAGGAAAAGGCGAGGATATTTTAGCGCGGATCAAACAGAGCTCGCCTAGCGTGAAAGTGGCACTGATCAGCGGCTACAAATCGGCCGGGACCCCCGCGCCGCTCGCCCCTCCGGCGCCGGAGAGCCGCGCAGCTTCTAATCTCGCCAACGCCGCCCAGCTGCCCAACCCGGCCGCGCGCCCCAGGGCGGAAGCAACCATCATGAAACCGTTCCGCAATGATGAAGTCCTGCAAACCATTGCCAAGCTCTGCTAACCTAGATTAAAAACTTACAACCGGCGCGCTTCCCGGGAAGCGCGCCAGTCGCTTTACTTATAATTTTCTCGCCGCAATTTCCCACCGGAGCTGATTTCCACCACTTCATTGACGTTGACTTTAAAAATAACCCGGTGTTCCGGTGAAACAAAATCAAAATTCGCGTGTTTTTTTCCTTTTTGGATGCCTTTAATCACCCGCTCGATCGTCAGGTCGATTTCTTTTTTTTGCGCTTCTTTCATCCAGACGTCAAATTCCGGTCCGCTTGTCAATATTACTACTGTCCCATTGAGGAGATACCCGGTTAAATCCTCTTCATCGAAAAACGAAAGCGAGACAAGGGGATTTTTGCTGAAATTGTCAAACGTTTTACCGATCACATAATCAACCAGATAAATACAGTTGCGCTCAATCGCGACCACGAATTTGGGCGCGGCCGTCGGCCTGCCGTTAGAATCCGCCGACGCGACAGTCACGACTTTTTGTTTCAGCAGCAACTTATTGATTTTTTCAGTGAGCATAATGTCGTCTCCTTACAAATCCGTTGTCTCGTGAAAATCATCTATAACCCGCGCCATGCCTGGCGCTTGGATCGGCACTACCTGAATTTTTTTCCAATGCCCGCTCTGATACCGCAGATAAACGAATATCGAAAATAGCATAAAGAGAAAAACCACGGTCAGCCATCCGGTTTCCACCGGCATTTTCCATATCCGCAGCATCAAAAACAAGACCGGGGCCAAAACCCAGTGCAAAGACACCGATAGCCCCATGGCCCAGAACGTGTCGCCGGCGCCGCGCAGCGCGCCGATAAAAACCACAAACACCGCTTCAATCAGCACATACAGCGAAGCGGCCCGCAGCATGAAAATCGCCAAAGGTTTGGCCTGAATAAACAGCGCGTTATTCCCGCCGGAATGAAACAAGTCAACCAAGGCGGCCGGAAACCCAATAAATAATACCAGAATACCCGCGGAAAAGGCCAATCCCAATTTTAAACCCGAAATCGCCGCCCGATGCGCGATCTGCGGCTGTCTGCCGCCCATATACCGTCCGACTAAACTCGTTACCCCGATCTCCACGCCAATCAGCGGCACGAACGAAACCATATCCCAGTTGAACATAATCGTCGAAGCCGTAGCCGCCACCGGGCCAACCGCGTGAAAAATCATCACAATCGCGTCAAAGGCCAAAAGGTTGAGAAACATCTCGCAGCCAGTCGGCATTCCTAACCGTAAAAGTTGACGCATTAACCCGGAATCAAAATGAAACGCTTGCCCCAGGTGATATTCCTCGCGGTTGCGCTTGTTCAGATACGCGGCAACTAAAATCAAAAGCCCGCTGGCTCCGCCGATAATCGTGCCATAAGCCGCGCCGCGAATCCCAAAAGCCGGACAACCGAATTTCCCGAATACCAAAACATAATTCCCAACCACATTGACCGCCATCGCGGTCAAAGACGCGGCCATAACAATCCGCGTCCGGCCGATCCCGCTGAAAAAACCGCTTAAGGCGCCGCGGCCCAGCCCGATAATCGCGGCATACAATAAAATATCAAAATACACTTTCTGGGCTGCCAATTGCCCGGAGGATATCCCCATAAACACAAACAACTGATGCGCCAAAGGCCGGCAAGCCAAAATCAACGGATACGCGGCCACGGCGATCAACAAAGCTTGCGTAGTCACTTTCGCGCAACGGCTCGGCTGGCCAGCGCCCAAATATTGCGCTACCAAAGCCGTGGAATATCCGATGAGACCCAGAAAAAACGTCATCATCATAAACGCGGTCAATCCCCCCAGCATAGACGCGTTCATCATATCCGGCCCCAGCCGCGACAAAAACAACCGGTCCGTGAAGGTCATCACTGTGTCGCAGCTGTGCGACACCACCATAGGCAAGGCCAAGGCCACCATCTCTCTGACCCCGCCGGGGGATATATTTAGTGACCGGCACGAATGATTTTTCATTGGTCTGCAGTATAGCATTCCAAAAAACAAACATCAAATTTTGGATATATTTATATCCGAATCTATTGCTGTCCAAATTGGATATAGATGCTCCGAATCAATTGTTACGATTGCAAAGCAGTGGCTGATGCTGCGTCCTTAAACCCCAAGAGCAGGCGAAGATTTTGCGCCGGAACCGGCGAGGAATGGATGATGACGGGCGTCAGCCCTTCGATGCGGATGTTGGGAATATCCTGAAATTGCACGGGCAAAGGCGCGCCGTTTTTGTCGCGCTTGATCTGCAAAGCGCTCGAAGCGGATTGCAGATCAATACCGCCGACCGGAGTAGCCGCGACTCGTCCGGGTTCCGAATTAGGCGCCTCTGCGGACGGACCAATATCCAGAATCTCCTCCAAATCATTGATCAGGGCTTTCCCGTCTTGGCCGGCAGGCGCTGGTCCAACTGATTGTCCTGCCGCAGCGTCAGGATTTGCTTGCTCTGGCACTGCTCCTACTGCCTGCCCGGCTACAGCGCCGGGATTTTGCCCGGATTCTGCGCCTTGTTGCGCAGCAGAAACACTTTGTTCTGGATGAGCGCCCGCGGCTTCTCCGTGTGACGATCCGTTGATTGCTTGCTCAGCCCACGCGCGATACATCGCCTCTTTACGTATTTGCTCGGCTTGCCCCCGTAAAAATTTAAACTTTTCCTCTTTCGCGCTCAAACCAGGCAGTCCGCTGACCTGACGCGCCGCTTGACGTGAAAAAGCCCTCAGCACCGCTGACCGAGCGGAAATTTCCGGCGTGACATGTTTGGTTTCCGCGATTTCCTCTGCCAAATATCGCAGTAATAAAACAACAACGGCTTTACGCTCCTTCCAGGCTAAAAATCGATTTAAGCTGTGATACGCGGCATATTGCTCATCAAAAATTTTATTTCTGCCCTGTTCATCCAGCAACATATAATCTTTCACCGCTTGATCATTTGGACCCTCGGGGTTTGCCAGCGACCGATCCGCTGATCTTTGCGCTTGGGCAAGAACCGCTTCTGCAACATCTGCTTCCGTAATAGTTATATCCCATTTTTCATCTTCTATAGCCTTTAAGGCGGCTTGCGCTTCTTCAAAATCCCCAAATACTTTAGCCAACCTCTTAATCGATTCCGGAATTTCCCCAGGACCATGCCAAACCGCGCCTAAGCCGGAATGCTGGCCATATCGAACCCTCCTGAGTATTTCTTTGGCATTCAAATCATAAAGATTGAATTCATAATCAACAAAATCAGCAATCATCCACCCACGATCCTTAAAATAATTCAAAAGAAAACTTAAGGCCTTTTTTGCTCTTTCATCATTCATGCCCGATCTTATAGGCAGACATTCAGCTAATTCTCGAATAAATGTGGGAGGCGGCGTAGCCCATTGATATTTATCCTGTACACGTCCCATATACACCGCCGGCTCATTTTTAAAACCAAAATACCACAAAACACTATTAACAACGTTTTCCAAGTGAACAATATTACCACTGTCAATTACACCAGCTATCGGCAAGCCTCCAGAAACAATGCTGTACTTTCCCCTTATCTCCCAATCCTCTGCTAAAACTTTTATTTTTCCATTTCCAGCCCATTTGATTTGCTCCTCAAATTTTTTAACTGTGTCCTCCAATACCACTTGCGCCGCGTCTATTGCCTGTTGGGCTTGCGCCTTGCGTGTTTTGTAATCTTCTTGATCTACTGCCGGAGAACTGTTTGACTTTGTTGATGTTGGACCAGCGCCTTCTAACACAACCTCTATATTCATCGGCGTTTCTGCCCATCGCAACAGCGCGGCAGAGCTTAAAGCTACCGCTTTAATCACCGGACTACTTTGCGCGGCCGTATATCCGCCGGAAAAATATGTCCGGGACACGGTTTCTTCCGTGACCGGATCGGTTTCTTCTTTAAGGTAATTAAACACGCCCTGCTTGAACGCTTCGACGTATTGATTGTAAATTTTTTCATTGTCCCGAAAGTCGGGCTGATGCACGCCTTGGGTCTTGGCTTGGTCGATGTAGATTTTGCCGAGGAGACTTTCTTTCAGGACTTTTTTGTACCAAATTGCTAAAATCAAAGAATCATTGATCTGGCGCAATAACGCAAAATTCTTGCCTTCGTTAACTTCTTTTTCAATCGCGGGGATAATCACTTCGCGGACTATTTGAGAAGCCAAGTTGTGTGTTGTTTCTCCGCGGGTACCCACGAGGGGCGCCACGCCACCCGCCGTATCGTCACCCGTAGGAGCGCCCCTTGCAGGCGCCCGTCCCGCGATCCCGGAATGTTTTTCCAATGCCACATAATCCTCCTCCAACATCACCTTCAAATGGCTCTCCACCAGAAACACCGCGTTACCGTGTTCATATACCGATGCTCTATCCGGAATGATCCATACTTTGTTGAATGTGTCTACCGGAATGTCCTCAGTCCCGAACTTGGCTTTCGCTTCCTTATATATTTTGTCCCAGAACCTCCTGCCCAATTCTTTTTCCGGATACATCAAAGACGCGGTTACCTGCTTGAGAATATAATCCTGGCCTAACAGATCGCGGCCCATCTCCGTTTTCGCGAAAGATTCCGGTATCATCCGGTTCTTTTCATAAGGCGACAAATTCACCCATAAATCTTTCTCCGGGACAGTCAAGGCGGCGATAAAATATTTGATGAGTTTCTGATATTCTTTATTTTTAACGGTTTGGGTTTGCCGTTGAAATTCTTTATTACCCGGATCAATCAGAAAATCAAAACGCAAGCCGTTTTCCGGATGAATGACAATCCCTTTAATCAAAGGCGGCTCGAACAAAGGCGAAGGCTGAATCATCGCGCCCGGCCGCGGCAGGTTCAAAAATGACTGGCCATAACCCGGCCCCGGCAGGGAGACCATAAACGAAGCCAGCACCGTCCCCACCATCCAGCGGGATACGGCGGCACAGCGGAATTGGCGGATAACTTTTATCATCACTTTAAGTATATCCGATAGGAGGGAGATGACAAGGTGTCCGGGAAGATTTCGGGAAAACGCTTTCTTTTAAGCCTCTTTTTTCTTCAACGCTGCTTTGATATCATCCGGCAAAGTTATGTTATGTTCCGCCGCTTTTTTCGCGGCTACCCGAGCTTGGAGCAGATCTTTTTTCTTCAAATAGGTAGAAATCAATTTGATATAAGCCTCTCCTTGATCCGGGACCAGTTGGGTAACTTTGGTGTAGTCTAAGATCGCGGAATCAAAATCGCCTTTCAGGAAATAGGCCTCGCCGCGCCGTAAATAGACCTGGGGATCGTCCGATTTATAATGGATGGCCTTATCAAAATTTTCAATCGCTTGATCATATTGATTTTTTTTTAAATAAGCGATGCCTCTTTGCAGATAAATCGGCGCGGAAACCGGATTTATCGATAAAGCATAGTTGAGAACGGAAATCGCCTGATCATAACGGCCGCCTTCAATATGCGCCTTGCCTTGGTTTAAGTATCCCACGGCATCTTCGATGGCATCCCCAATGTGATGCGTGGCCGCCTGAACCCCAGGCGCTATAAGTAACACTAAAAATCCAAGAATCAGCAGCATCACTGTCCGCCGAACAAGCCAAAATCCCGAGAGTGAAAACATCTTTCTCAGCATAAGCAATCTCCTTTATAGCGTTGAGACACTGCGCAACCAACGATAAATTGTGACCGGCACAATTTATTGCGGGACATAATCCCCCAACACTTTTTTTTGATAATACCGCTTGGGCTTGCCAACCGGAATCCCATTTTTATATTCTTGCTCGAGCACTAAATCTCCATCCGGCAAATATACCCGGTAGAATCCTTCCATCTTTCCCTGAACAAACTTCACTTCTTGCGATACCGCTTTGTTTTGATAATGCCGCGTGTAAACACCGTCCTGGCGCGGGCCGTTCTGTCCGGCATTTTTTAAAAAATTCGCGAAGTTCTCCCGCAAAGTCGGATCTTGCGGATTGTTGGCTAAGCCTTTCAAATATAAACAAACCGCGTCTTCCATATTCCCGCGGCGCTCAAAAACCAAAGCCAGATTATTGATCGCCGCCGGAAAAAAAGGATCGAGCTCATATCCTTTTTTCGCGTAGGGATATGCCGGCTCATATTGGCCCTGTTTAATCAACAACGAAGCCATATTGGTCAATTGTTTGGCATCGTTCGGCCGCAGTTCAATCGCCCTTTGAAAATGCCGCTTCGCCTCGTCTAATTTATTCGCGCCCGTCAAAGTCACGCCTAAAGAATTATGCGCCCAGTAATTGTCCGGATACATTGCCAAAGCATGGGCAAAAAGCGTTGGGGAATCCCGCCAAAAACGACCTTGCTGAAAGGACAGCCCGGCACAAACCGCGATCAAGACACTAATCGTCGCCACCCAAACCCCTGCCGGTTTTGGCCAACCTCTCTGCCACTCGGCGCCTGACCAGACAACCATCACAATCAACCCAACCATCGGGACATACATAAACCGGTCCGCCGGCCATTCTAATCCCGCGACCGGAATAAGGCCAACCACAAACCAAAGCCAGCCGGCCAATAAAAAAGGAAATCTTTGCCGCATTCGATAAGCCAGGATGCTGATTCCAGCCAGCGAAAAAATTTTTGCCGTGAGAATAAAGGGATTAAATACCGGCATAACCATTCCGCCATAAATCCATAAATGCGCCGGCCAAAAAAACTTTTGCAAAAAAAAGAAATACCGGTCAAACACGTGCGACACAATTTCAACCCCGCTCTTATAAGGAAACACATCCCGCTGACTGATAAACGGAATTCCCGCGTAAAGCAAAGCGATCAAACAAAACGGAATCACCCGGCTTACTCCCTCCCCCCTCGTGATGTTGGGTAAGGGGGCGGGGAGGAGTGGGGGCCTTAACACCCAAAACTCCACAATCACCAAATACCCCGGCAAAACAATCATCGCCGGCTTAGACAACAAAGCGGCCACAAAAGCGGCCAGACATCCCGCGTACCATTTCCCGCCAGATGATCGTCGATACGACAGATAAGCGTGCAAACACAACAATCCAAAAAACCAACCCAAAACATCCTTGCGCGCCGTCACCCATGACACGGGCTCCACCGCCAACGGATGAACGCCGAACAGGCAGGCCGCGGCAAAACTGGGCCACAACCGCCCGGTGGATCGCTGCAACAAAAAAAATAACAACAGAACATTCAGGATATGCAAAACCAGATTAACGCAATGATGCCCAGCCGCTTTGCCGCCCACAAATTGAAAATCCAGCATCCGCGAAATAAAAGTAAACGGCTGCCAATAATCCGTATGCTTCGAAGTATGCAGAAGCCCCGCCGTAAACGCCCAACGTAAACCATTAACCGTCAACCCGTCGCGGATATATGGATTTTCCGAAACATACAGATCATCATCCAAGGAAAGAAACGCGTTCTCGCGGACCTGGAAGAAAACAACAAAACAAAGCGCGGCTAACATGAAAGATAGAAAAGTTTTCATTCTCTCGCCCCTCATCGTTGCGTAATGTGCCGCGCAGACTGTTTCCGTGAATTTTTTTGTCGCTTTGAGCAAAAGCTGTTTTTTCGCGGAACAGCGACAAAAATTTCCATCCGCGCCTCTGTTTGAGTGCCGCTGCATCGCGTAGCGATGCAGCGGTGCGAGTTAGGCGCGGTCGCTGTTCCGCGAAAAAACAGCGGTCTCCCGCGTCTTGAGACGCGGGGGATGAAGCTCAGTGCGACAAAAAAATTTGCGGAAACAGTCTGCGCGGCACATTACGCATGAATTTCTTCTTTTTTCCGTCGGAAAAAGAGGACTGCCAAGGGCGGGAGAGTGAGGGATAAGGAAAACGGCCGGCCGTGCCAGGGAAACGGCTGGGCAGTGACGCCGCCATAATTCCCGACTCCCGCGCCGCCGTATTCCTGGGCGTCGCTGTTAAGGATCTCCTGCCAATAACCGTCCGCCGGGATGCCGACGCGATAATGCGGCCGCGTCACCGGCGTAAAATTACCGACAACAAAAACCGTATCATCCGCAGTCCGGCCTTTACGCAAAAAACAAATCACGCTCTGCCGGGCATCATTAAGGTCCACCCACTCAAACCCTTCCGGCATAAAATCATTTTCATACAAGGCGGGATGATCCCGGTAAACCCGGTTCAAATCTCTCACCAGCCGCCGCAGTCCCTCGTGCCGGCTGTGCTCGAGCAAATGCCAATCAATACTCTTATGCGGATTCCATTCTGCCCATTGCCCGATTTCGCCGCCCATAAAAATTAACTTTTTACCCGGATGACCGAACATATAAGCAAAAAGCAAACGCAAATTCGCGAATTTCTGCCAATCATCACCCGGCATTTTCCGGATAAGCGAACCCTTGCCGTGCACCACCTCATCGTGCGACAAAGGCAAAAGAAAATTCTCCGAATAAAAATACCATATGCTGAACGTCAAATGGTTATGACCGTGCTGCCGCCGGGAAGGGTCCAAAGCAAAATATTTCAGCGTGTCATGCATCCATCCCATGTCCCATTTCATTCCAAACCCGAGCCCGTCGTCCGCGACCGGCCGGGAAACTTTTGGCCAAGACGTAGCCTCCTCAACCATGATCTGGGTGTCAGGATATTTGGCGCGGATGGTTTCGTTCAACTGTCTTAAAAAATCCACGGCTTCCAAATTTTCGCGGCCGCCGTATTTATTCGGCACCCATTCACCGCGTTTGCGTGCGTAATCCAAATATAACATCGATGATCCGCCGTCGACGCGCAACCCGTCAATATGATACTGATCCAACCAAAACAAAGCGCTGCTGATCAGAAAATCTTTGACCTCATGCCGGCCATAATTGAAAATACTGCTTTTCCACTCCGGATGAAAACCCTGCCGCGGATCCGCGTGCTCAAAAAGATGCGTCCCGTCAAAATAGGCCAAACCATGGCGGTCCGTCGGAAAATGCGACGGCACCCAATCCAATATCACCCCGATCCCATTTTGATGCAGCAAATCAATCAACGCCATGAGCTGCTGCGGCGTGCCGTAACGGGAAGTCGGGGCGAAATAACCGTCCGTCTGATACCCCCAAGATTCATACAACGGATGCGCGGTCAACGGCAAAAACTCGACGTGGGTAAAAGCCATGTCCTTAAGATAACGGATCAAGTCTAAAGCCATCTCGTCATAGGAAATAAAACGATGCGGATTTTTAGGATCGCGGCGCCAAGAACCAAAATGCATTTCATAAATGGACAGCGGCGACCGGCGGTTATTTTTTAACAACCTCCGGCGCATCCATTGCCCGTCTTTCCACGCGTAACTCAAATCCCAAACCACCGAGGCCCGGCTGGGCGGCACTTCGCAGTGAAACGAAAAAGGATCGCGTTTATCCGCCTGATAATTATTAACCGCCGAAACTATATGATATTTATACAAAGCCCCCTGACGCACATCCGGAATAAAACCCTCCCAGACCCCCGAGCCATCCGAACGCGGTTTCAAAATATGCGCGGCCCGGTCCCAGCCGTTGAAATCCCCTATTACGGAAACCTGCCGGCAATGCGGCGCCCAGACCGCGAAATTGGTTCCCGCGGCACCGCCGGCATGAATGATATGCGACCCTAATTTTTCATAAAGCCGCGTATGACGGCCGGCTTTAAACAGGCGCGTATCCTCGGGCGTTATCAGACCCGTCCGTTCCTGCGCTGATTCCAAGGTAGCTTCCATAGGCATTGCAATAGGGTTTTATCTAGTTGATACTAATATACTTAAGTATAACCGACTGTCAAGCTTCTTTCGCGGGAAGTAAAAACGAATTACTAATTACTCAATGGCAGTTTTAAGCGCCGCAAATTTTTCTTTGAATGTATCCAATAAATCGCTGAGTTCTGAGAGCGGGGCTCCGCTGGAAACAAGACGCATCATTTGGCCGCCAATTAGACTCAACGGCGTGATCCGCAGATTGGCGAACACTCCTTTATAGTCGTGGACAATTTCCGCAATTGCGTCTCGATTTTGGTTCATTAAAGCTAAAGAAAATTGGGGGAATGATTCTTCCGTAGTGCGGATAGAAATTTTTAGGATCTTCTCATAAATTCCGGCGGGTAAAGATAATTCGTTTAAAATAGAATCGAAATGGATACCCAAGACGCTTTGCAACCGCGCGGCATTGATGGCCATAATATAATTCTCGCTAAGCGCTTTTGGCGGTTAACTGCGTGATCTTTTCAATCAAAAGTTCCGGAGATATCGGTTTGATCAAAAAATCGTCGCTTCCCGCGTAAAGACTTCTCTGCACCCAATCGTGATGCGCAGTGATGATTACCACGGGCGTATGAATTTTGGGCAGGGTTTTTAATTTAGTTTCCTGTTCGCGGATTAAGCGCAATAAGGTTATGCCGTCCATCTGGGGCATCGCGATATCTAACAACACAATATCGTATCTTTCATTTTCCACGCTTTTCATGAAAAGCCGAAAAGCTTCAAACCCATTACGCGCCTCATCGCAAACTGCTAAACCGGATAATATCTCGACGATCAATTTTCGGTTAGCTTCATGATCATCAACAAGCAAAACTTTCCACATTGCGGATCAATCCTTTCATTATCACGACGAATTTCCAGCCATGAACCTCTCTTATTTATGATAAAAAAAACCATTTTGTCAAACCAAAACGCTTTTGATTTTAGGTTTCCATAAAGCGTAAATCATCGACAACAGCAAAATCACGGAAGCGGCCGCGCTGACCGCGGGCGGCAGCATATCATGGGCGTGACCGACAACGGTTTGGATATTGATATGCCAGACAGCGTAAATGCCGTTGAGCGCCAGGCCTAAAAGCACCGCGCAGACCGCTATTGACAAAAGATAAATAACTGCCGATCGTTTCCCCAAAAATTTACCGACGGCTAAAATACCGGCCAGATTTGTTGCCGGACCTGCCAACAAAAAAACCAAAGCGACGCCCGGACTCATGCCTTTGGCGATTAAGGCGGCCGCCACCGGCGTCGAAGCGCTGGCGCAGATATAAAGCGGAATGCCCACCGCCAGCATGACCAACATGGCTTTAAAATCCGATCCCAAAAAGTGCTCCGCGAAATTCGGCGGCGTCCAATAGGAGATCATCCCACCCACAATAATTCCAATCGCCAACCATCCGGCGAGATCGCCTAACAAATCAACAAAAGCGTATTTCATGCCTTCGAGCAAACGCGGACCTAAACGCGCCTGCACATGACTGAGCGGGCCTAGGGTATGACAACGCGGACAAACCCCGGAGGGCGGCGGCGCGGCGGCTTCCTTCTGCCCGAAAATATTTTCCGCTACGCCAGCCACAACCGCGGTCAACAACGCCGATATCGGACGAAATATGGTTAAGAGCGGATCCAGCATTGCGTAAGACATCGCGATCGAATTCAACCCTGACTCCGGAGTGGAGATTAAAAAAGACAGCACCGCGCCCTTGGAAGCGCCGTTTTTGCGCAGGGAAATCGCCGTGGGAATCACGCCGCAAGAACAAAGCGGCAAAGGTATCCCGAATAAAGCGGCGAGCAAAACCGAGCGCAACCCCGGCTTGCCTAAACGCCGGGCCAATTGTTCACTGTCGACAAAAGTCTGGATCAGGCCGGCGACAACGATGCCGAGCAAAATATAAAACGCCGCGCCGTCGAAGGTGACCCATATCTCTCGCAGTAAGCCGCTTAATCCAGTTAAGCTATTCATCTCTATCTCCCTGGATCTATTATACCAAAAAATCTCCGGCAGAAGTAAACTCCTTCTTGCCAGAGATCGCGTTAACCTTCCAGCCGCGGCACACCCCTGTCAAACATGGCGGAGCAAAACGGGGATGAAACACAGTGCTCAGTCAGCAAAACCACCCATCTGGGCATTCTGTAACCGTCCCACCTGATCACTGCAGTTTAGTAAACAATCATGGTACGGATCATAAAAACGCTGGCGTTCTTTTTAGTCCGGTCGCCGCTCGGACGATCAACGTATTCAAAATCCGGAGCGACCGAAACACTTTCGTTAACTTTAACCCGGTAGGTAGTTTCCCAAGTCGCTTCCGCCCGGTCCCAATCATTCGCCAGGGCTTTTTGATGACTGAAATAGGCGTTCGTCACCGCAATCCCGCATTGGTCCTGGTCACGCCCGGGAACAAGTCCGGTATAAGTAAACCCGCCGGCCAAATGCTGGGAGACCGTGTTGCGGTCTTTTGGCGCGCCGGCAATTTCCCAAAACATACTGAGCCCCTGATCATCTTTTTCCCGCCAGAGCATCTGATCCCAAATGAAATATCCGCCGAAGTTTCCGTGGTGCCGTACCGCGTCGCCGTTATCATCCGTATTAACCACATCATTAAAACTCTTGCTGTCATACCAACCGCCCAGCTTAAAAGTGCCGGGCAATTTATCGCCGACCCCGGGCAAAATATATTTAAAATCCGTCTGGGTGATCGACAATAATCCGTCTTTGTTTTTCCATTTGATATGCAAGTTGTGTTTATTATCCTCGCTGGTTCCCGCGTCACCGTCCCACACGCCCGCCATAAATGTGATATTTTCCGTTATAGCATATTTTGTCCGAAACCCCGCCGCGGTAATCGGATAGGTTGGCGTAGAAATATTATTAACCAAAGTCGGGGTAATACATAAAGCGCTGTTCATAAATAAAACCGATGCTATGTCGCTGAAAGCGAAATCGGAGTTGATATCCAAAACCCCGGCGCGCAATGACAATTTATCTTTCAGTAAATTTTGCTCATAACCCATTTCATAAACCCGAAACCCGTGCGCCCCTTCAAACCCATCCACACCTTGCGCGTCACCGACCAGATCAACGGTCGGCCTTTGGTTGCCGTGAATTTCCGCGCCGCGGAAAAAAAATGTGCCGCCGGGAATAATTCCCAATTTGCCAAAATCATAATTCACCCCAAAATCCAAAAGACCGTTCCAGGTATCTTTGTGGCTGATCCCGCCGTGCAAAACACTGACAAAATCCTCAATTGATTTGGCGCGGAGCGTCAATCCTTTTTCTTCCAACACAGCCCGCTGGCTTTTCAGCAGCCATTCTCCCGCCGCCTGAGCCGGCTTCAAAAAAAACATCGCCGACAGAAGGCCTATTCCGGAAATCAAAAAGCTCTTGCCGCGGTTCATAATCGCTCCTTTGCGCGAAATTTGGCTGGAAAATTCTTGATTTCTTTATACCATTCTTTCCCAGGAACCTTCCCGGATATTTTAAAAAATTACCGGGCCTTCAAACACTCGCTAATCCGGGTCGAAAAACTCGGAGATTTACGACTCTGCCGCATAAACCACGGCTTGGCGAGTCCTTCTTGGCCGAACACAACTTGTCTTTCTTGGCGGTTGAGCCCGTCTAAAGCTGCCATCAATTTTTCCCGCTGGGCCTCCCGGCGGGTGTCCGCGAACAATTCGTAAGAACCGCTGTCAGCTTTTTGAAAATCGCCCAGAATCACGCCGGCCCGTTTATAAATTTTACCGTCGCGATAAATTTGGCGAAGCAGGGCTGCGGCGTATTTCATCAAAACCGGCGTGTACCCACTGACCGGATTGATCGCAATCGAGGCGCTGTTCGCGTAATAATTCTCCTTAAACGGACTAGTCTCGACAAAAATCAGCATCGACCCGGCGCCGCAGTCCTGCTCCCGCATTTTCTCAGCGGCCCGCGCCGTATACGCGGCCAGACTCTCGTTCAATTCCTCAAAACTCGAAACCTCTGTGCCAAACGACCGGGTCGCGGCAATTGTCTTTTTGTCCGGCGGAATCTGCTCAAATCCGACACAGCTGATCCCGCGCAATTCATACACGGTGCGCAGGGTCATCACGGACAAATGTTTTTTCACCCAAACATCATCCGCGTCCTTTAACTGCAAAGCATTGATAATGCCATAACTGTTTAACAATTTCATTTTCTGCCGGCCAATGCCCCAGAGATCCTGGACCGGAGTTTCCGCGAGAACCGCGTCACAAACCGCCGCGTCCAACAAACAACTCACGCCGCCGCGGAATTTTTGCCGCTTGGCAATATGGTTGGCGACCTTGGCGAGCGTCTTGGTCAGCGCAATCCCGACGGACACCGGCAGACCCGTCCATTGCAAAACCCGTTGGCGAATCTCGCGGCCATATTTCTCATGGTCGATATTCATGCCGTTCAACAACAAAAACGCCTCGTCAATCGAATAGATTTCCAAATCGGGGCTGAAATCCCGCAGGATCGTCATCACCCGGTGGGACATATCGCCGTACAACGCGAAATTCGACGAAAAAACCCGGATATCGTGGAGCGCGGCCAACCGCTCCCATTCAAAAAACGGCTGGCCCATCTTGATGCCCAAATCCTTGGCCTCCTCTGACCGGGCAATCGCGCACCCGTCATTGTTGGACAAGACCACCACCGGCCTGCCCCGCAAAGACGGATCAAACACCCGTTCGCACGACGCGTAAAAATTATTGCAATCAATCAGGGCGTAAATGTTTGGATTTCGCGGTAAACGACTGGATAACATGCTGGACCACCCCCCACACTTCAAAATCCCGGCCTTCCTTGATGACGACCGGTTCATACCGCGGATTTTCCGGCGACAAAATGATTTCATCCTTAGTTTTTTTATACCGTTTCACCGTGAATTCGCCGTCCAAAATCGCGACAATGATGCTCCCGTTGGCCGGCGTGACCGAACGGTCGACGATCAACAACGATCCGGGCATGATCCCGGCATTGATCATCGAATCCCCTTCCACCCGCACAAAAAACGTAGCCGCCGGCCGCTGGATCAGATGCTCATTCAAGTCCAAAGACTTATCAATATAATCATCCGCCGGCGAAGGAAACCCCGCCGCCACCGGCGAAACAAACAAAGGCAAAACCTCCCGCCTCTCTTTGCGACAACCCTGAATCCGCGGTCTGATCATAAACATTTGCTCCGGATTTAAAGCGATGGAATTAGTAAAATGCACGAATAAACCCTATGAAATATCATTTGCAATTTTTTTCCTGTTCATATATTCTACCGAAATAATTATGGAACTCATATCTCTACGCTCAAAACTACCAAAAGAACAAATTTCTATTCTGAAATTTCGAGAACATTCAAAAGCAAGCGAAAAATATGTTGATGTCGAATTGTTATTTCCTGAAGATCAAAGACAGTTTAAAATATCGATACCCTATCAATATAGAAGATGCGGGCTTTTTATAGAAACCGATGAAGATCTTGCGGCATGGATCCTCGAAATTTATAATCTATATGCTAATAAGAACGATCTTCTTTGGGTTAATCGGCAAAAAAATATTTGGAATAAAAATTATGTCGGGAAGGAAATTACAAAAAAGTTTTTCGACAAACTACTTTCTCTGCGTTGGTGTTGCGTTAAGAAGGATTTTCCCAGTAATCCGAACTGGGCTCGAAGAATACAAGATATCAAAGATATGGGATATCTGCTCGCAACTCAACCTTGATCAAGCAAAAAGTCAACTTATTTACTACTTATTCCCCGAGACCCCAAAAACAGCTCCGGATATGAAATATGGTCCGCGGAACTACGCAAACGCATTATGAAAGTATTAAATTATTTCAATGTTTATGAATTTAAAAAGACATCATCAATAAACGCCTTAATTCCCGACCACAAATTCCCGGAAATTCGATGGGATAAAAATACCCGCGAAAAAAATCCGGATTCGATGTCTGATGACGAAATCAAAAATAAATTTCAGCTCCTCGACAACCAACGAAACCAACAAAAACGCGAAATTTGCAGGAATTGCTTTCAAACTAACAAGCGGGGCGAAATCTTCGGCATAAAATTCTTTTATTCAGGGAATCAAGACTGGCCAACCGACATTCCCAAATTAGGCAAAGCCGCAGAAAAAGGTTGTTTCGGATGTCCTTGGTACGATATCCAAGAATGGCGAAAGCGTCTTGCCGAAAAAATATAACCTGTCTTCTATCTCTCTTTCCGAGTCTTTTTCTCTCTGATCCTATCCAAACTAGGCCTTAATGCTCTCGCCATATGTTCCGCCATTAAGACCGGGACCGCATTACCGACTTGCCACATTCCGCGCTTCATCCCTCCTTCAAAATAAAAATCATCCGGAAAAGTTTGCAATCGAGCCATTTCACGTACAGAAATAACCCGATTCAATATAGGGTGAATATGCGTCCCTCCATGATTTTCTTTAATCGTCATAGACGGGACCCCTAAATACTGCCGCTTAAAAGCATCCCGGAATGAAGGATACAGCGACCCTCCAGGTAGAACCTTTGAGATTCTTCTCTCAAACTCTTTCGAGTGATCCGTCCATTCATGATTGATTGAAGAAGTCCTGGGAACATCAATTAAATCTCTAATAGCGCCTTCAATTGGTCGATAATTAGCTCTTGAATAAATTTCTTTAGGATAAGGATTTAAAAAATTAAATCGATTACCAACAAAAATTGCTCTTGTTCTTAATTGAGGAACTCCATAATCCGCCGCTTCAAGGATGCGGACAGACATATTCGGATAATCGATTTTCTCAAATGATTGCAGAATAGTGTCCTTCACTTGCCCCCCCGACATAGTAAGAATCCCCGGCACATTTTCCATAAGTACAAACCACGGCTTAATCAAATTGACAACTCTGACAAATTGCTTAAACAATAAATTACGCGGATCCTGGGGATTACGCATACCTGCAACTGAAAATCCATTGCATGGCGGCCCTCCACAGACAACATGAATTGTTTGACCTTTTGTCGCCTTAATAATATCCCCATCCGAAAAATTTTCGATCGGACCTTCCAAATGAATCGCATTAGGCCAATGACGTTTGTTTGTCGCGGACGCGTCGGGATCAATCTCACTACTGACAATTTTTTCAAAATTTGCATGAGTGAAACCCAAGGACAAACCTCCTGCCCCAGAAAACAAATCAACATAATTATAACAAAAATCCTCTAAAGATACATTTAAGGAGTCTTCAACAAACCATCGGTTATTGAATATATCCTGATCCAATTCCTGTTTTAATCGGACATATCGACTAATTGCGTCTTTTGCGCCGTTTACTTTTTGGGGAGCAATCATTGTTTCTAACATTTAAGCATCTCCTTCCTCTAATTTTATAATTTTTCCGTCAATAAAGCTTTCGACCGTCAGGACTTTTTTATACGCCATCTAAAGGTATCACACACGTGATAACGCCTTGGATTTCAAAATCATTACCTAAAATAATCGGTTTATGTGCCGCGTTCGAAGAATTCGGCAATAAAATAACCGCGCCTTCCGTGAATTTTATTAATTTGATCGTTACTTCATTATTAATTAAAGCAATCACCCGATCCCCGCTCTCTGCCACAGACTGTTGCCGCGATAGAACTAAATCTCCGTCTGATATTCCAGAAAGATCCATTGAATCGCCTTTGGCCTTGACTAAAAAATATTTATATGGCGGCTTGGCTATAGAAATGGAAACCGGTATTGTTGTTTGAATATTCTCCTCCGCAAAAACCGGCGAACCACAAGGCGCAATACCGACCAACGGAACATCAACAGTCATAGCTCCGCTATCGCCCCATGAAATATTTTTCAAAAATA
The DNA here is from genome assembly GCA_015233495.1 of Candidatus Omnitrophota bacterium. Classification (GTDB taxonomy): domain Bacteria; phylum Omnitrophota; class Gorgyraeia; order Zapsychrales; family Zapsychraceae; genus JADFXQ01. The sequence continues at coordinate 24,699 of JADFXQ010000011.1, read as the reverse complement.
CAAACTGCCGATGGTCTTTTCTCAACAGAATTTTTTGATGAATTAAATCATTAATGATATTAGCCGCCGAACGCGGAGATTTATATCCGAGAGAAATCATCAATTCCCTTACAGACGGACTTCTACCTTTGCACGCCATAAAAGAACGTATTTCTCGAATAGCTTGTATTTGGATCTTTGTCAAAAACTCAGCCATACATACGATGGTATACAAAAATAATACATTGTCAACCATTTATTTAAAAACAATTGGGGAGAAAAAGGCTGATGGATTCGGACGGGAAACTAGGATAAGACTTCGAAACTATTGTTGTTTTTCAACGCCTTGTCGAATGTATCAGTTCTAACGTTTTTGACCGCTCCGACCTCGCCGATCAAAGCATCGTTGAAAGCGCCGCCTTTCTTAGCTTTGCTGATCGCCAGGCGCAGGGCGGTTTCCTGATCAACCGAAAATTGTTCCACCCGCAGTAAATCTTCAAACGCGTCCAACACCTTGTCTTTCGGCATATCATACTGCTTGGTTAAAACATAATAGGCCTCGATAAATACGCCGTAACATATAAAAATATCTTTGGGCTGATGTTTCTGAATCAGTCCGATCGCTTTTTTAAGACGAACTTCATCATCCAGCGCGATCATCCGAACAATGACATTCGTGTCAAACGCGATTTTCATCGGCCGGCCCTCGCGACCCAAGCCTCTTCCCGGGCATCCCGGATCTGTTGATCCGAAAGTTTTTTGGAAACCATCCCGCGGTATTTTTTCACGAAATCGGCGATCGTAAATGTCGCGGCAACGCTTTTGATTTCGACGCGGCCGTCCGTTTCTTCAAACACGAGCCGGCCGCCGGGGTGCAGTTTCAAACGACTCATCACTTTCACGGGAAGCGTGATTTGTCGTTTGGATGTTATTTTCGATATGGAAATGACCATGCGATCCTCCTTGTTTATATAACAAGGATAGCATACCGGTGATCAACAATCAAATAATTCCGAATAAGTTTCAATGAATGACGGCGTCAATGATCCCGCCGCCCAAGACTGTGTCGCGGTTGTAAATTACTGCCGATTGGCCGGGAGTCACGGCTTCTTGTTTGGTGTCGAAGAGGATTTTGAGTTTGTTTTTTTCGGGAAATAAACTGGCTAATGAGGACGTAGAGCCATAACGGATTTTGACCCGGCCGCGGGCTGGTAAGCTGTCCGTTAAAAGGTTGAGATGGCTGGCATAGAGCCCGCGGGATTTTAAATCGGCTTTTTCGCCGACGATCACTTGATTTTGCTTGGCGTCTAAAGCAATCACATATAAAGGTTTAGGATGCGTGAGGCCCAATCCCTGACGCTGGCCGATGGTGTAAAAGCAAATACCACGATGTTTGCCCAACACCCGGCCTTGCACGTTGACGATTTCTCCGGGCTCGACAGTGCCGAGACGTTTTTCCAAAAACGCGTGATAATTTTTGCCGGGGATAAAACAGATATCCTGGCTTTCCGGTTTGCCGCTGACCGGCAGTTTTGCCTTGCGCGCAATGTCGCGGACTTCCGGTTTTGTCAAATGACTTAACGGAAACAACACGCGGGACAACACCCGGTATGGAATGGAATATAAAAAATAGGTTTGGTCTTTGATATGATCTTTCGCTTTTATAAGAAAATATCGTCCAGCCGACTGGCTGATGGCCGCGTAATGTCCGGTAGCGAGATAATCGAAATGCAAGGCCCGCGCTTGTTTCATCAGCAGATCGAATTTCAAAAATTGATTGCACACCACGCAGGGATTGGGCGTGCGGCCGCGGCGGTATTCATCGACGAAATTACTGATCACCCGGGATTCCAGTTCCCGGGCGTAATTGAGGACATAATGGTCCATGTTAAGCTTGTAACAGACCTGGCGCGCATCTTCGATTGCGTCAGGGCCGCAACAACGGGCAATGCTGTCACAAGCGTCTTTCACGCCGAGACACATGGTCACGCCGACCACGTCATAACCTTGGTTCTTCAATAATAAAGCGCTAACCGACGAGTCCACCCCGCCGCTCATGGCGACAAGAACACGCTTCTTCATATTTTAATTTCCCATCCTGTATGGGCGTCCATTGTTCTGGCGCGATCGAGCAACGGGCGCCCACAAGGGGCGCCCCGACAATAAATATGTTGGGGCTTCACTTGTAGACATTCGTCGTTCTTGCGCGGCCGTATGCCGGGCGCGCACCTTTATTGTTGAAACAGCCACGTTGTCAAATACCGCTCGCCAGTATCCGGCAAAATAACGACGATCAGCTTTCCTTTGTTTTCCGGCCGCTTGGCAACTTCCACGGCCGCCCAGACTGCCGCGCCGCTCGATATACCGACCAGAATCCCTTCCTGCTTCGCCAATTGACGGGCAGTCTCGCCGGCCGCGTCATTCGTGACCCGGATCACTTCGTCGATAATCCCGCGGTTCAACACCTGCGGAATAAATCCCGCGCCAATCCCTTGAATTTTATGTGTTCCCGGCTTGCCGCCGGACAATACCGGCGAAGCGTCCGGTTCAACCGCGATGGCCTGAAAACTTTTTTTCCGTTTTTTAATCACTTCCGCGACGCCCGTGATCGTCCCGCCCGTGCCCACGCCGGCAACTAAAATATCCACTTTCCCGTCAGTATCATTCCAGATTTCCTCGGCCGTGGTCTTGCGGTGAATTGCCGGATTCGCCGGATTATTAAACTGTTGGGGCACAAAACTGTTCGGCGTGGCATTGGCCAATTCCTCCGCCTTTTCCACCGCGCCCTTCATCCCCTTCGCCCCTTCGGTCAACACCACTTCCGCTCCGAATATTTTCAACAATTGCCGGCGCTCCATACTCATGGTGTCCGGCATGGTCAAAATCAACCGATACCCTTTAGCCGCAGCCACAAACGCCAAAGCCACGCCCGTGTTTCCGCTGGTCGGCTCAATAATCACCGTGTCCTTTTTAATCAAACCCCGGCGTTCTCCATCCTCGATCAAGGCAGCGCCGAGCCGGTCTTTGACGCTGGATAACGGATTAAACGATTCCACTTTCACCACAACATCCGCAGCCAATCCGGCAGTGATGCGATTCAGCTTCACCAAAGGCGTGTTGCCGATCGTTTTCGTAATGTCAGAATATATCTTGCCCATATAGTCTCCTTTCTCAAAACAATTTCTCTGCTCATTCCACACGGCCTATCGCCAGCAAATCCGCGCGCCCAAAGCTGGTGAGGAATATATTTCGGGCTCGTTCTGAGGCCGTTCTTACTTCTTTTTCCAGAAATAGGCCGAAGGCAGAGCCCGAAATATATTACTCACCAGCCCGCGCGCCTTTATTCTATCGCGATTACCACTTCGAAGGCCAATCGTAGAATGTCAAAGTGCCTGTTCAATATCCTTGATAATATCATCCACATGCTCAATCCCAATCGACAACCGAATGAAGTCCGGGGTCACGCCCGTGGCCAATTGTTCTTGCGCCGACAACTGCTGATGCGTGGTCGTCGCCGGATGAATCGCCAAACTCTTCGCGTCGCCGATATTGGCCAAATGCGAAATCAGCTTCAACGAATTGATAAACTTCTTCCCGGCTTCCGCCCCGCCTTTAATCCCGAACCCGATGATCGCGCCCGCGCCTTTTTTCAAATATTTCTGCGCGCGCGCTTTTTCCGGACTGTTATCCAACCCCGGATAATTCACCCAGCTCACCTTCGGATGTCCGGACAAAAACTTCGCGACTGCCAGAGCGTTTTCCGAATGCCGCGGCATACGCAAATGCAAAGTCTCCAAACCCTGCAAAAACAAAAACGAATTGAAAGGCGATACTGCCGGGCCCAGATCGCGCAGAAGAGTGACGCGCGCCTTGATAATGTAAGCAATGTTGCCTATCGGCTTCAACGCCTCGACAAAGTTGATCCCATGATAACTGGGATCCGGATCCGCAATCAAGGGAAATTTCCCGCTGGTCCAATCAAACTTGCCGGAATCAACAATCACCCCGCCCAGCGACGTGCCGTGCCCGCCGATGAATTTCGTCGCGGAATACACGACAATATCGACCCCGTGGTCAATGGACTTAAGCAAATACGGCGACACCGTGTTATCCAGCACAAACGGCAGTCCGTTTTGATGCGCGACTTGGGCCACGCCTTCCAGATCAGCCACATCGAGTTTCGGGTTGCCGATCGATTCCGCGTAAACCGCTTTAGTTTTCGGCGTGATCGCTTTTTGAATCGCCGCCAAATCATTTGATTTCACGAATTTAACATTAATGCCGAATTTCGGAAAAGTATAGTGAAACAAATTATACGTCCCGCCGTATAAATTGTCCGCGGACACAATCTCATCCCCGCATTGGGCGATATTCAACAATGCCAAAGCGATGGCCGATGAACCGCTCGACACAGCCAATGCCCCGACCCCGCCGTCCAACGCAGCTACGCGTTTTTCAAACACATCGGTCGTCGGATTCATCAACCGCGTATAAATATTGCCGAACTCTTTTAAGCCGAACAAATTCGCGGCATGATCCGTGTCTTTAAACTGATACGATGTCGTTTGATAAATCGGCACCGCCCTGGCCCCCGTTGTCGGGTCCGCCTCCTGCCCGCCGTGCAACAGCAGGGATTCCGGTCGTAATTGCTGGTCGATCTTGCTCATGCTACACTCCTTTGTTTATTGATAATGCTGTTTCATCATGCTTTGTTCACAAAATTCTACTAAAACGCATATTGCGCGCTTAGCACCAACCCGTCTCCCAGGCCAACCCGGGCGCCTTTGGGATCACCCGCGTTGACGTAGGCCGCGACCAAGGTCAAATTTTTCGTCGCGGTCCAAGCCACATGAGCATCCCAATAATTCGCGTCTTTCCAATCATTGTACCGCGGTCCCTGTTTATATTCGAACCCCGCGATCAAATTCCAGGGAAGAATAACATCAATATTTCCAAACCCGGTGGTTTTCCGCTGATGATCAAACCCAAATACCCCGGTCACCTTGCCCTGCGACGACAAAGCCCCGCCGGAAATCAACACCGGCCGCGGCAAAAAGGTCAGCAATTTTGTGGCAACAACATAATAATCTTCCCCGTCATCGTGGACTCCCGCGCCGACCCGCGAAGTTGTTTTATAAATCGTACCGACGGATAATGCCGGCAGAAATTTCGTATCAAACGAATTTTCCGGCAGGATCAGCAATTTCCCGCCCACATTGTTCTTGTGTTTCGCGAGCTGACCGTCTTGATTGACCGTCTCATAACCATACGAAACTTCCAACCGTTTGAACAACGTGTCCGCCACCCCGACCGCAGTCCAATCCACATTGGCATGATCCAAATTCACATACCAAACCCCAAACCGCGGCTTCCCTATTATATCAGTGTTGCCGATCTTCGCGTGACTATCCTCGCCGTCAGAATCCGCGAGATACGCCAAGGGGTTGAACGCGATCCCTCCCGCCCCCTCCAAATTATTCAACGGCGGGCCAGCCAATACGTTTTTGATTGAAAAAAATAATGTAATCCCCAGAAACAACGTCGACAAAATAATCCTTTTCATGTGAAAGTTCTCCCAATGCGCCCTGACCTTCCAGTTGTCTGGTCAAATCAAAAGCCAATGTTGATATGTTTGAAGGGCTTCCGGCAAACCGGTGAGCCGATATTTTTCAATGAACGAGAACACTCTTCCCTATATATCTATATTCCCCCACCTCCTTCCAAACGCCAGACATCATCGAACCGTTTGCGTTCTACGACATCAATCTGGATAATTTTAGAATTATGAATTTTAATTTCGACACTGCCATAGTCAATGGATTCCACGGCTTCGCGGATATCTTTGAGAATCGCGTCGTTGACGATATTTTTTGCCAATGGTTCCTTGGGACCCATAATAATCATCCTTTTTATATCGCGTATGAAAATGTATTTTGAGCCAGACTCGCTTGGCTTGCCAGATCTTCAAAATTCACCGTATCCACAATCTCTGAAGTTGCTTGAAAAACTCTTTGCCAAAGATTTTTAAAAACACAATTCGCCAAGTCGCGGCATTCCGTGTATGTACAGTTCACACAAGCGATCGGCTCGATCGGTCCGTCCACAAACCGCACAATGTCGCCGACCGTAATATCCCGCGGCGGTTTCCCTAATAAATACCCGCCCGCGTTGCCGCGCCGGCTCTCAATAAATCCGCCGCGTTTCAAATCAAACAAAATTTGCTCCAAAAATTTCACCGGCGCGTCAATCCGCTCTGCCATCTCATGGATCGTCACCACGCCCTGTCCATATCGCGTCGCCAAATCCAAAACCGCTTTCAAAGCATAATCCCCTTTAAACGTCAATTTCATCTTTGCCTCCCTCAAATTTTATTAACTCTATCAACAAAGTAGAGTTTAACTGATAAAAAATATTTGTCAAGTTTTTTTAAAAAAAATCTGCCGCTATTATGGATGCCAATTTTTCGCGCCATGAACCACCCCGGCTATCCAAGCCCAGATTATTTTACCCATTTACTCAACCTTTCTGCGACAAGTATACCGTAAAATAGATCTAATTTATATGAATTTAAATTCTGATCGAGACAACGTTTTCCTACTGCGAAATGACACTTTGCTTCAAAAAAATATTTTTTTATCGAAAACATGACGCAAGAGCGGAATTCTTTATGATTTTTACATGGATGAAATTAGAAATTGACATATTCCTTTTTCATGGTATGCTTTAAACATGATTAAACGAGCATCTTGTAAAAAACATATCGAAGCCGCGCTGGGTCGCAGCCGCGCCGTGGCCTTATTGGGCCCGCGCCAATGCGGTAAGACTACCTTGGCGCGCGAGATTGTTGATATTCATGCCCCCAATTATTTTGACCTTGAAGACCCAAGTAGTCTTATGGGGTTGACTGACCCGAAATCCGCGCTTTCTTCTTTGAAAGATATTGTCGTTATTGATGAAGTCCAGCGGAGACCGGATCTTTTTCCGATCCTGCGCGTTCTTTTGGATCGCAAGCCTTTGCCTGCCAAATTTTTAATTCTGGGAAGCGCTTCGCCTGATCTGTTACGGCAATCATCCGAATCTCTTGCCGGACGTTTGGAGACGATCGAGTTGGGTGGCTTTGGTTTATCCGAAGTCGGACAAAAGCAAGCCGCACGTCTTTGGCTGCGGGGAGGCTTCCCTTTGTCGTTTCTCGCCAATAATGACGCAGACAGTTTTGCCTGGAGAAAAAGTTTTATCCAGGCGCTCCTTGAACGAGATTTGCGTCAGCAGGGGATCGATATTCCGTCGGTGGCGATGTACCGATTTTGGTATATGCTGGCCCACAGCCATGGCCAAATATGGAATGCAGCGCCTTTTGCGACTTCACTGGGAATTTCCGAGCCGACGGTCCGGCGATATCTGGATATTTTGACCGGATTGTTTATGATTCGCCAGATTCAGCCGTGGCATGTGAACATTAAGAAACGTCAGGTGAAGGCGCCGAAAATTTATATACGCGACACCGGTCTGCTGAACTCATTATTAGGAATTAAGGCGGAAGCGGATATTTTACGCCATCCCAGTTGCGGCGCGTCATGGGAAGGATATGTGATCGAAGAGATCATTCACTCGGTTGAGCCGGATGATATTTATTATTGGGCGACGCACAATGGCGCAGAGATCGATCTTGTGCTTTTCAAGGATGGACGGATGTATGGCTTTGAGGTCAAGCGTAACGATGCGCCAACCATGACGCCGTCTATGCGCGTCGCGTTAGAGGATTTGAAACTCGAACGCATCGCGGTCGTTTATCCCGGAGACCGACGATATGAGCTGCATAAGAAGATTGCCGTCGTGCCGTTTGAACAAATAACCGGCGGAATAAAAACAATTTTTGAGTTGTGAGGATCGCGTAGGTTTTCTCGCGGGCGCGCTCATCCCACAACCCGGCCATGGCAAACGGCTCTGCGGATTTTAAAAAAATCCGATAGGGTTGCTTGCTCTGACCGGGCTTGCGCCATTCAAAAAATGTGTCCGCGATCACCAGACAACAATGCCCGGCCAACAAAGATTTGAACATCGGCTTAACCGCGACTGTCTCCAGCCGGGCATTGATCATTTTAAACTTTTCATCTTTGGCGTAACTGCGCGACAAACCCCATTTGACGAGATCAAGTCTTGTGGGAGCAATGTTAAGAATGACGGGCGTTTTGCTGTCCGGCGTGATATTAAAGCGCGGCACAAGTTCAAATCCGATATTACGCACCTTGAACCGCTTCTTGATTTTTGCCGGATCCTGTTGAGTAAAAGCAAACCGCCCGCACATGCGTTTTAAAATCAGCCTTTTTTACACATGGAACAGCATTTGTCGTGACAACATTTCACACCGGTCATAATAATCGCGCCGATCAAAATTAACAAGACAATTTGCCCAAACAGCATCCAAGTCATGGCCCGCTCCTTTTTGATGAATGTGAAATAACATCCTTGATTTTTATAATTTTAAACATTTCCGCGCCTATGGAAATGATTTTGCTCCCCTTTTTATAGACTTTTATTTATGCTTTTTGGGCAATGTGATGAGCAGGACATCCCCTTGCTTATCCGTCTTGATCTGAGTTGTGTCCGCGTCGACAGGCAAGGCAATGGTCTTGACCAATGTCCCGAAGCTCCGGGCGCTATAAAACCCTTGGCCGCCTTGATGACTCTCCTGCCGGCCGTATTCCCCTTTGACAGTTATGGAACGCGGATTGATTTCCAGATTGATTTTATTCCGGTCTAATCCCGCTATATCGATTTTGATTTCATAACCGCGGCCCGTGTCTTTTAAATCAAAATCCGTATTAAACCCCATATTACCGTTAAACATCCCGGCGCCACCCTGCCCCTGTCTGTCAAACGCGTTTTGAAACATGAGGTTCATCTCTTGCTGCATGCGTTCCATTTCTTCAAATGGTTCCCACAGAGCCCGGGAGCGGCTCATTAAACTTTGGCCGCGGTTGTCCTGGGCATTTCTCTTTTCCGCCTCTAATTGATCAACTCTCTTTTGCAGAGTCTCAATCTGTTTTTTCAACTCTACGACATTAACATCATCCGCGGCATAAACGTTCGCCCGATTGACCGCCAAGACAAACACCGCCGCGATCGCGACACCTAACCAATGACTCATTCTCCTGTTCATATATCCCTCCTTGAAAAAATAATATCCGCGCCCCCGCGCTGCCCCGGCGCCTTTTTCTTCGCAGCAAATCTCCCGCCAATCACGCGGCGCTCTGGATCGTTTTTACGAAATCATAATTTTTTGCGGCTGGGCTACCGCGGCGCGGTTGAGCCGGATCTTCAAAACCCCGTTTTCAAACGCGGCCTTGATGTTCTGACGGTCAATATCCGCGTTGATTTGAAACGCCCGCTCATATTCCGCCTGGCCGGGCCGCTCCAAATGCACGGCTGTATATTTACCATCCATCGCGTCCTTTTTTTTCGCCCCCTTGATTTGCAATTGATCGCCCTGCAACTGAATATTTAACGAATCCTTGTCCGCGCCCGGCATATCCACTTCCAAAACCACCTCTTGATCTGTTTCGCGGATATCCACCACCGGCAGAATCGTCTCCCCCGGCTCCGGCGATTTATTAAATCGGAATTGATCGAATCTCATCTGACTCTCCTTTTTCTCTGCAATTGATCGGCTTAAACCCGGAATCAACCGGGTTTAAGCCAAATATTATTTAACGTCCACTGTAATTTGTTTGGGCTTGGCTTCCTCTTTTTTCGGAAGCGTCAATTCCAAAACCCCGTTTTTAAAATTAGCTTTGGCTGCCTCCGCCTTGATTTCCGACGGAAGCATGATGGTCCGGTGAAACGTGCCGTAATACCGTTCCGTGCGGACATAATCGTCCTCCCGGACATCGGTCGCTTTTTTCTTTTCACCTTTGATCGTCAACATATTTTCCTGAATGTTGATCTCGATCTCATCCTTGGTCAGGCCCGGCAGGTCCGCCTTGACGACAATATCGTCCTTGGAATCATACACATCCATGGCCGGCGCCCACTGACTGCCCAACAGCGTCGTGTCCCCGTCCAAAAACCGCGGGAAACTCACATCAAACAGCCGGTTCATTTCCCGTTGCAAATGATCCAGCTCCGTAAACGGCGACATCGCGCCTTCTCTTTGTCTTTTCATCGGAAAATTAACCATAGCTCTACCCTCCTTTTCCAAATCCGTTTAACATTTTTTGCATGAACATCCGGTCTTAAAAATTTCTCTCAATCTTGACAACACGTCTCTCACCCATTTCATCACACCCACCTCCTTTGAATTTCTGGCAGTCAACATTGCCGACTGCTAATTTTTAAACAAAAAATTTTACCCCGCTTTAAACGTCCCAGACTCGATTTGCAAAATCACTTTTAAACCGCTGATCTTCACCTTGTGTTCCTTTAAATAAAACCAGCAATGCTGGACCATTTTCAATTCCCGTTTCGAATACAACCGCGCCTTGCCCTCATATTCCCGCGGCGGGCTCACCACGCCGGCGGTATCCAATTGTTTTAACACCCAAATCGGGATATCCAAAATCCGGCACACCACGCCCGAGGTATAAACCGGGTCATCCGGCCCGATCAGGACCTCGTCAAACAGCTTTCGACTGACCTGCTTCTTGACAGACAACATCGGTTTTTCGCCTCGTTTCTTTTATCCAAAATATGTATACCACATTTCAAAAAATTTGTCAAATTTTTCGAAAGATTTATTTCGATTTTCGAAATATCATCTTGGTTGCTATTTACTGCCCGGTTTTAAGCAGATATTCCGGGTTAATCGCCTTAAACGACAGCCGGCCGATCTCGCGGTCGAACAGTTCTTTTAAGGGGCGGATGACAATGCCTTCCGCCCAGGCTTCCGGGCAGATCAGGCTTTTGCGCGTGGCCAGAGCGACAATGGCGTTGATGTCATTGCCTAAAATATAATCGTCCGCGATGACCGGAACCGTATCTAAGCCCAGCTTGGCCATCAGCGTTTTGAATTCGCCATAATTATAAAACGCCCGGCGGTCAATATCGTTGGCGTTAAAAAACCGCACGGTCTGGCCGCGCAATTTGAGCGGGTTGCCCTGCACATTCTCGCCGATGATCTCGCCCTGAATCGCGATATTCCCGCCCAAGCCGCGCAATTTATTTTCAATGTCCAAAGTCCGGGCCAATTTCCACAACGTGTTTTCCGGGTCCTCAATCAACTCAAAATTCCGCGTGCACACCCCGAACGCGTCGTTGTGCATAAAATACGTCACCGAACTGCCGTCGACCTTTTCCGTCACATAACACACTTCGCCCTTCCAGCGGTCGAGCAATTCCTGCAAAACCTGGACCCGGGTTTCATCCGTCTTCGGAATAAAGGAAGGAAACGGGCCTTTGGCCACGCCGTTTAAGCTCGCCGGAATCGGAGCCTCGTATTTTTGGATCTTCAACACCTCCGTGCAGTCCGCGTCTTCGCGGGCGTCAAACCCTTCCGGCAAAAACGACAACGGGAAACAAATCCCCTGCGAAATCTGGCCGCGCAGCCGGATGGTCTTGATCCGCATATTCTTGGATTTCAGGAACTCAAACCGCGGCTCGTCAGGCAAAATGGAATCCACCTCGCAATACACGCACAATTCCCCAACCTTGAACTCGCCTTTTTTCACGACCAACTGCCACCCCAAAACCGTGGCCCGCTCAATCGCGTCCGCGCCCGGAATCGGATCCAGCGCCTTGATCCGCTGCACACTAGCCAGTTTTCGCATAGAATCAAACTCCTCTTAAATAAATGGTGTCAGATCTCAGCATCCTTTTATGTATCGAATATCATATATGTCCAATTTGGACAGCATATGCCGTCGGTTAAGAGTATTTGAAACATGATTCGTGCGTAGGGGCGGACCTTGCTGCCGGTAGGCAGGTGTCCGCCCGACTCAACGGGCCAAGACAAGCTCGGCCCCTACGCACAATTTGGGCAGCAATGATCGAATATTTATGACTATTTTACCGCCGCCTAATATTTTTGTCGACTGGAAATTTTCATAACCCGACGGCTAATGCCATAAAATAAATCACGAGCAGCGCCAAATCAAGCGATACGCCGACCTTGGCCCATTCCGCGCTTTTGATTTGCAGAAGGCTTAAACCCGGCCCAAGGTCAATGCGGACACAATTTCAACAAGGACTATCGCGGCAAGGATCGCGGTGGCGACACTTGATCAAATCATCAAGATCACCTAGATCGCCAATAATCCGGCTTTAACCATTAGATGTTTCTCCCAATTAAATAACCCGAAGCTGACCGCTATTAAGCTCGTTTACGGAATCACTGCACGGCAACGGGCGCCCACCTGCCTGCCGCCGGAGAGAAGCGCCCCCACGACCGGTCATAAAAAACCACGCCCAATATGGGCGTGGAATTTTATTTCATCCGACAACAACACTCGCGCTGCGCGACTATCGGCCGCTGTCCTTGCGCTTGTTGTAGCAATCCTTGCAATAAATCGGGCGTTCACCGCTCGGCTTAAAAGGAACTTCGCATTCCTTATTGCAATCGGAACACGTCGCTTTGTGAAATTCTCTCGGACGCTGGTCTCTGTATCCACCGCCGAACCCGCCTCTGCCGCCGCCTTCATTGTAACCCATAACTACTCCTTGCTATTGTACTCTTGATCTGATCAGGCCATACACCCGTACAACCGCTGGATCAAATCGTTTATTTTAATCATCATACACGATTTTCGCCGTAAACCAAGCTAATTATTTCGCAGAAGATTTCCTGGCCTCTGTCCTATTGAGAAGATCTTTTAAAACAACTCGTGGAGGATAACTTATACTTTCGCGCCAGAAAATCCATGCGCCGGCTTAAATCCGTGGCGAATAAATTGACGAATACCCCCGGCCCGCCCAACACCATGGACGCCCCGCTCACCACGTTGATACCGGCATTAAGCGCGTGTCCGGCCATGCCTTTGCGCGCGAACCAGTAATTCTTGACCACAAACAAAGAACGGTAAAAATCTCGCGCGGCTTGAGGCGTTTCTCCCAACAATTTGATCGCCGCCATATCCGTTTTAAAATGTTCCTCGATTGGCGCGCTGGGCAGGTTGAATTCCGCGTGGCACATCTCATGCGTCATCACATCCGTCAAAATCACCGCCCGGTCACGGTAATAATTTTGATAAACATAGGCAAGAAAATCCCGCGGGAAAAACACCGTGTGATTGGATAAAAACGGCACGCCTTGCACGCGGTCCGAATCTTTTCCGTCTACCACCCGGACATCGTAGGCATATTTCAACTTTATCTGACCAACCAACCCGTCCCTGAGCCGCACCAATTCAACGGGAAAATTTTCCGGAAGAGTATAATAATTTCCGGAAAAATTGATTACCGAACATCCGGTAACCGCGGCGCATAAGATAAAAATAGACAGCGCTTTAATAATTATTGCCTCCTATCGTAAACTTTCCAAATGCTCCCAACGTTCAAACACCGCGAGTAATTCGTCTTCGATACATTCCAATTTCGCCTTGATTTTTAGGATTTCGGCCGGGTCTTTTTTATAAAAATTAACCTCCGCGACTATATCCAAAATCCTATCTTGCTCCGCCTCTAAACTCTCGATTTTCGCGGGCAAACTGGCTAATTCGCGCTCTTCTTTATTCGATAATTTTCGGACAAAATTCGGCATGGCCGGCTGAACTTCCTCCCGGCGCGGCTCCCGAGGCTTTTCCCGAACCGCGGCCGCTGATTGCGCCGGCTTAGGCCGCTGATCCAGCCAATCATCATACCCCCCGGGATATTCATTCACTTCTCCGGCGCCTTCCAAAACCATTGTCGAAGTCACCACATTATTTAAAAAAGCCCGGTCATGACTGACCAAAAGCAAAGTCCCGGAATAGTCCAAAAGCATTTCTTCGAGCAGCTCCAGGGTCTCAATATCTAAGTCATTTGTCGGCTCATCCATCACCAGCAAATTCGACGGCTTAGTAAACAACCAAGCCAGAAACAACCGGTTGCGTTCTCCGCCAGATAATACCTTGACCGGCGTGCGGGCGCGGTCCGGCGAAAAAAGAAAATCTTGCAGATAACCGATAATATGCCGCGGCTTGCCGTTGATCGTGATGGAGTCGCTCGCGCCGCAGATATTTTCGATCACTGTCTTCTCTTCGTCCAATTGTTCGCGCATTTGGTCATAATAAGCAATCTCCAGATTCGTGCCGAACCGGATCGACCCCTTGCTCGGCTGCATCTTGCTCAGCAAAATTTTTAACAACGTGGTCTTGCCGCTGCCGTTCGGGCCGATCACGCCAATCTTATCGCCGCGCATGATCTGCGTTGAAAAATCGCGGATCAAGCAAAGGTCACCATAACTTTGGCCCAGGCGCGAGGCCTTGATTACCAAATGTCCCGACGGATCAGTTTCCTGAACCCGGAACTTGACCTGCCCGACTGCCTGACGCTGGGCCTGTTTTTCCGCGCGCAGACGTTGTAGGGCCTTGACCCGGCCTTCATTGCGGCAGCGCCGGGCTTTCACCCCTTGACGGATCCAGACTTCTTCCGCGGCGAGCTTCTTGTCGAAATCCGCGCGCGTCGCTGTCTCAATCTCAAGCTCCATTTGCTTGCGTTGTAAAAAGGTCGGATAATCGCAGGCCCAGGAAAACAACCGGCCGCGATCCAGCTCCGTGATACGCGTCGCCAAGTTAACCATAAATTGCCGGTCATGCGTCACAAAAAATATAGCTCCGGCATAATTTTTCAAAAAACCTTCCAGCCATTTAATCGCGTCAATGTCCAAATGATTGGTAGGCTCGTCGAGTAATAAGACTTCCGGTTTCAACACCAGGGCCCGGGCCAACAAAGCGCGGCGCTTTTGCCCGCCGGACAAAGCGGCAAAATCTATCTCCGGGTCGAGTTTCATTTGAGAAATTACCAATTCAACCTGATTATTGATTTCCCAGCCGTTGGTGTGATCAATCTCGGTCTGCAACCGATCCAGTTCCCGCATCAATTCTTTGGTATGTTCGGTCGCTAACCGCTGACTGATGTGGTGATAGTCGCTGATCAGTTTTGCCCGTTGCCCCAAACCGGACAACACAATGTCAAACACCGTTCCCTTGATGTCCGCGGGGATTTCCTGCGGCAAATGCGTCGCGCGTATCCCTTTTTGAAAAATCACTTTACCCGTGTCCGGACCGATCTGTCCAGTCGCAATTTTCATCAAAGTCGTTTTGCCCGTGCCATTGCGGCCTAAAAGCGCGACCCGCTCGCCCATTTCCAACTGCAGACTCAAATCCTCAAACAATTTCGGCCCGCCGAACGCCAGACTAATGTCTTGAATGCTGATCAATGCCATGGATCTCCTTTAAATAAATGGGGTGACACCATTTATTGTTTGCCTGCGGCTAAAATGGGTTAATTTTTTCAAAGGCGACTTCACTCTTTGCTAATTTTTTATTATAATAACACAAGACATATCGAATTAACAATAATACCGCCCGTCCCATAAATCGGTAACACATTCTAATATTGTATGTTATTTAACAGCCTCAATTTCTTCTGCTTTTTTATTATTATCTACGGCCTCTATATTTTCTTGGATCACCGCTGGCAAAACCGTCTGTTGATTGTCGCTAGCTGCCTGTTTTACGCGGCTTGGAATTGGAAATTTCTTTTTCTCATGTTTATCTCTATCACCACGGATTTTTATTGCGCCCGCTTCATGAGTCGAACCGAACTGCAAAAAAAAGACGCGCCTACCTGATCTTCAGCATTGCGGTGAACTTGTCGATTTTGGCTTTTTTCAAATATTACAATTTCTTTGCCAACAATTTGAGCGAACTCCTCTATGTGATCTTTCCCGCGAGCCAACATTTAATCTCTCTCTTTGCTTTGAATATAATTTTACCGGTCGGGGTTTCTTTTTATACCTTTGAAGCGATCAGTTATTCGGTGGATGTTTATCGCCGCCTCATCCCCCCCACCCGCCACTATACAGACTACTTATTGTTTGTTATTTATTTTCCCCACCTCATCGCCGGGCCGATCATGCGGGCCAAAGATTTTCTGCCCCAGATCATCCGACCCCGTCGACTAAGCTGGGACCAGTTTTATGAAGGGTGCAATTTCATCACTTGGGGATTGTTTGAAAAAATTTTTGTCGCCGATAATCTGGCGAAAATTGTCGACCCGGTGTTTACCCAAAAACCTCCCTACAATGGAACGGATGTCCTCATCAGTCTTTACGCTTTCGCTTTCCAAATTTTTTGCGATTTTGATGGTTATTCCAACATTGCCCGCGGCTTAGGGAAATGCATGGGTTTCGAAATCACGATCAATTTCCAATGGCCGTATTTTTCCCGCAATCCGCCGGAATTTTGGCAGCGCTGGCACATCAGTTTGTCGAGCTGGTTGCGCGATTACTTGTATATCCCTCTGGGTGGAAACCGCAACGGAGAGTGGTCAACCTACAAAAACTTGATGCTGACAATGGTCTTAGGAGGCTTATGGCACGGGGCGGCCTGGACTTTTGTGTTATGGGGACTTTACCATGGAAGCATATTGATCCTGCATCGGTTTTGGACTAAAAGAATCAACTTTAAAATTGGATCATTTTTTCCTCCCGGCCTCCTCCAACCGCTTCAGGTAGTTTTCTTTTTTCACGTTACGTTGTTCGGATGGTTATTATTCCGCTCCCCCAGCGTGAGTCAAGTTGTATCCATGACCGGGGCCTTGTTCACGTCTTTTACGGCGAACTATCATACCGCCAACGATTTAAGCCTGCTGCTTTTTTACCTAACGCCTTTATTGCTTGCGCAAGGATTTCAATATTATAAAAAGGATTTAATCCTTTTCACGCGGTTGCCTTGGATAGTCCAGCCTTTATTTTACGCCACTCTGTTGTATGGCATGGTGATCTGGGGGGCAAATAAACCGGAAACTTTCATCTATTTTCAATTTTAAAATATGCCTATCCCTTTATCGCGTCAGAAATGGTTTCAAGTAATAATCCAGGTCATCGTTTTTTTCCTCATATTTGAAATCTGGCTAAATATCGGGGGCATCGCCTTTTTATGCATCCAGCGCTTCAAAGACGGAAAAATCAGCCACAATCCGGACATCTTCAAAATAGTCTGCCTGGGGGATTCCGTTACCGCCTATAGCCAATATCCCGATTATTTGGAAGAGCTGCTTAATCGCGATAAAAAATCTTTTCAAATCAAAGTGTATAACCGCGGGTTGCCGAATGCCACATCCAAAAACGTCGCCGAATTGTTGCCTAAAATTTTACGGGATTTTGACCCGCAAATGATCACTGTCATGACTGGGTTAAGAGACAATGAGCAGCGTCTGCAGAAACAAAACACCGAATCTATGTTAAAAGGCGAAACCCGCGCTAAACCCGCTTTCGCGTTACGCACCATAGGATTGCTGCAGGAAATGCTAATGAATTTAAAAAGCCGGGAGCGTCCCTGGATTTTGCAAAAAGGCATGACGTATTACCGCGGCTGGCTTGCCGCCCAGCACCCGGATGATCCGCAAGCTATCTTCTTCTTCGGTCTTAACTTAGCTAAAGAAGGCGCTTATGAAAAAGCCCTGCAAACTTTTTTTAAGTTGCGGCGTTGGGAAAATTTTATTGCCGACAAAGAAAACATCATCGGAGATTTCTATATCGAACACGGACGCGCTGATCTGGCGCAACGCTGGTTTGAATTTGTCAGTTCGATCCCAAAGTTAGCAAACTCCACGGTCTATTTGAGATTGTTTGAACGCTATCAACAAAACGGATATGCGGAAAAAGCGGTTTTTGCTTTAAAAAAAGCGCTGTCTTTATCGCAAGATGGCGACATCTTGCCCACTCTGAAATGGTCAAACTATCTGGCGGCCCGGAGATCATTTCCCGAAGCGGAAAACTGTTTGCAAGCGGCATTGGGGTGGGATTTGACCAATGAGAAAAAAATCGCGGTTTATGAAGCGTTGAAAAAATGTTACGAACTCCAAAACCAGCCCGGGCAAGCGGCCTTGATCTCAAAGCAGATTAAAAAATTAGTGACAACCCAATCAAAATATAAAACACAGATATGGTCAACTGCGCTGGCGCATGGCTGTCAATTAGTAGTCCTGCAATATCCGATGCTCCCGGTTGAACAGGTTGAGCGAGAATACAATTACTCGGCAGATATCATTTATATCGACAATCAACAGTCTTTTGAAGCTGCGGTCAAGGCCAACGGTTATTTTACGATTTTTGGCGATTTTGGCGGGTCTGTGTTCGGTCACCTCAAGAAAAAAGGATCCGAATTGCTCGCGGAAAATATCGCCCAAAACATCAAAGCCGCCATCCGCCGCTCCAAAAAGACTATCAACTCGCCTTGAAAAGGCTGATGCTCTCCTGGTTAGATCATCTTTGTTTCGATTGACGTGGAGCTTGCTTCACACGGACAAACTTTTGCCCCTGAGGATCGTAGACAAATTGGCGGTCCCCTCGGCCCCAGGTTTTCGATTTCAAAAATTCCAAAAAGCCTTGCGCATAAAAGATATTGCCCTGGGCGTTCAAATGATTGCTGGAATTTTTCAGATTCATATCCTGAGATCCGGCTTTTTTAACCTGCGCGTTCATCAATTTTTGGGCCGGAAAATATACGATCCCGTCTTGATATTTGCGCAGCAATGCCGCGATTTTTTCCGGAGCGTCCGGCGCCTTCTCAATTCCCGTCGTAAAAACCACTGTAGTTCCGTTCAACGCGGCGGTTTTTAAAAAATTTTCCAGCAAGGCAACATGAATATCCTGGTCCTCAAAATTCTTCGGCCAGGTATAATGTTGAACCAGCTGCTTAAAAAGGCATTGTTGCAAAAGCAGCCCCGTGTTTGAAAATGCCAAGCGTTTCATCATTCGCCAGCGCGTCTCAACCTCGAACCGCGCTTCGTTAAAAATATGATCGCGCCGAAATTCGGGATCAAACAATTTATAAGGCGTCATGGGTTCTGTCGTGACACATCCATCCCGCCAGCCTAAAAGCGGCCGGTAAAGGTGTGCTAGCCGCAGATTATTCGAAGTAACAATGTCTTTCGCCGAAAGAAAATCCCGGCTCGTTTGTTCCAAATAATTGATCGTGATGATATCCGGATGATATTTTAAACCATCTTTGAGATAACGCAGATAACTTTGCGCAAACCCATAACCGGAGACGCCAAAGTTCAGAACCTCCAGCCGGGAGGCAGATTTTTCCAAGCGATACGGCCAAGTATCGGCGTTTTTTTCATCGTCGCAAAAAACGTACGAATCTCCGAACGCGGCGATTCTTAATGTGTTTTCATCCGGAATGATGGCATATTCCCGGTCAGCGCGAACGCTGTCGGCGTTAGTGGCATAAACCCCGGTATTTTTATTTTTGCCCACGGTGTATCCCAAGTCATTGTTCACCTGATAAATAAAAAATTTTTTATCTTGCGCATAATATACGCTGTACATCAAACGCGCCTTGATCAACACGTCATAAAACCGGCTCTTGCCCAGTAAAAAATAACAATTCCCCTGAAAAATTTGCAGCATAAAAAAAACCAAAATCAAGGATTCCACGATAAAACCAAAAAATCCGATAGCCGCCAAGCAGAGAAAAACCGGTCGCTTCCATTTTTTCATCCCCGCCAATGCCCCAACAAACAGCGCAAAAAATAATATCGGACCGAACATAATTTTGGCTCCTTAAATTAACTCGTAAAAAATTTGTTAGATTATTTTATCTATTAAAGACAGCAAAAAAAGCCGCTTTTTAAAAATTTTCTAAAGCGACAGCCATCACTGGGCCGCGGTTTAACCGAATGTCTTTGCTCTGGGGAATTTTTCTACAATAACGCAGGGTTCGTCTTTTTCAAAAACATTTTCCTGTAGTATTCCGCTGACATGAATTAATACTACACTGGTAGCAGATCTCATTGGGGATTTTCTTTTCCGTGAAAAACTCCCGAATGTTCTCCAGTGTCGTGTCAGCAATGTTCCGCAGGGCTTCTTGCGTAAAGAACCCCTGATGAGAAGTGACTAAAACATTATTAAACGAGAGCAGTCGGGCAAACACATCATCGGTAATTACTTTATTCGAGAAATCCTCGAAAAAATAGTCACTTTCTTCCTCATAAACATCCAAACCAGCGAAGCCGACCCTGCCGATTTTTAACCCGGCAATTAAGGCCTTGGAATCAATTAGCATGCCGCGTCCGGTGTTGATAATCATTATCCCGGGCTTCATTTTGGCAATAGATGCTTCATTGATCAGATGGTAAGTTGCCTTCGTCAGCGGACAATGCAGGGAAATAATATCCGATTCCCGATAGAGCGCATCCAGAGCAACATACTCGAATCCGGCGTTCTTCTGATACTCTTTATCCGGGAAGGAATCATAAGCCAAAACCCGCATCCCAAATCCTTTTAATATCCCGATCATCACCTTGCCGATCTTACCCGTGCCGATAATCCCGGCTGTCTTGCCAAACATATCAAATCCCAGTAATCCATTCAAAGTAAAATTATTATCCCGGGTCCGGTAATAGGCCCGGTGAACTTTGCGGTTCAAAGACAGCATAAGCGCGACAGCATGCTCGGCTACAGCATAAGGAGAATATGCCGGGACACGGACCACATGGATCTTTTTAAAGATCGTTTTCAAGTCAATGTTGTTGTAGCCGGCCGCGCGAAGCGCAATAAGGGCAATACCATTACGTTCTAAAATCTCGATCACATCTTTATTTATAATATCGTTAACAAAAACACAAACAACCTGAAAACCCTGGGTCAAAGCAGCAGTCTCCGTTGTCAGATGACTCTTAAAAAATGTAATTTTGAAACCGGAATTATTTGTTGCCTTTTCAAAAGACTCGATGTCATAGGGCTTGGCGTCGAAAAAAGCGATCTTGATAGAAGCAAGTGCTGCAGCATCCATAGCGTCTTCGATGGTAGGCTTGCTCTTCAAAATTTTTCCTATTGTTCTAATCTTCCTCATTAAGCCGTCCTTTCTTACATCAGCAGAGTTTCGGTATAGGCAATGTTCGCCTCTTCCGATTTCCTGGCAGGCATAGGATTGCCGTTACGGACGTCTTCGACCCATTGAGGATTCAGTAATATCGATTTAGCGGAAAGAACCAGGTCTGCATCCGCCAGCGCTTCTTCCGCCGAGGAACGATCATAAACCTTGCCGCAGATCAAAATCGGCAGAGAGGTAACTTCTCGAGTTATTTGCGCCATGTTCTGGTTAGTGCCGAATACCTTCTGTTTATAGTCGTAGGTGGATACGGAAATGGCGTCAATCGGTTCCTTTGAAAAAAGCCGAATGACCTCCTGGTATTCCGACTTAGTAAAAAGCTCAACCTCCATGTCCACAACACCCCAATTCGATATCCTTACCAGAAATAACCGCTCCTGAGGAACGACTTCTCGAACCGCCTGAATGACCTCGCGCACGAAACGAAAACGGTTTTCAACCGACCCCCCATAATTATCCCGGCGCTGATTCGAATAAATAGACAGGAACTCGTTAAGGAGATACCCATGTGCACAATGCAGTTCGATGCCGTCAAAGCCCGCAGCGACCGCTCCTCTGGCTGTTTCTACAAATCCCAAAAGCACATGCTGCATATCAAAAAGACTAATCTCATCCGGAATCGGATAAGGACCTTTGCTCGCAGGGTTGTTCTGACGAGGAATCAACCGGCTAGGCGCAATGACACGTTTAGCCGGATTTACCTCAGTTGTAGCCACGCGTCCACAATGAAACATTTGCATTATCGCGACCGCGCCTTCTTTCTTAATCGCTTGAACGACCGGCTTCCAAGCTTCTATCTGGCGTTGAGTGGTCAGTCGCGATTGACGCGGATAGCCTTGGGCGCTTTCATAGTCAGTCACGATCGCCTCGGTATAAACAATAGCCGCGCCATTTTTTGCTCGCCGGACCAAAAAATCCAAGACGTCTTGTCGCGGAATCCCGTCCGCGGAAGATGACGTGCGGGTCATGGGCGCTACGCCCAGACGATTTTTGAACGTAATATTCTTAATACGAAATTCTGAAAAGAGGCCATCGCTCTTCATCTATCCGCTCCTTATACTTGCTTAAACCTCATTAACCCAGATTCTCCATCGCGAAATCCCAATTAATCAATTTGTCGAGAACAGCGCCGACGTAATCGATGCGTCGATTCTGATAATCCAAATAATAGGCGTGTTCCCAAACATCGATATTCAACAGCGGCTTCATCCCCTGGGCCAAAGGCACGTCGGCATTACTGGTTTTAACCACTTTGAGCTTAGCGCCGTCTAACACCAGCCACGCCCAACCGCTGCCAAACTGACTTGTTGCCGCAGTCGCCAACTCCTTCTTGCACACGTCCACAGCGCCAAAAGAGGCTTCAAGCTTTTTCTTTAATTCTGCGGGAGGTTCACCGCCGCCCTTTGGTTTTAAGCTGCTCCAATAAAACGTGTGGTTCCAGGTTTGCGCGGCATTATTAAAAATCGCGGTCTTATCTGCCTTACCCGCTGTCTGGGCAATAATCTTTTCCAACGACTGATTGCTGAATTCAGTCCCCGCTATCAACTTGTTCAAATTATCAACATAAGCTTTATGATGCTTACCGTAGTGGAAGCTTATGGTGCGCGCGGATATGACGGGATCAAGGGCGTTATCCGCATAGGGCAAGGGCGGAAGAATATGTTCCGATGTCTTTTCGTTTATTTTATTGCTCATGTTTTTCTCCTTTGGTTAAATTTACCCTATCTTCACTTCCCGAGTAAGACGGATAATTCGGCAATATGCTGTTGTTCCTCGATAATCACATGACGAATCTCATGCTCCAGAGTTTCAAAAACATACGCCAGCTTTCCCTTATTCTCGATGACTTTCTTGTAAATGGTGTTATAAAAATCGATCGTTTCTTTCTCTCCTGTCAAATTGATCTCTAAGATTTCCATCGTTTCTTGAGCTTTATGCGTCTTAGCGATCCCCATTGACGGCTCTGCGCAAAGATAGCTCCCGATAAGATCGCGGAATTTATCTTCGTGTTTTGCCTCATCTGACGCGATCTCTTTCAACCGAGAAATAATTGGCTCGGCATTCACCCCTTTGATCAGCTCCGCATGAGCCAAATATTGAATCCGTGCCGCGTGCTCCATCTCCAAAGCGTGGTTCAACATAACAACTAATTCATTCTTGATTGCTTCCATTTTGTTCTCCTTTTTTTATACTAAATTCTTACCTCTTTATAACTCAACGTCCGCCTATGGCTGGATCCCCAATTTCGGTTATTCTATCATCAGATCGCCACTTTTCAAATAACATCTTCAAGCAACAACCCGAATAAATAGAAAAGGTTAAGAACCAATTGTGACTGGATGAACTTAATATTCTCGTTCTGGGCGATCAGGACATAGTCTTGGTAATCAACGAGCTTCCTAATTTACGCGCCAAAACAGCCGGAACCTCCTCACTAAAGAAAACCCAGACATGGCCGCCATTTCCCGAACGTGACCGCTCAACAACCGCCGGGATTCCCTCCTCGCGATATGTCGCCATGACCGCACGGACATCATCCATCCAATGTTCGCCACCCTGCTCACTCTTTTTCTTCATACGAATCCTCTTATGAAGCGTCTTACGCGAGGCCTCAAGCTTGACCGTCATCATCTGGCCCAAAGGCAATGCCTTCCGCAAGAACCCTTCCCGAAAATTCAATCCCGTTGTTTCCAAAATGCAGTTCTTCCATCCATGGCGTGAAAGATCGCGGAACAAGGCCACCCACGCGTCAGCTTCTCCAATGGCAGTCCGCGAATACCGCGCCCGATAGGTTCCGATATAAAAAACCGGCAAGCCAAACTTCTTACTCAACTGTTGGCCCAGCGCTGTCTTTCCCGCTCCAGGCAAACCGATAATGTGAATGATCGGATAAGGATGCGCCTTCATTGCGCAGTTTCCGGCTTTATCAATTCTATTCCGTTTGCCACCAGCCATTCGCACATCTTTGCTCGTGTTCTCTCCTGCTTAAATTCAAACCAGCGTTTCTCTTCGGCCCCATTCTCCCGAAGAACATCCTTGAAACGCCGAAATGCTCCTCGCCCCTGAATTGATCCGGACAAACGTGCAGCAAAAACCTTATCCTCTACCGTGCCAATAAAATCCTCTATATCTTCATACGCGTTGTGAGAATCTGCTGAAGGCACAATAAGATAACGTTCCTCGCCGCCGTCCAAGCTCCGCTGAATTTCTATTTCTGTTTCATCTTCTCCATATTCCCTAACGATCAAACACTCGCCCGTCTCCGTATCGAGTACATGATGGTGTTCACCACCAGCATCTTCAAAAGCCATTTCTAGCATACCCAAATCAACCCTGAGGTTCTTCATACAACCCTCAATCGATCCGGCGTTCCTCCGTACAAACTGGACGACAAATCTGACTGATAGTATTTTTTGGTCTTTACATTCATAATCGTTAGCTTCCCTGACCAGCCTGCGCCAGTATCGAGATCCCAAATATTGCAGACATGAATCGGCTCAAAGGTCCGATACAATTCGGTTGTCGTGTGCCCTATAAAAATATCTTTATACTTTCGAATATGGGCCTGTTGCGAAATTAGCCATTTTTGAAAAATAAAAGC
The DNA here is from genome assembly GCA_015233495.1 of Candidatus Omnitrophota bacterium. GTDB lineage: Bacteria > Omnitrophota > Gorgyraeia > Zapsychrales > Zapsychraceae > JADFXQ01. The sequence goes on along the minus strand of JADFXQ010000011.1, from coordinate 84 downwards.
AAAAAATATATCGACGACAAAATGGATATTTTGCCGAATTTCTCGGCGAGGTTGTGATAAAATGAGGGCATGAAAACCGAAAGG
>JADFXQ010000111.1 GCA_015233495.1 Candidatus Omnitrophota bacterium | reverse complement strand
ATCTCCGTTGCGCAACAAGTTCATCACTCTAACAGTGTCGTCCACCGGCGAGGCGGCTTTGACTTGCCACCGGCCTTGGGGAGGGAGAGCAATCAATCTTTTTCCATAAGCGCCTGGCGATTCCATCTGCGCCATCACGTCTGCCAAAATCATTTTAGGAACGAAGACTTCTAAAGACATTGATAAATAACGACGACCCGCTTCTTGCTTTGTGTTGAATGGGTATATGCATATTTCGCCGCCCAATTTCACGACCCGCATGATTTCCTTCACCACGTCCATAATCGCTGGTCCATCATTGATGCCGGTCAGCGCTGCCAGCGCATAAGGCACAATCACAATGTCAAACGAGTCATCCTCTGCAATAAACATATCGCGGGCATCGCATCGAATAAAATCATATTCCTGGCGGTTGATGAGACCCACCCCGAGAATTTTTCCTATTAAACACTGATAGATCAGATACCATGAATCAGACACCTTAATATTGGGACACCTCCGCATTAAACCTTCTTGGATCGATCTCTGATGCAAAGCCGGGGCAAGCAAATTGGCAAGCGTAATCTTGACCCCATTGATATCGATCCCAACCGCCTTGTTTGCCCCTTCCAATAAAGCCCGAAAAACCAGACCGTCATTTCCGCAGCCCACGACCAAAACATTTTTGCCAAGCATTCTTTGACCTGGCTCGCCGGGAAAAAATGTTTCAAAGTCGAATCGATTGGAATCAAATGAAACCTCGAGCTCATTCGATGCTCCCAGGAAATATGAGGATATTTTTGATGGATCTATTCCCATGTATCCTTGCGGCCCAAAAATCGCGGCAATGCCTTTTTGATGCCGCAACAGCCGGACCAAGGCTTTGACCGCGAGCCGTTCGGCGTCTTTGACGTCAAAGATCGACGGGTCGTTGAATGCATGCCAATAATGCCGCAAAGCGCAAGCGTAAATTTTAAGCAGAGAACGAATCGATTCCGGCGGGAAATGCAATATTTTTTGTGCGTATAAAAATTGCGTGGCTGCGGCAAGATTTTCGTCCGTCATCCCCTCGGCCCAATCCCAGGAACCCGCGTCGATATGAATCAGAGAAAACCGGCTGGCATCAAATATTTCCCCCGACGGGCCGCGGATGACCGCATGGCAATATAAATAATCCGTCAGCGCCGTCAAATCTTCGGCAAGCTGTTCGATCTCCAACTTCACATCTGCAAACTCCCGCCGCAAAGCCGCGCGTCCCAAAATCGAAGCTGTGACCGGAGAACCGGCGCTCAACAATAAGGAACAGCTCCCTATTTTTCCCTCCGGCGGAAATAGGGCGCTGTCCCCTATTCTTACTTCTCCCGATGCAATGCCTGTTTGCCTTGACATATCTTTTCGCGGATAGTAAACTTGAGTAAAAGGAGGGGGACGGTGATCAATAAAATTGAATATGTCGCCCGTCTGACTTCCGATTGCCGGAGAAGACATAGACACATTCAGTTCAAGGAACTGAAAAATGTCTGAAAAAGAAATCTTTGAAGCCAATCTGGAGCTTTCCACCGAATTTTCGCGATATCTACTATCACGCCCGGATGTCGCGCAAAAAATTCCGGCTGACGCTGAAGTTATTTTTCTTCTCGAAACGAATCCCGAGCTGTCCGCGTATAATCTTGGCTTGGCGTCGAAAATACAAGAAGCCGGGGAAACAGTCATTTTCGTAAAAATCGAAGGTCTCCGGCCCGCGTTCGAAAGCCGCCTCATCGAACCCCATCTCGAACATTCCGCATAATCGATTCCCTGTCTCCTCTTGGGCATCACGTAAGACTCCGACTTTAAGGCCATTCCTATTAATGGTGTCAGATCTCCCAATCCGGTTGGCACACATGAGCTTGCAACCATTTTTGCCGGATTGATACCTGAGTAGGGGCGCCCCTGGTGGGCGCCCGTTGTCATTGCGCGCCACAACGACGGGCGCCCACCAGGGGCGCCCCTACTCGTCGACAGCATATGCCGGACAAATTGGGCATAAATGATATTCGCCGAAAATATTTTTGAACAACCACGGAACAATGCCGGCCACCAT
>JADFXQ010000110.1 GCA_015233495.1 Candidatus Omnitrophota bacterium | reverse complement strand
GTATTCTCAATCAATGCATTCACAGCGGATTCGGGTTGAGTTATTTTAAAGAAATGTTGACCGGGCCGGAGTATGCGGACCGGATGATTCGTAAGTTAAAAAAGTTAGACGGGATGGAAATCAGTTTAAAAACCTTTGTTATCCGTTTGAACCGTGAAAAGGTTTTGACGGTCCTTAAACCCGGCCAGATGTTGGAAATTCAAGCTTCGGCGTTAATCATGGCGACCGGCTGCCGCGAACGCACCCGGGAAATGGCGCATATCGCCGGAACCCGTCCTGCGGGGATTTTCCCCGCGGGTTTAGCGCAAAAATTGGTTAATATCGAAGGGCTAATGCCGGGCCGCGCTGCGGTGATCGTTGGTTCCGGGGATATCGGGTTGATCATGGCTCGGCGGTTTACTTTGGAAGGCGGCCGGGTCCAAGCGGTGGTGGAAATTCATAAACAAAGCAAAGGTTTGACGCGCAATGTGGTGCAATGTCTGGAAGATTTTGACATTCCGCTCTATTTAGGCCATCGCATTTCGCGGATTTATGGCCGCGACAGAGTCGCTAAAGTGGATATTGTCAAAGTAGATGACAACCTCGCCGATTTACCGCAGACGACACTTTCGTTGCCTTGCGACACGGTGTTGATTTCCGCCGGGTTGATCCCGGAGAATGAATTGATTGAAATGGCTGGGGCGGCCGTTGACCCGGCGACGAATCGCCCGGTATCGGCACAACTGAATCACACTTCAATCCCGGGTTTGTTTGTCTGCGGCAATGCCTTTCAAGTTTATGATCTCGCTGATACGGTGACGCGGGACAGTGAAAAAGCCGGCCAACAGGCAGCGGAATATTTGCGGGTATAAAAAACCATGCTAAAAACCTTAACTTGTATCGAATGCCCGCGCGGTTGCAAACTCTGGGTGGAAACGGATGACCAGGGCCGCGTGATCAAAGTCACGGGAAACCAGTGCCCCAAGGGTGAAGCCTATGGGAAGGCCGAACTGCAAAATCCGCAGCGGGTCTTGACGACAGTTGTCTTGACTCGGGGCTTGGATCTCAAATTGGTTCCGGTGCGCACGGCGCAGCCTATCCCGAAAGCGCGGATTTTCGCGGCAATGGACGCGGTGAAGACCATCACGCTGGATCATCCGGTCAAGGCGGGGGACGTGGTCGTGAAAAATTTTTTAAATTTAGAGGTGGATTTGGTGGCGACGCGGGAGGCGGTAATCGCGGCGCGCGGAAAAAAACAGTTAAGTTCTATACAAGAAAAATGAGTTATAGTAAGATAAAAAACAGAATCGGAAATCCCCGGAGCTTTTTGCGGATCGGTATCGTATTTTTTTAAGGAGGAGCTATGAAATTTTTTATCTGCTGCCGTCGAGGTTTTACCTTGATCGAAATCATGCTGGTGGTGATTATCATTGCCGCTTTGTCGGCGATGGTGGTGCCGCGTTTGGTCGGCCGGTCTGATCAGGCCAAGGTTTCCGTAGCCAAATCGGATATTGAAGGCAACCTGGCTACGGCCCTGCGGCTGTTTGAATTGGATAACGGATTTTTTCCAACGACAACGCAAGGCTTAGAGGCCTTGCGCGTCCGTCCGGCTGCGCCGCCGACCCCGCGGAATTGGAATGGCCCTTATATCGAAAAAGACCCGGTTGATCCTTGGGGGAACCCGTATGTTTATGAATCGCCGGGCAAGCACCGTCCCGACTATGATCTTTATTCCAAAGGCCGCGACGCCTCGTCTCCCGACGATGATATTAAAAATTGGGAATAAATCGCTGCCCCTGCCTCAATTATTGTCTTGCCGCCGCGGCATAACCTTTGTTGAAATGATGGCCGCTCTGGTGATTTTTTCCTTAGGCATGACCACGATCTTTCTCGTTTTTTAAATTCAAGCCCGCGGTGTAAAACGCCGCGATCCCCTCGGCCGAAAACAGCACGCGTTTGACTCGTAAACCTGCCCGGTCAAAAACGCTCAACTGCTGTTTGATCACATTTTTATTCGCGATAACCAGAAGAATTTTCGTGTAATTGCTCTTATAAACGCCGATATGAATATATCCGACTTGAATCTCTTCCCGGGAAAAAGGCGTATGCCGGCCGGCCTGCAGGCTGACAATGGACTTGATTTCTTCTTCA
>JADFXQ010000010.1 GCA_015233495.1 Candidatus Omnitrophota bacterium | reverse complement strand
ACCTATATGACCCCGGCAAAATGCTTCATATCGAGCCCGGAGCTCCTCAAAGATATCGGCTTTGATGATTAAAATTTTTTTCGCCCCCCCAGGGAATAGGGGGTAAGGATCTATGGTATCATTCCCAGAGATAGGTTAAATAGGCGTTGACCATTTTTTATGGTAAATGGTAGACTATACTATGCAAAAAAGGATTACTTTTTCCCGCGTGATGCGGACAATGATTTTATTTTTGTTTACAGCGGTTTTTTATTCTGGCTGTACATTCATCAAATACACTGACATTGAACCCGTCACGCCGAAAATTGGTTCTGTATCCGCGGATACCGAATCACTTCAGCCCATACTGCGGTGGAATGATCGCAAAGTCAATAAGGGTTCCCATTATGATGTGGGTATCTGGGAGACACTGGTGACGGCTTCCGGCATATTTCGGGATAATCGGATCTATTACCGTGAAAATATTTCCGGCCCGGAGCATCGTGTTGAGATTAAATTGGAACCCAATCATACATATTATTGGTCAGTGCGGGTTAGCGGGTCGGCGAATTGGGCAAGCTCGGATATTCTCTCGGTTGGGGCAGGAAGCACGCGGGAACACGATGTATATTTTATTTTTACAACGCCTAAACAGTAGAAAAAATTTTGGCAAAAAAGCGTTAAAGAAAATAATGTTATCTTAAACATATAAGGAGGGAGTATTGATGAAGAAGAAATTTTTAACGTCGTTCTTTGTCGGGATGTTGTTCATGTTATCCGGCTGCGCTTTTGGACCGCGCATGGTCGCGAAAGACTATTCGCTTCCCCCGACCTCCGGGAACGGGATCTTGCTTTTGTCTTTTTCATATGATGCTGCCGATGAAAAGGCGATGAGCATTCTTATGCGGCCTTGGATCAATATTGAACCTGTCATTGAAGCGAACGATAATTTTGCCGCAAGATACAAAAAGGCGGGAGCGACTCCGAACAATACTTTAGATGCCCAAGGCGCCATACTCGATAATAAGAGAGTCTATTTACGCGCTGACGAGTGGCCGGCGGGTCGTTATTTAGTCACTCCGCAAGTCATTGTCAACTCAGGCTCAATTGTCAGAACCTATTCTTTTGATCCGAAAAAAGTTACTGTGGTGGGCGGCAAGATTGTTTACGCGGGGAATTTTCACTACTCAGGGTTAAAATCCAAATCCAATTTTTTGACGGGATTAAAGATGGATGCGGATTGCAAAGTTCATGTTGCGGATGAATTCCTACGAGACAAGGAGCTGTTTTTATCGAAAGTGTCTACGGTTTCGGGAAATGAAATCATCAAGGACATTCAAAACCCGTAAATGTTTGCGGCAACTTGTTTCGTGCCGTTAGAAGGAATTTTCTTGTCCTGCCGCAGTGCTCTGGCCTCCCGGGTGACAGGTTCTTGGTAAATTTACCAGAGCTTCTGCGCCTGTCTTAAAAGGGGAGGCGGTGATTGTTTTAATGATTGATTGCCGCCCGCATTTGTTGTATATTATCACCGTTTTACAATTCCCTTTCTTATGGTTTGCCGAGAGGAGATGTTGGCTGTTAAATGGAACAAAATCCGGTCGATTACGTCGAAACCCAATATTTTACTTTTGCCGAGCCGCCCAATGAGCTCGTCTTAAAAAGCGGCGTCAAAATCGGGCCTGTCACTCTCGCTTATGAAACCACGGGCAAACTCAACGCTGCTAAATCCAATGCCATTCTTATTTTACATGCCTTAACCGGAGACGCCCATGTGACCGGATTCCATCCGGGGTCAACCAAACCCGGTTGGTGGGACAATATGGTCGGGCCGGGCAAGGCCTTTGATACCGATAAATATTTTATAATCTGCTCTAACGTGCTCGGCAGCTGCAAGGGAAGCACTGGACCAGCGTCGATTAATCCTAATACCGGCAAGCCATATGGGCTGGCATTTCCGGTAATATCGATAAGGGACATGGTGGTCGCACAGCGCCAGCTCATTGATCACTTGGGCATTGATCAATTGTTATGCGTGGCTGGCGGGTCCATGGGCGGATTTCAGGCCTTGAAATGGTCAGTGCTTTATCCCGAACGCGTCCGATCTTCGATTGTAATCGCGGCCGGCGTGCGGCATTCGGCGCAGCAGATCGCGTTCAATGTTGTGGCGCGCCAAGCGATCATGTCCGATCCCGACTGGAATGGCGGGGATTATTATGGCAAAACAATTCCAGCCCGGGGGCTGGCGTTAGCGCGGATGATGGGTCACATTACATATATGAGCGACAAATCCATGCAGGAGAAATTCGGCCGTAAATTGATCAGCAAAGAGCGGCTGGGATATGATTTTTCTTTGGACTTCGAGGTCGAAAATTATTTGAAATACCGCGGCGACAGTTTTGTGCAGCGGTTTGACGCTAATTCCTGGCTATATCTTTCCAAGGCCTTGGATTATTTTGATCTGACGGCGGAAGATGATCTGGTTAAAGTGTTTGAGACAGTTCAGTCGAGCTTTTTGGTGATCGCCTTTACCTCGGATTGGCTTTATCCGCCGTATCAAACCAAGGAAATCGTCAAGGCGCTTAAAACCAATGATGTTGATGTTTCGTTTATTGAAATTCAGTCGGATTATGGTCACGACGCGTTTTTAGTGGAGGTGGAAGGGCAAGCGCAAATCATTTCTCACTTTTTAAACCGTATGCAAGGAGACTCCGCCCGTGGCTGAAAAAACTCCCTTAGTCACTGATCTGATGCAGGTAAATTTGATTTTTCGCACTATTGTTGATTTAGTCGCGGAGAAATCCAAAGTCCTTGATCTGGGGTGTGGCGATGGAACATTGTTATCTTTGCTGATCCGATACAAGCAATGCACTGGCACGGGGATCGAGATTGATGAGAAAGCGATTTATCAATGCGTGGCAAAAGGTTTGGCAGTGTCGCACGGCAATATCGACACCGGGCTCGCTGATTATTCTTCGAAACGGTTTGATTATGTGATTTTAAGCGAAACGATTCAGCAGGTAATGAACCCGCGGGAAGTGATTTTGGAGAGCTTGCGCATTGGCAAAAAAATTGTCGTGGTTATTCCAAATTTTTGCCATATCAGCGCCCGGTTGCAGCTATTTTTTCGCGGCCGGGTGCCGGTAACGAAAGAATTGCCGTTTCAGTGGTATGACACGCCGAACTTAAGTTTTTTAAGCCTGAAAGATTTCCGGGCTTTTTGCCGCCAGGAGAAAATTAAAATCATAGAGGCGCGCGGAATTTCGACCAACCACCGCATTTTTGTTATGCCCAATTTGTTTGCCAAAGTCGGATTGTTTGTTCTCGAAAAATAAATATGGAAAACGTGAATATTACTATAATCGGCGCGGGGGTGGTCGGTCTCGCTATTGCCGCAGAACTGGCGCAAACACGTCCGGATGTTTTGGTCATTGAGCGGCATTTGTCGTTTGGCCAGGAGACGAGTTCGCGCAACAGTGAAGTCATTCACGCCGGGATTTATTATCCGGCAGGAACGCTCAAAGCCAAGCTTTGCGTGGAAGGCCGGCATAGGCTTTATGAATATTGCGAAAAGTTTCGCGTTGATCATAAACGGATAGGGAAATATATTGTGGCCACCAACGCCGTAGAAACCGGAGAGTTGGAAAGTATTTTAAAGCGCGGTCAGGCCAATGGGGTCGCAGATCTGCGGCCGGTTTCGCAAAATGAAATTCAGGAAGTCGAACCGCAGGTCGCGGCGCAAGCCGCGATTTTTTCGCCGAGCACCGGCATCATTGATTCGCATCAGCTCATGAAAAGTTTGGCCTACCACTGTGAAGACGGCGGTGGTATGATTATATATGGGACAACGGTGACCAAGATTGATCCGGTTCACGGAGGGTATGAACTCACCTTGGATGACGGGACAAGCTCTTTGAACAAGGTTTTTTCACGGATCGTGATCAACGCGGCAGGATTGAGTTCGGACAAGATCGCGGCTATGGTCGGAATCCAGAAGCCGGAATATCAGTTAAAATTTTGCAAAGGCGATTATTTCCGGGTGAGCGCCGCGAAAGCGAAGCTGGTGAGTCATTTGATTTATCCGGTGCCGACCCAAAATCATGTGGGCTTAGGCACGCACGCTACTTTGGATTTTGCCGGGCAAATGCGGCTGGGACCGGATACGGAATATGTGGAGGAAATTCATTATACGGTTGATCCAGCCAAGCAAAAAGATTTTTACGAAAGCGTAAAATCTTTTTTGCCGTTTATTGAATTTGACGATCTTACGCCGGACTCCGCCGGGATGCGGCCCAAATTGCAAGGTCCGGGAGAAGCGGTGAAAGATTTTTTGATCCAGGAAGAAACGGACAACGGTTTTTCGGGATTTGTCAATTTGATCGGCATCGAATCGCCGGGATTAACGGCCTGTTTGGCTATCGCGAAAAAGGTCGCGGGTTTGATCGGTTAAACAAAGGAGAGAGATCCATGCCTTATATTAATGTTCGGCTCATTGGGAAGTTGTCACGAGAACAAAAACAAAAAATCGCCAGTGAATTTTCCGAAACTATGCTGAAAGTCGCGAACAAACCCAAAGAAGTCACGCAGATTGTTTTTGACGAATTGGAAGGCCAAAACTGGGCAGTAGGGGATAAGTTGTACGGATAAAATATGGCAGGAGGTTTGCCGCCCAAGGCAGATAAGTCTAAAAAATTGTTTCAGGGTAGTTTAAAAAATGGAGGATATTATGGCAGACTTAGATAAAATTAAAACAATCATAGATCAGGAAATTCGCCCGATGTTAAACCGCGACGGCGGGGACTTAAAAATTGTGTCCTACGCGGATAAAACCCTGACGATCAATTATCAGGGCGCCTGCGGGTGTTGTCCGCACGCGGCCATGGGCACGTTGTCCGCGATTCAAAACACCTTGCGGGAAAAGTTCGACCCGAAGATCGTGGTGAAAATTCAGGGTTAAGTAGATCCGTAAGTGGTGGAGATTAAATCTTGTTTTGCAGGTAAGCTTGGCGGTGTTTTTCCTCAAACCGCTCGATTGCGTAGCGCAGCATGGTGCGCGGCATTTTTAGGTAACGGGTTTTTAAGAAATCTTCCAGGATTTTTTGGTCCCGCTTTCCAACCTCCCGCAGCATCCAGCCCACCGCTTTATGAATGAGATCTGCCTTGTCGTTGAGCAGTTTTGCGGCAATTTTAAGCGTATCGGTAAAATCATTGTTCCGGATAAACGCGAAGGTCGCGACTATAGCTACGCGGCGTTCCCAGAGGTCGGCGGAATCGGCGAGGGCATAGAGCGCCTTCCGGGGACGATTGAACAGAAACGGCCCGACAATATATGGCGCGCTGAGATCAACCAAATCCCAGTTGTTTATGCGCGGAGTATGCCGCACATACAGATCAAAAATGATTTGTCGGCCGGTTTCGTCCGATTTTTTGAAACGATTCACGAGCAAGATGAGCGCCAAAAGACGTTCTTCGTGATAGACGCTATAGAGCATAGAGGCGATGGCTTCGAGCGAAAGCGGTTTTTGGGTTTTCGCGAAGGCCCGGATTTTAGGGACGGTAATCCCTAAAAAAATGTCGCCTTCGCCGTATTCGCCGGGGCCGGTTTTAAAAAAGCCCTGGAGGATTTTGGCTTTCTCTGGATCAGCCAAGGTGCGGAAATCGGGAAGGATGAGCGGTTTCATGTTTTTTAATCCCGGGTAAGTTGGAGTAAATCTTCCGGAGTGTTGATCAGATAATTCGGTTTTAACGCGGCTAAGGCGCGGCCGGAATTGTAGCCCCAAGTGACTGCCGCCGAGCGGATGCGGATTTTTTGCGCGGCTTCGATATCGCGAATTTCATCTCCGATATAAATCACGTCAGCCGGGTTGAACTTTTTTTCTTCCATCAGGCGTTTGATGCAGTGGTTTTTTCCCCACAATTGAAAAGCCTCATTGACAAAGTCAAAAAGATTAAGTTTATGATTCTCTAAAAAACGATGGACGTTTTTGGGTGAATTGGAGGTGAGAATGCCCATAGGGATTCCGGCGTCTTTAATTTTGACTAAAACCTCTTTTAGCCCATCTACAGTATCGATCGACAGGATGCCGTGAGCCACCAGAATTTTGGCGCGGGACAAGATAATGGGAACTTTGAAGATTGGAACGCGCAGGTGCTCGATGACCTGCCAGAGGTTCATGTCCTTCATCTGTTCCACTTCTTCCGGTTTAACCTTCAGAAAACGAAATTCTTCGGCCAAGACATCGCTGATGCGTAGGATGTGATGGAAAGAATCGGCGATGGTGCCGTCAAAATCAAAAATTAGGATATTTTTTCCCATAGTTTTCTTTATTCCAGCCGGGGTTTACCAAAGCAGTCCGGCGGTTGGCGGTTTTCCTTTGAATTGTCCAACAAACAGCACCTCACGTTCAAGCTTTAATTTGAATTTCTTTACTACAAGGTCCTGCAGGCGTAAAGAGAGGTCATGAATGTCTTGCGCGGTTGTCTGAGGGGCCTTGATGAGGATATTAGCGTGTTTGGCAAAAGCGCGTCCGCCATTGATATTCAGTTCTTTCGCTCCGGCTTGTTCCAAAAACCATCCGGCGGACTGCCGCCGCCCGGCTTGCGAGCTAGGCTCGATATTACGAAAAAAGCTGCCGGCAGAAGGGATTTGCCGCCAGTCAGGGTGTTTTTCGCGGCGCAGGTTTAAAATGTCCGCCCGTTCTTTTTGTAAAATTCTTGGATCTTCCGGAGAGAGATTAAAATCAACGGTCAGGATGATGTCGCGGGATTTTTTAAAAATCGAATCGCGGTAAGCAAAACCCATCACTTCGCGCGAGATTTGCCGGGTTTGACTATCTGGGCGCAATACTACTGCGGAGCCGACTGCATCGCCGATTTGCCGGCCAAAGGCGCCCGCGTTTCCTGCCACAGCTCCGCCGACAGTGCCGGGAATGCCGGAGGCAAAATTGAGTCCGGATAGCCCCTGTTGGGCGGCGTAGCTGACGAGTTCGTCCAGATAGGTGGCCGCGGATACGGAAACCCGGGTCCCGTTCCTTTGAATCCGGGGAGTTTCCGTGGCGTAACGGATAACGATAGCATCGACTCCTTGATCCGCGACTACGATGTTGGAGCCGCCGCCGATGACCAAAAGGGTTTCAGAGGCTGGGGTAAAAAGGGAAAACGCGGTTTTTAATTCTTCAGGAGTAGCGCAAAAAATCAGGCAACGGCACGGTCCGCCTAAACGGAAGGTCGTGTAATCGGCGAGCCGGGCGCTGACGCGGTAAGAGATGTTTTGTTGTTGCAAAAGCGAATAATCCATTAAATCTCCGGCAGTTTGAAAACGATATTTTTTTCCGGGTCAGGAAACGTGTAAATTTGCGCCGCGGGAAATAATATTTTGATTTTTTGCACGACTTCATCGACAATGTCGCGGGGGACAGATGCCCCGGAACTTATACCGATAGCCCGTTTGTGTTTTAACAAAGTTAAGTCCAATTCTTGGGCATTGTCGATTATATAGCTTTCGACGCCGGTTTTGGCGCCGGTCTCGCGCAGGCGGTTGCTGTTGGAGCTGTTGGCTGAGCCGCAGATGATAATGATATCGCAGCTGGTTGCCAATTCTTTCACCGCGTCCTGACGGTTTTGGGTGGCGTAACATAAATCCGACAACGGCCGCGGCAAGCAGTTTGGAAATTTTTGTTTTAATCGGTCGACGATTTTTTTAGTTTCATCCACAGCCAGTGTGGTTTGGGTCAAATACGCGACTTTCGCGTTGCGTTCGATGGTTAAGAGCTCCAAGTCGTCTTCGTTTTCAATAATGTGCAAATGCCGAGGGTCAATGTATCCCGATGTGCCGATGATTTCCTGATGGCCTTTGTGGCCGATCAAAATGACTTCACAGCCCTGTTGGGAAAAACGCACCGCTTCTTCGTGCACTTTGGCGACTAAAGGGCAGGTGGCGTCAAAAATATGTAATTGCCGTTTTTCGGCGCGGATGATTTCCACGGGGGAGACACCATGGGCGCTGAAAATTAAACGCGCGCCGAGCGGCACAGTGTCCACATCTTCGACGAAAATCACGCCGCGCTTGCGGAATTCTCCGACCACGCGCGTGTTGTGCACGATTTCGTGATAAACATACAATGGCGCGCCATAACGTTGGAGCGTTGATTCCACGATGGCAATTGCGTAGGTCACGCCGGCGCAGAACCCTTGGGTTTTAGCTAAATATACTTCCATGGGGTAGACGAGATTGAAGGTTTGAATTGAATTATGCGAAAACCTTATTTATAATAAACCACAACGTCAAAAGTATAACACGTGAATTCAGAGAGTAAAAGAAATATGACGGGTTTAGTACGTCGAAAAACGCCTTCCGTTAAGATTGGCGGCTTGTTTTTAGGCTCTAGTCATCTCATCGCAGTTCAATCGATGACCAACACCTTGACGGCAGATCAGGAAGCGACATTCCGCCAGACTCGGGAATTGTCGGATGCCGGCGCGGACTTGGTGCGTTGGACTGTGAATGACGAAGCCGCGGCCCAAGCAGTGCCGTTGATTGTGGCGCGGCTGCGGGATCAAGGGATTTCCACGCCGATCATCGGCGATTTTCATTTTAACGGCCACGTTTTATTAAACAGTTTTCCCGAATGCGCCCGGGCTTTGGATAAATACCGGATCAATCCCGGCAATGTCGGACGGGGCTCCAGACATGACGCGCATTTTGAAACATTTATTAAGCTGGCCCTTGAATATGACAAGCCGGTACGCATCGGGGTGAACAGCGGATCATTAGACCCGGATCTGCTCGCCGCAATGACGCGCCGGACCAAGCGCCAGACGCCGAAAAAAATTATCAGTCAAGCCATGATCAAAAGCGCTTTGGACAGCGCGGCCTTTGCGGAAAAATTGGGGCTGAAAAAATCCCAAATCGTATTGAGCGTTAAAATGTCGACGGTCCGGGATATGGTTGAAGTGTATGAACAATTGGCCAACCAATGCGATTATGTTTTGCACTTGGGCCTGACCGAAGCGGGCGGCGGTCTTCCCGGAGTGGTGGCGAGCAGCGCGGCCTTGAGTTTGCTCTTGGGGCAGGGGATCGGTGATACGATTCGGGTTTCGCTCACGCCGGAACCCGGTGTGAAACGGGCCCGGGAAGTTGAGGTGGCCCGGCATTTATTGCAATCCTTGGGTTTGCGGGATTTTATGCCGCAAGTCATCAGCTGTCCGGGCTGCGGCCGGACTTCCGGAGAGGAGTTTCAGCGTTTGGCTGCGGACGTGCGGGCGTTTGTGTCGGCCCAAATGCCGCGCTGGAAAAAAAATGTTCCCGGAGTCGAGCGGTTGAAAATCGCGGTCATGGGCTGTGTGGTCAACGGCCCCGGCGAAAGTTGTCACGCCGACATTGGCATCAGCCTTCCGGGACGACAGGAGAAACCTTCGGCTGTGGTTTACCGGAATGGCCGAAAATTTTGTGATATTAAAGGTGAGAAAGTGAACGCCAAATTTTTAAAAATCTTGAATGAGTTCATCAGAACCCTAAAATCAACAAAATAAGCGAGAGAATGTTGTGATTAACCGCCGGGAAAAAATGTCGAAACTGAAAAAGACCGTAATGCTTAAAGTAATGATGATCGTGCTCACGGGGCTTTTTTACGCAAAGGGTATTTTCGCGGCGGATACTAAGGCTTATGAAGCATATTTGGCGAAATATCCGGACAGCCAAAACCGGATTGCCGCTGTGCGGCAGGAAGCGTCTCCAACCCAATTAGCGGAAATCGCGGTGAAAGACGAACAAGCCCTGGTCCGGTCAGCCGCTGTCGAGCAGATAGCGGATCAAAATTTATTGGCGAAACGCGCGGTTGAAGACTCGGACCCGGATGTTCGTTTCACGGCGTTTAACAAACTCACGGATCAACCGCTTTTGGCCAAGATCGTTCAAGGTAACGGCGTTGACGCGGTGATTCGGCAGTTCGCGGCCTATCGGATTGAATCGCCGGATGATTTACCGGAAAGATGGGATGATTATCATGATAACCCGGGAAAAATCCTTCGGTTGCGCCGGGCCGGGAAAGAGCTTGAAAAGCTCAAAAATTTGAAAAATATGAAGGTGGTTGTTCAGGCGAAAAGGTTGGGTCCGGTCTATTATTCCGGGAGGGGAGTGTCGTTTTCCGAATACGGTGAACAGGTTGACATTTCGGTGACATGGTCTGGACTCAAGACCAAGTCGAATCAGGAGGTCCGGGAATCATGGGAAACCGATTTTCCGCGGTCGATTGAGACGTCCGGCGGATCAAAGGATGTTTTGCTGTGGTCAGCGGACATACCGATGCATAAGTACATGGCCAAACTTTTGTCGCGGCTTTCTTGTTCCGAAAACGAATTGTCATTTTTGGCGACGCAAAGCATTGTTCCGGAATTGCGCTGGGCCGCGGTTGCAGGATTAAACGCCCCGGAGATTATAAGCAAAATCGCTTTGGAAGACCGGTCTTCATTGGTGCGTTTGGCCGCGGTTGAGAAAGTGTCTGACCCGGCTCTATTGGCTAAAATATATTTGGAAGATCAGGATGATGCGATTCATAATCTATCGCGCGAACGTTTGGGCATTCCGGAAGATCGTTAAGGAATAGTTTTGAAAGGAGCTATATGCGCGGCAGGCAACGGACAAAACAATGGTTATCAATTCATTTTTTGATCCTGTTGGTTTTGGGAGCGGCGGTTTTTTCATGGGCGGGCAACGACCAGAAAACCGATTCCCCGGATTCGCGGTTTACTTTTACCGTTGACAAAACATTTTTTGTGCCGGGTTTTGATACGATTGGTTTTGTGAAAAAAATGGCAGATGGCCGGATCGGAGTCGCGACCAATATCAAGCTGGACATAGGTTTGCCAAATATGATGCCGCCGCCAGACAGGGATGCGGCTCTACGCTTGCTGGATTCCGGAAAAACTTTGATGTTGATTGATCCGGTGACGCTTGAAAATGAACGAACGTTTGATGTCGAAGTTGCCGCCTCGTTTAACTTTAAAGAGATGTTATGTAAAGACACCTCGGCCCGTCTTTCGATTAAAATGCCGGAGATCGCTGCATCCAAGGCTCATCTGGTCCGGGTGGCTTTTCAAGAACTCTACCGACAACAACATTCCGGTTTGGTCGACAGCGCCGACGCACTAATAGCGCAGGGTAATAAAGAAGGTTACATTCAGTTGCTGGGATTACTGCAAGACCAACCAGATATCCGGTTAACAGCGGTCGCGGCTTTGGATAAATGGCATTGGTCGCCTTCAACCATGGATGAACGCTTGGCGTATCTTTTGGCAAAGGATGATATCGCCGGCTGCGCCCAGTTGGGGGAACCGGCAAAAGCAATTTTGGCGGGGATGCTTAAAAATCCAAATATGCGGGAAGGGGCGCTTAAGGCGTTGAGTAGGCTCGCGACTGTCAAGAGCGCTGCCCCGGAGCTTCCGGTCTTGGAAACAACAGCGCAAAACCCGGATGCCCAAGCCAAGGAGGAATTTTGGGCAGCCGGTCTTGATATCAACGGCCGTTTGAAAGCGCTGAAGAAAATCAAGGATCGCGAGACGCTGATTCAAATCATTAAGGAATATCCTAATGAGATTGTCGGCCGGTTTGCGGCGTATCAATTAGATTCCTGGGACGAAAAATTGGCCGGAGAATGGAAATCCGATGATAATTTATTACGGATCATCCGCCTGCGTCAAGCGATCAGAGAAGTTGCTTATTTGAAAAAAATCGAGCCGATAAAAGTCACAATTGATGCCGAGCGTATCGGGCCGGTTGATTATCGAAATGCTTGCCAAGCCTACGGCGAACAAGTTTCCGTAGCGCTCGATTGGGTGGAGCCAACAGATAAAAAACCGCAGACCATTTCCGTTACCTGGAAAACGTTTTTTCCACAGCTTTTGTCGTTTAACGCAAGCGGACGTTCGTATTTGCCCGCCGATATGCCGATTGCGGAGTTGATCGCTGATTTACTTCAGAAAACGCGGTGTTCCGAAAATGAATTGATTGCATTGGCTACTCAAGGCAAGATCGCGGAATTGCGGCAGGCGGCAGTGGAGCAAATTTCTATTCCGGATTTACTCCGCCGGATCACTGTGGAAGATCAAATGCCGATCGTCCGCGTCGCCGCAATTAAAAAACTGATGAACCAGGAAAGCAATTTAGAGAAAGACAAAGGGGCGCGGCTTTCTGCCGGTGATTCCCGCGGCACGGTGAACCAGGAATTTTTGTCTAAAATAGCGCAAACGGATGCCGATCCGGCGGTTCGGATGACCGCGGGCGGATATCTCACTGATCAGAACCTCGCGGGTAAAATCGCGATCAACGATAAAAATCCTGATGTCAGCGAAGCGGCCATCAAGGTTTTGACAGATCAAAAATTGTTGGCGGACATTGTCATTGCAATGAAAGATGATAAAAACGGCGTGATCATTGAAGCTTTGAAAAAAATTTCGGATCAACAGTTATTGGCGCGCATTTATCACGAAGCCCATGATGATTTCGCGCGTTTTATGGTTGTGGAAACGATCACGGATCAGGATTTGTTGGCTCAGATTGCCATCAATGATACGGATGAGAGTACCCGGCGCAAGGCGGTCAAGAATCTCGTAGATCAGGCGCGGTTGGCTAAAGTTATCCAAGCCAGCCAAGACCCGGCCGTGCGGGCCGCGGTGGCCGCGAAGCTGACGGATCAAAATCTTTTAGGCAAAATTACGCTTACCGATCCGGATAAAGAAGTTCGACTCGCGGCTGTCAAGAATCTTTCCGATCAAAACGTCTTATCTCAAGTTGTTATTGCCGATCAGTCGATTAGTGTGCGGTGTGAAGCTGTTAAAAACATCACCGATCAAAAATTGTTGTCGCGCGTGGCAGTCGATGATCCGGATGATTTTGTCCGCTGCGACGCGGTTGTCAAACTGACTGATCAAAATGTTTTAGCCGGAATTGCTTTGAAAGATCCGGATTCGTGGGTTCGCCGCACAGCGGCCGCCAATCTGAAAGATCAAACCCTTATAGCCAAGGTTGCGGTTGACGCGCCGGATGACGAGGCCCGGGCGGCTGCAGTTTCTCATCTGGCGGATCAGAATCTTCTGGCGCAGATTGCAATTCAAGATCCCAATCCGGAAGTCCGGCGAACCGCGGTGCGTAAGCTTATCAATAAAAGAAAATTGGCCCAGATTGCGGCAAACGATTCTATTAAAAATGTCCGTAATGAAGCGCGTCAACGCTTGGGTAGGCCGGAAGAAAAATAAGATAAGGAGCGCTATGATAAAATCACTCGGGCCGAATACGACTTTGTTTCTTGGAATGATTTCGGTTATAATTTTTTGTTTCGCCAACCCCGGTTGGTCCGCGCCGGCTTATGGCACGCGAATGCCGGAGAAAGGGAAATTGGCGGCAGGTCTGCAAACGTATATTGTTTCCGAACGGGATTTAGCCGACCCGAATGACGCCATGCACAGCCGGCAGGAATTTGTTTTGCTGTCTTACGGCGTGTTGGATTGGCTGTCATTGGATTTGAAAGGCGGGGTCGGCAATATTTATGAATCGCGGCTCAGCGCCGATGACATTACTTATCCGACTTTTCTCGGCGGGGGGTATGGATTCCGCGTTAAATTTTTCGATGACGGGAAAACCCGGGCGGTGGCCGGATTTCAGCATATCAGCATTCATCCTTACTCGGTCAGCGTCGACAATGGCAAGAAAACCAAAGCGGTGCTGGATGATTGGCAATTCTCCGCGTTGATTTCGCATGATATCGGAAAATTGACTCCGTATGCCGGTTTCAAGTTGTCGCGGATGGATGAAATCCGCTGGGTGGACACCGAACGCAATCGGATCAAATCGGAATACGGGGTAGGGGTGATCGCGGGCACGGATATCGTTTTAACGAAACGCGTTTGGCTGAATCTGGAAACCCAATGGGTTGACTCTGTTGCTTACGCGGCGAGTGTGAATTATAAGTTTTAATCCAATCATGTCCGACGAAGAACAGTATCAGATTTATCAAGTTAGACAGTCCGCGGTTTGGGAAGAACAATGCCGGCGTTGCGGCGCGTGCTGCGGCAGTGTGGAGGGAGATCCGTGCGAGTGTCTAATCGCCGGCAATGACGGCCGGTATCAATGCGCGGTTTATGCCAACCGGTTCGGTCTGCATCGGACGAAAAGCGGAATCGAAATCAATTGCGTTCCCTTAAGAGAGATTTTGCATAAATCCTGGCCCGGAGATCAGGACTGCGTGTATAAGAAGCTGTAGGGGCGCCCCCTGCCTTCGGCAGGCAGGCTCGTGGGCGCCCGGTGTGCGGTCGCGCCAGCACGCCGGCCCCAACCAGGGGCGCCCCGACACGTAAACGTCATCGGGTTGCGTAAGGATAACGGTCGCCCCGGCAACATTTAACATATAATTTCGAATCACAAAAGGATATGGAATGAAAGCGACAGAAACGGAATTCGTGGTGTTTGACGTCGAGACAACCGGCCTTTTCCCGGAACGGGGCGACCGGATCATTGAAATCGCGGGCATTAAAATGAAAAACGGAAAAATCGTGGAAACGATCAGTTCGTTCATCAATCCCCAGCGCGATCTTCCCATTGAAGCCCAACGGGTCAATAATATCACAGTGGATATGCTGGACGGCGCGCCGGTTGCGGAAGATTTTTTGCCGAAATTCGCCGAGTTCATCGGCGGAGCGTGTTTGGCCGGCCACAATGTGAAATTCGATCTGGATTTTGTCTGCTATCAACTATCCCTGATGGGCCGCAAGCTGAAAGACGAGACCCCGGCGTTCGACACGCTGAAAATGGCAAAGACCCTGATGCCGCACTTGGGGAGTTTCCGTTTGCAATCCATTGCCGTGGCCTTGGGCGTCAAAGTCGCGGAGACCCACCGGGCCCTTGCCGATGTGCAGCTGACTTGCGGGATTCTCAACCGTTTATTGGGCATCGCGGAAGCCAGGAACATCAAAACCTTCCAAGATATCCACAATTTATTCTCGGTTCAAAAACCGTTTTTCAAAATCAAACGAGATCAGCAGGAAATGCTTTTCTAAATCCATACGATAGAAATTTCTTTTTTATTGTAGGCGCCTTGTGGGCGCCCGTAGTCGCCGCGTTTCGAGCGGAGCGAAGCGGCGACTAAGTGTCGTGCCTATTCAGCACGACCATCGTCTTAGCGCGGCCGTACAACTGGCGCCCACGAGGAGCGCCCCTACTCTATAGAGGCGTCGGCGATATTTTCCCTTAATTTTACTCTTATAATTGGGGCTGTTTTTAGGGCAGTTTATAAAGAATTCTGTTTGAAAATTTTTCTGTTTTGAAATATGACGTATTTCTTGTAACCCGCCTTTAACGCGAGGTCGCGGGCTTGGTCGAAATCCGCGCCGACTTCTTCGGGTTTGTGGGCATCGGAGCCGAAGGTGAGGGGCACGCCGGCGGCGGCGTAGATTTCCAGACTCCATAAAGACGGATACATTTCCTTGACGGGTTTGCGCAGGCCCGAGGTGTTCAACTCGATCGCTACCCCGGCTTTTTTAAATGTCTGTGCGGTTCGTTTTACGTCGTCGATCATCGGCTGCGACGGTTTATGCCCGAATTTTTTGACCACATCCACATGGCCCATCACGTCGAACAAACCGGAGGCGGCGCTTTGCCGCAAGAGCTCGTAATATTCCCGGTATACTTCATCAATGTCTTTATTGTCCCATTCCTGCCTTTGGATCGGGTCGTCAAATCCCCAGCGCTTGATAAAATGGATAGACCCGATTACATAATCATAGGGATAACTGCCGAGCAAAGCCTGGGTCTGGGTTTCAAATCCGGGGAGAAAATCCGCTTCAATCCCGGTGCGGATTTTGATTTTTCCCTTATATTGAGCGCGGATATTTTCGATCATTTGATGATATTGCGGCAGTTCGCTGTGATCCATCGTGATTCCCGGGTCGCGGTGCGACACGAGCGGCGCATGGTCGGAAAATCCGATTTCGGTCAATCCCAAAGCGAGCGCCCGCTCAACGTATTGCGCCGGCTCGCCGTCCGCGTGGCCGCAGAGTTTGGTATGCATATGATAGTCGGAAATAATTTTCATGGATAAAATTATAACAAAAATAATGGTGACGAACATCATTTTCAGAACTTATATCAGAACTTATATCGCGGTCAAACAGAGTCACGGGTGAAAAAACCGTGTCGCCTTTATTTTTCTTTGTTGCTCGGCTTTTTTTCTATATAATAAAATTTATGAAGATTAAGAATGTTTATATCATTGCCGGGGCCAACGGATCGGGGAAGACGACCTTTGCCAGAATTTTTTTGCCGGAATGCGCAAAAAAGGCGGGCATGATATACTGATCGAAGATATCAAACGCCGTTTTGAACGAAGTCTGGTTAAATTTTTCAAAAATTACCTATGCCTGGCTGATCAGTGGATTATCTTCAATAATGCGAATGATCACCCGGAAATCATCGCGAAGAAGCAAAACGCGCGTATCGAGATAAAAGATAAAAAATTATTTGCCGAGATCCTTAGTAAAATCGGAGAGAAATGATGGTCAAAAAATTGTCGATTCTTGATAAAGCGGAACTCGCGATGAAAAAAGCGATCAGAAAAGTCGTTGCCGAACATAAAAAATCCGGAAAGCCGTTGATGGTTTGGGAAAATGGCAGGGTTAAAAAATTGATCTTCAATAAATGAAAATAGCGGACCATTCCAAACATTGGTTATGTTTCACCTTTCTTTATTCTTGCTCGGCTTCACTTCGCTTATCGCCCAGGTTGTTATCACACGCGAGCTGATGGTGAGTTTGTACGGCAATGAATTTTTTGTCGGGTGGATTTTGGCCGCGTGGCTGTTTTGGATCGGGCTGGGCAGTTGGTCGGCCCGCCGGATTTTTCCGGATTCCCGGCGGGAATCCGGTCTGGTTTTCTGCGTTATCATCGCATCTCTTTTAATTCCTCTGGAAATCGCGCTGATCCGTTTAAGTCCCATGATCATGACAGCATCCGGGGGCCAGATCCCGGATTTGATCCCGGCCTTGGCGGTCGCTTTGATCATACCGGCGCCGCTTTGTTTTGTTTTTGGGTTGCAATTTTCCGTGGCCTGCCGTTCAATGTCCGTGGGTCGGGCTTATTTTTCGGAAGTGTTGGGTTGCGTGGCCGGCGGAATGGTTTTTACTTATGGGCTGGTCTCTTGGAACGAGTTTCAAATTAGCTCGGTTCTTCTGGGGATAAACGCCTCTTTGTTTTTGACTCGGGCGTTTTTTAAAATCGGAAAAAATCAATACGCGCATTGGGCCGGGGCGATTTTGCTGGGGATGTTCGGCCTGTTTTGTTACGCAGCCGGCCCGCATTTCAATCTTAAAACGGAAAACGGCCGCTTTCGGAATGAAACCATAGTCGCAGTCCGCAACACGGTCTATGGCCAGATCACGGCAACACGGGCCGAAGGGCTGGCCCATTTTTATCAGAACGGTCAGCCGGTTGGCCCGGATCAAAATGATGTCTTTAAAGAATCTTTGGTTCATTTGCCCATGCTGTCCCACTCCGAGCCTAAGAAAGTCTTGTTGATCGGCACGGGATTTAACGGCAGCCTCGGGCAAATTTTAAAACACAATCCGGCAGAGATTTTTTACGCCGAGCCGGATCCGGCGATGCTTACGATCGCCGAACCGCTGATCTCGCCGGAATCGCGTTTGGCCTTGCGCGATCCGCGGGTTCATTTAATGAAAGGAGACTTGCGGGCCTATCTCGCGGCGCTTCCGACGGATATGGACGTAGTGATCGTCAATTTGCCCGCGCCGTCGACCGCTTTGATCAATCGTTACGCGACGCAGGATTTTTTCCGGCAAATTCGTTCCCACATGAAACCGGACGCGGTTTTCTCGACGCATTTGTCCGTGTCTTCGGACACGGTTTTGCCGGCGCTGGCTGATTTGGAAAAATCTTTGCATAAGACGATCAAATCGGTTTTCCCATTCACGGTCGTTCTTCCGGAAGATGATCTGTTTTGGATCGCTTCGCCCGGACCGTTGATCAAAGACCCGGCCGTTTTAGTCCGCCGTATGGCGCAACGTTCGATCCGCAATGATTTTGTCAGCGAGCAGTATTTGAGATACCGGTACGCCAATGACCGGGTCTTGTCCACCCAAGCCCTGTTGAACCATGATGAAGGCATAGCGATCAACCGCGACATACGGCCGTCCGCGTATTTTTACAATTTGATTTTCTGGTTCAGCCGGTTTCATCCGGGATTGGCCGGGGCATTGCGGCACTTGATGAATGTCCCATTGATTGTCTGGCTGGGTTTGGCTCTGGCTGTGGCCGCGGGGCTTTTTTTACGGCGGCCCAATAGCACCGGCCTTGGTCTCACAACTGCCGCGGCGGTTGCCGGGTTTTCCGTTATGTCCGCCGAGGTATTAGTGATTTACGCGTATCAGATTTATTTCGGACATTTATATTATAAAATCGCCGCGATTTTCACAGTGTTTTTGGCTGGCCTGGCCGCGGGCACGCTGGCCGGGAACAGAAACCGCGATCCGAAACCGGACAAGCTTGTTTGGGCTTTCGGTTGTTCCGCGTTTTTATTAGCCGCTCTGGCTTATGCAATCCGGTTTAGCGTCGCTCCGCCGGAAGGGTTGTTGTTTTTCTGCGGTTTGGCTCTGGGCGGTTTAGCCGGGGTGGAATTTTCTTATTCCACAGCATTATACCGCCAAGCAGCCGGGGAAAGGGATGCGGCCGTTTTTTACGCGACGGACTTGTTTGGTTCCGGTTGCGGAGCTTTGATCACGGGCTGCTTTTTAATTCCGGTGTACGGCATGGATCAAACCCTGATCTTTGTGGCAGTGATCAATGCCGCGACAGCCATTTTGATTTCAGGAAGATTTAATTCCAGATTCCCGGGATTTTTTCGCCGTCGGCGCAGGCTCCGTTTTCAAGCCCGTTGAATGTTGTGAACATCCCTTGGCGGACAATGATCGGTTGTTTTGATTCCGGACAAAACGTGGTTTCCCCGTCCGGATACGCGATGTTTCCTGAATAAACGTATTTCAGCCCTTCATTCAATGCAATGGTTCTGGCGCGGATCACTCTGGCGTCGGCAGTTGGCGGCGTATTGAGCATTTTATATTGGGGAAAAAACCGGGAAAAATGCAGAGGCACGTCCGGCCCCAGATTGTCTTTCACCCAACGGGACAAAGACCGGATTTGATCGTCGCTGTCATTTTGTCCGGTGATGAGCAGGGTCACGACTTCCAGCCACACACCGGTTTGTTTGATGGTTTTCATGCTTTCCAAAACCGGTTGTAATTTACCGCGGGTCATGGTCCGGTAAAAATCCTCGTCGAAACCTTTGAAGTCAATTTTATATGCGTTGATATAAGGGAGCAGTTCCTTGAGCGGTTTTGGCTCGATATAGCCGTTGCTTACCACCAGTGTTTTTATCCCGCGGGCATGCGCTAATTTCGCGATGTCTAACATATATTCATACGCGATGGTAGGCTCATTATAAGTGAAAGCGATCGCCCGGGCGCCGCTGGCCGCGGCTTCATCAACGACTTGCTGCGGCGTGGCGGCTGTCGTGGAAACTTCCGTAGGAAAGCGTTGGGAGATTTCCCAATTCTGGCAAAACAGGCATTGCATATTGCAGCCGGTCGTCGCTATGGAAAACGCGGTCGCGCCGGGCAGGACGTGAAAGAAAGGTTTCTTTTCGATGGGGTCAACGTGCTGAGACGCGATCTGCCCATAGACCATGGAAACGAGTGTTCCGTCGATGTTTTTTCGGGCCTTGCACGCGCCGATTTGTCCGGGTGAAAGGATGCATTGGTTGGGACAGAGCCGGCATTGGACCATGCGGTTGGATAGCTTATCGAAAAACAGGGCTGTATGGAATTTTTCCGGAGGGCGTTCACTCCGGGCGACGCGTTCCCTCTGGCCGATCAATAAAAGGCCGGAACCGATCAGCAGGATTAAAAAGAGAAAGGCGAATATTTTTTTAATGATAGGGAGATTGATGAATGATGGTATTTTCATAATTTAACGGAATTGGAACCAGAGCGCCAGGCCCAGACAAATCAAGGCGAGCGCGTAGGTGTAAATATCCAGCGCCGTATGGCTGGTAAAAATATTCCATTTTTTAAGCGCGGCGCGCACCGGTTTTAAAACGTGCAGGATGACCAGAAAGAAGAAAGGCGCGGGCAAAATGGTCACGTGGATATAGTGGGACAAAGCCGGATTATAAAACCGCTTGGTCATGTCGAATCCCGTCAACACAAAAGCCAACGTGACAAGCAGAAGCAGCCAAGAACCCCAGGGATCCAATTTGCGGATAATTTTTTCGCCAAACATAGTGCCGAGTTCTCCGTGCGCGACCTTGATTGGAGGGACGCCCTTACATCCCCGGTTTTAAAATTGTCATTAAAGAGATGTGCCGTGCCAGCGAATAACTGCCGTAAATAAAAAACAGCCCGCCGGAAATCAGACCGCTGACCCGGCCGACCCATTGGATTTCTTTCATTTTAGCCAATAACCCTAAAAAAACAATAGGCAAAAAATAAACCGAACTCGCGACGAAGAAAAATAAAAAGTACAAGACCCCCTGCCAGGAGTTGTGGAGAGAAAAGACATAAGTCAAAGACATCAAAAACGGCGGGCAGACATTCACGCCTAACAGAAATCCGATGGTCGCGGCCTGACGCGCATGAAATCGGGGAACGAGGCAATTTTGTTCCGATGTTTTGATCAACCCGATCATGGTCAAAATCAAGACAAGCGAGAGAATGATCAAACACAAATCCGTCACACAGTCGGCGACCGGAGTCCGGACCATTTGTCCCAGCGAACCAAACAAAAACCCAAACGCGATATAGCCAACCAACCGTCCGCCGAGAAAGTGGAGAACAAACCAAATATTTTTTTTAAACCCGCGGTCTTCCGCGACCAGCAATGATCCCATAAAAGGGAAGCAAGTCGCCAAACAAAATCCGCCGGTTGCCAGTCCGGTGACGAGGGCATTGAGCCAAAGGGAGTTCAGCATAAATTGATTATGTTGGGGCGCCCCTTGTGGGCGCCCGTTGTTCTGGCGCGACCGCGCAACGGGCGCCCCGACAATAGTCCTGCATAATATTAGTTTTTATTATACCTTCATTTGACCAAGATTGACAGCAATCTGTGTGGTGTGTTATTATTCACAATCTTAACATTCCGGGCAATGGGGTAATATGGAACTCGAAAATTTTTATAAAGACTTGTTGGTTCATATCGGCGAGGATACTCAACGGGAAGGATTGCGTCGGACCCCGCAGCGCGCGGCCCAGGCGTTTCAATTTCTCACCAAAGGATATCGGGAGAATCTGGATGAGGTGATCAATGGCGCTTTGTTCGAGTCGGATAATGACGAGATGATCATCGTTAAAGACATTGAGCTGTATTCAATGTGCGAACATCATCTGCTACCTTTTTTTGGCAAATGCCACGTCGGGTATCTCCCGAAAGGCAAAATTCTGGGTTTATCAAAAATTTCTCGGATTGTGGATGTTTTTGCCCGGCGTTTGCAGGTGCAGGAGAATCTGACGAAGCAGGTCGCGGAGACAATCATGCGCTACACCCAGGCGCAGGGGGTAGGAGTGGTGATCGAGGCCCAGCATCTGTGCACCATGATGCGCGGCGTGGAAAAACAAAACTCCAAAATGATCACCTCTTGTATGCTGGGTTCGTTCCGCAAAGAAAGCGCGACCCGGTCGGAATTTTTGAGCCTGATCAAATAATTCGGGACAGAGAAGAGGCGGCGCGCAGTGATTATTCACATCCCACAATTTCCGGTTTCCCTCATTATCGGCACCAAGCCCGTCGAGCGCCGGCGCCGCCAAAACATACTTCTCGACATCATCATCGAATACCGAGGCGAAAAAGCGGCGCGAACAGATCAATTGACCGACACCCTGGATTATGCCGCGATGATGAAGAAAATCCTAGAGGCTATTCAACCGACTCAATTTTTTCTTCTCGAAAAATTAGGCGCTGCGATAGCCGCATTAATCCTTCAAGAACCGCTCGTCCAAAACGTCAAAGTCTGCGTCACCAAGCCCGATGCACTAGGCAAAAATCAGCCGCTTGCGGTAAAGATCGATAAGTACCGTTTTTAATAGAATTACGTCCGATTATTATGTTGACTAAATTTATATGATATGCTAAATTTAGCCATAAGAGTAATTGTTCATTAAAGAAGGAGGAAGCCCCTTATGAACATTAAAGAAAATTATAAAAATCCATTTAAACCTGGAGCCGGTCATAGTCCGCCGTATTTAGCGGGACGCAGCAAAGAGACGGAAGAGTTTCTCAAATTGCTGCAACAGGAAACTATATTAGGAAATGTTATTTTGACCGGTCTGCGTGGAGTTGGTAAAACAGTATTATTGGAGAAGTTTAAAAATCTGGCGATAGAAAACAAATGGTTATGGACAGGCACGGATTTATCCGAATCCGCGAGTATTTCGGAAGAGACAATGGCTTTGCGCTTAATGACGGATTTATCAATTGTTACCAGTGACTTTGTTATTGGACATCAAATTTTAGATAAAATTGGTTTTAATTCTAATCAGGAATTGATTGAAGAGAAATTGAGTTATCAAAAACTTCTTGAAATTTATAATAGTATTCCGGGGTTGGTCGCGGATAAATTAAAAATGATTTTAGAGATTGTTTGGACTGTCACTAAAGACTATGGGAAAGGGATCATTTTTGCTTATGACGAAGCGCAAACGATTTCCGACCAAGCTGAAAAAGGTCAATATCCCGTGGCATTGTTATTGGATGTTTTTCAATCCATTCAAAAAAAAGGTTTATTCATCATGTTAGTTTTAACGGGTCTGCCGACATTATTTCCTAAATTAGTCGACTCGCGGACATTCGCGGAGAGAATGTTTAGGGTGATATTCTTAAAAAAATTAGACCCGAAAGAAAGCCGCGACGCTATTATAAAACCGATTGAGAGCGCGAAATGTCCGGTTAAATTTACGGAAGAATCCGTCGGGCTCATTGTGAAAGAATCGAACGGTTATCCTTATTTTATACAATTCATGTGTAAGGAAACCTATGACATCTTTATTCAGCAAAACGCCCGGGGTGAGCAGGGTAATGTCCCGATGGCGGCAATTATCGCAAAATTGGATATGGATTTTTTTGCCGGGAGATGGGCGAGAGCAACGGATCGTCAACGAGAATTATTGGCAGTCATCGCGAAGCTTCCCAATAGCCAGGATGAATTTACGGTCGCCGAAGTGGCGAGCGAGTCTAAACAATATGAGATAGATTCTTTTAGCAACAGTCATGTCAATCAAATGCTTAGTTCATTGGCCAATGCCGGGCTGGTCTATAAAAATCGGTATGGGAAATATTCGTTCGCTGTCCCTTTATTGGATCAGTATATTAATCGGCAAAATATCATCAGAAAAAAATCAGGCAATGAATAAGGGTGTCGCGAAATGCAGAATATCTATCTCTCCCCGGGCCGCCGACTTTATGTTGAAGCTGATGACGCGGACCAAAACAAAGATCTTTTAAACGCGTTTGCCAAGAGTTCCGGCGCGGGATTGTTGTTTTTAGATGTGGTTAACGACGCCTTTACCGAAGACGCGGGTTTCGCGTTTTGGAAAGATTTTGCCCGGCTTTATCTTTCGCTTTTTGCGGCAACCCCGAATCTGGAACAAATCGATTTCACCCAAGACCCTCCGGAAGTTGATGTTCCCGACGATGATTTGAATCGTTTTTTAGCCACGATCCCGGCAATGAAGGGCGCGGAGTATTGCGACAAGGAATGTCTGCGAGCGCTGTGGCTTGAAATCGAAACCGCCTTGCGCGAAGAAATCCGCGCCTCCGGGAAGAATGTCGCGGATTATTTTGCCGCCCGGCATTCAAGCTGGAGCTTACTCGGCCGGGTATGTTTTCACCTTGCCGAGAACAAAGCATCCGAATCTACGCCGTTCGCGTTTCTCGCAACCTATGCCCCTTCCATGACCAAAGACGGACGGGCCCAGCATCTGCCTTTGAGCAAGGCCTTGGAAGAATATGGCAGCGCGAAGAACAAAAGCGTTCTTCTGCGGCTGTTGGCGCCGATTCATAAGGCGGCCCAAGACAGCGCGTATCTCAAAGCGGCCGTCGATTCCGGCGAGATTTATCATCCCTTAGCCCTGAATCCCGGCGAGACTTACCAATTTTTAAAAGACATTCCTGTATTTATGAAGGCCGGTATCTATGTTAAAGCCCCGAATTGGTGGAAAGCCAAACAACCCAATCGTCCGCAAGTTCAGGTTCGCATCGGCGAAAAACAGCCGGGCAAGATGGGTTTTCAAGAGCTCATTGATTTTCAAATGTCGGTGGTGGTCGGCGATCAGGAGTTGAATGAACAAGAGATTCGGGATTTATTACAACGCAGTGAGAATTTGGTTTTTTTTAAAGGCCAATGGGTTGAGGTCGACGCTGAAAAGTTGAAAGATCTTTTGTCGAAATGGAAAACCGTGGCCCAGTCCGTCAAAGACGGCGGCCTGACGTTCGCGGAAGGGATGCGCTGGCTTTCCGGCGTTCCGGGAGCGGCGGGTGATGACGACTTGGTCGGGGATCAATTTTATACCCGGGTGGTTTCTGGTCAGTGGCTCAAAACCCTGTTGGAATCCTTGCGCTCGCCGGAAGAAGACCAAAAAATTGAGGATACGCTCCGGACTAAATTAAAAACCGAACTCCGGCCTTATCAAAGCAAAGGGGTATCCTGGCTGAATATGCTTCATCAAATGCATTTGGGCGCGGTTCTTGCCGACGACATGGGCTTGGGAAAAACGATTCAGGTGATCGCCTTTCTTTTACTCCGGCAAAGATCCGTAGAACTCCCACGGGCTCCGGCGCTGTTGATTGTCCCGGCTTCGATCATCGGCAACTGGAAAGCCGAACTCGAACGATTCGCGCCGTCGCTGAAATTTTGGATCGCGCATCCCAGCGGCCAGGGCACGGCCAAGCCTTCGGAAGATGATCTGGATGTGGTGATCACGACCTACGGTTCAGCGATCCGTTTGACCTGGTTGCCCGAACAGCCATGGAGCGTGATGATTTTAGATGAAGCCCAGGCGATTAAGAATCCGGCGGCCAAACAAACCCGGGCGATCAAGGCGTTGAAAAGTCAGAACCGGATCGCCTTGACCGGCACGCCGGTGGAGAACCATTTGTCTGACCTTTGGTCGCTGTTTGATTTTGTTTCGCCCGGACTTTTAGGATCGGCCCGGGATTTTGACGGGTTTATTAAACGCAAGACTCAGACGGGCGAAGGTCCGTATGCCGGGTTAAGAACTTTATTGCGGCCGTATATTTTACGACGGCTTAAAACCGATCGCACGGTCATCCGCGATTTGCCGGATAAAACCGAAGTGAAGACCTATTGTTTGCTTTCCAAAGGCCAGGCGGTTCTTTATCAGCAATCCGTCGAGTCTTTAGCCCGGGAAATTAAGGAAGTGGATGGCATTCAACGCCGCGGGATGATCTTGTCTTATTTGATGCGGTTTAAACAGATCTGCAATCACCCGGCGCAGTTTGTCAAAGACGGCAATTTTTCGGCAAAGGACAGCGGCAAATTTATGCGGTTGAAAGAAATCTGCGAGACGATAGCGGACAAACAAGAAAAGGTTTTGGTCTTTACGCAGTTTCGTGAAATGACCGGGCCGCTGGCGGATTTTTTGCGGTCGGTATTCGGCAAAACCGGCTTAATTCTGCATGGCGGCACCCCGGTCAAGAAACGGCCGGACATGGTCGCCGCTTTTCAAAAAGACGATGGCCCGCCGTATTTTGTGTTATCGCTCAAAGCCGGCGGCACAGGTTTGAATTTGACCGCAGCGTCGCACGTTATCCATTTTGACCGCTGGTGGAATCCGGCGGTTGAGGACCAGGCGACTGACCGCGCGTTTCGCATCGGCCAAAAGCGCAATGTTCTCGTTCATAAATTTATATGCAAAGGCACGCTGGAAGAAAAGATAGACGCATTGATCGAATCCAAACAAGCCATGTCCAAAGAAATTTTGGAAGGGGCGGACAGCGCGGTGCTGACCGAAATGTCGAATGAGGAATTGTTAAAGGTGGTTTCGCTCGATATTAAATCCGCAGTCAGCGAGGGTTAATTATTTATAGTTGGCGCTTTAATGTAAATAAAGTTGACATTCAGCAAGAAAAATGGCATATTTGTATATGGCAAGTGACAAAATTTGCAAATCTTGTCATATGAGGTGGTAATTATGAACAAAAACGAGTTAAGACTATTGCTGGAAGACTGGAATTTTTGGACCAAAGAACAAAGAACGGGGATATCGCGGGAAAGATATCTTGCCAAATTAAATTCGTTAGTTCAAACGAATTTCGTGGTCGCAGTTACCGGATCAAGGCGTTCGGGGAAATCTTTTATTATGCGTCAAATGGCCAAGAAATTGATCGCCGATGGCCTGGAACCGAAAAATATACTTTTTGTAAATTTTGAAGACCCATCTTTCCCGGCGCGAAAAGACGCGGCATTCTTAGATGAAATTTTTGACGCCTTTTATCAATATATTGCACCGGACAAACAACCGACAATATTCTTTGATGAAATCCATGAAGTTGCTGGTTTCGAAAAATGGATAAGAAAAGCTCATGAATTGCAAAAGGCGAGAATGATTATTTCGGGATCAAATGCCCATTTATTGAGTCCGGATTTGGCAACGATTATGACCGGCCGGCATTTGGATGTTACGGTTTTTCCGTTATCATTCCGGGAATTTTTGCGGTTTCAAGGCGTTGAAATTAAAAATTCGGCCGAGGCGTTCCTGAATAAACCGGAATTAAACAAATGGCTTTATCAATATTTGGAATTCGGCGCTTTCCCGGAAGTCGTGTTAAAAAATGAAAAGAAGGAAATTTTATATCGCTATTTTGAAGACATCATTACCCATGATCTCTTGCAACGTTACAAAATCAGCAAGATTCAGGAATTACGCGCATTAGTCAGATTTTATATGAGCAATATCAGCAGTTTGATTACATTTAAATCCATCACCCGATCCATGAAATTATCCATTAATTCCGTCGGGAATTATTCCGGTTATCTGGAAGAAGCATATTTGCTGTTTTTGGTGAAAAGATTTGATTACAAAACGAAAGAACAAGAGAAAAGTCCGCGTAAGGTTTATGCCATCGATACCGGGCTTTGCAATGTCATTGGATTCCGGTTTAGCGAGAATCTGGGGAAATTGGCGGAAAACGCGGTTTTTCTTTCTCTCAAGCGAAGACAGGCCGGCGATTTTGGCATGGAAATATATTACTGGAAAGATGAAGCGCATCGGGAAGTTGATTTTGTGATTAAAAACGGTCTGAAGGTCAACGAACTGATCCAGGTTTGTTGGAATGTTGACGACGAGAAGACGAAGGCCAGGGAAATCCGCAGTCTGCTAAAAGCCATGCGGGAATTTAAATTAAATAAGGCGATCGTCGTAACCGGGGAATACGAAGCGAGCGAAACCTTAGAAGGAAAATCGATTGAATATATTCCGCTGGGGAAGTGGCTATTGCTCAATGAAGATTTAGACGCGGGGCGAATTGACAACAGCCTACCGCTGTGATGTAAAATGTTGTAGGGGCGCCCCTCGTGGGCGCCCGTTGTTCTGGCGCGACCGGATAACGGGCGCCCACAAGGGGCGCCCCTTATATAGTAACCAGTGTCAAGCGGCCCATTAAATTTTGTTCTACAGACTTTTTTTCCGTCGGTGTTTTTAAAATATTGTAAAAACCAGTAATCATCATCTGCTCTTTGAGACAAACGATCTACATCCCGGCAGTAAAATAATTTTACGACCGGTTAAATTAATTTTGCGTTCGTGTTGCATCCTTATATCGGTGCCCCTGTGAAAGCGGCACAAGTTAATATTAGAACCACGGTACTCAAAACTACGAATCATTCCATCCTCGCCTAAAAGACTCGGACGATAAAGGGGCGTGGTGAGCTACACGTGGTTTACAACAACATGTTTACGATACATACGATGCTCTTTCAAAACACAATAAATGGCTTTTAACAAAGCCCGGGCCGTAGCAATTCGTGCGGCCGAGGAATTATTCCGATTGTTTTTTTAACTTGGGTGTAATAATTTTTCATGCCTGGGTCTTGCCGAATGGCATGGACAACAGCTTGAATCAGCGCCCAACGCAGGAACTGATTGCATTCACTGCGCAGCGAACCGAACCGGATTTTCCCGCCGGAAGATCGGTCGCGGGGAATGAGCCCGGCATAAGCCACAAGGCTTCGGGCGATAGGGAATCGATCAACATTGTCGATCTCGGCGAGGATAATATATTTTAAAATATTACCGCGCATTCCGGGAACACTTTGAAGGTATGCCAGATCTTTGTGATGAAAATGAATGTGTTGAATATATTCGTCAAATTCATCCCGGCGGCGTTCAAGCTCGACGATTTTATCTAACAATCGGTTGAGAATAAAACGCTCTTGCTCGGGAAGCTCCACCGTTTCAAGATAAGCCAGACCGCGTTTGCAGAACAGATCTTTAAAAGTTTGTGGTCTTTGACTATAAAACGTGTGGGAATTAAGTATGGCATGGATCTGGTTCTTAATTCGCGCGACATCTAAAGAAAAACCCGCGCGTGTCCGCAACAGGCGGCGGAACCCGCGCGTTTGTAAGTCGGCGACATAGCTCTCGGACAATGGACGGCGGCTATGAACCAAATAGGCGATTTCGTCTGCGTCATTGGTGTCGTTTTTGGCTTGGGACGCAATGATCGATTGCAACTTGCGGGCGTGCAAAAGACGAAAATCGTCGACGTCGTTTTTAAACAGCTCGTAAAATATTGGTCAATTATAACAAGTTTCCATGGCTATTTGTTTGCTCCCAGGGAATTGTCGTACAAACCGTGTAAGTTGTTGTGGATCATTATCAAGTTTTTTTCTCGCGAGTTTGTTGCCATCATGGTCTAATACGGTCATGGTGGTGGTTTTTAAATGTACATCGCATCCGATGGTAACCATGTTGTGCCTCCTTTTAATTCGCTGGCCATTATTGGCTGAGCGCTCAGGCTAAGCGTAATACGCTCTGCCTTTGAGGGCAACTGGTTACCATCTTAACTACGACGGCGAGACCAGGTATCGATAGCATAAAACGGATGTTGGTATGTTTTGTTTGAAGTTGCAAATATGAGGAGTAAAAAATGTACGATTGGGGATGGCGGCCATATGTTTCCGTCGCGACACGGC
This sequence comes from Candidatus Omnitrophota bacterium, assembly GCA_015233495.1. Taxonomy (GTDB): domain Bacteria; phylum Omnitrophota; class Gorgyraeia; order Zapsychrales; family Zapsychraceae; genus JADFXQ01. The sequence goes on along the minus strand of JADFXQ010000010.1, from coordinate 15,106 downwards.
GCAAAAATGCGCAGAAGGTTACGGCGAAATTAAAGAAAAAGGGTGAGAAAGTTTCGCCGGTGGTGATCAATGGACACCTTCTTGCAAAAACATTTTGGGGCAAGGCCTGGTGCGCGCACTTGGAATCATTCAGCGATTACGCGAATCGTCTGCCTCGGGGCCGCACTTATGTCCGCAATGGTTCGGTGATTCATTTGCACGTTGATCACGGCAAAGTAGAGGCCCTGGTTCAAGGCTCGGAGCTTTATAAGGTCAAGGTGGATATTCAAACAGTTGATCCAAAAAAGTGGGCCGCGATTTTGCAACATTGCTCCGGTCAAATTGATTCCGTGATTGAACTTTTACAGGGTAAGTTATCGGCCGGAGTCATGAAAACCATGATCGATAAACACAACGGCCTTTTCCCGACGCCGCAAGAGATTGCTTTGGATTGCTCCTGTCCGGACTGGGCGGATATGTGCAAACACGTAGCTGCCGTGCTGTACGGCGTGGGCAATCGTTTGGACCAGGAACCGGAACTGTTGTTCAAATTGCGTCATGTCAACCACATGGATTTGATCCATAAGGCCGGGATCAAAGTGCCGGCCAAACAATCCGCGAAATCCAAAATTCTCAAAGATGCAGATTTGTCCGTGATTTTCGGCATCGACATTGCCGAGGGGGAAGAAGACATTAATCAAAAAAGATCAGCTCGTAAACCATGACAGTACGGTGAAAAAAATCAGATAGAAATTTAATCCGCAAGGCCGGGACAAGAGGATTGATGTTCAAATCATCCGATAATAGGTTATTTCAGTAAAAAAGGCTGGTGGGCAATCGGTTCCCTCGCAGGACCGGGCGTCCCGATTTAATATAATTTTTTTAATTATTTTTTATTCATTCCTTTGTCGTTTATTTTTCCGACGAGATTGGCGTTGTAAAGCCTTTTTTTCCCAAGCTCGGATTGCCTTGATTTCCCGCCAAAGTCAGATATACTTTTAGCGCTTATTCCAAAATTGATGTCTCAAATCTACAAAATAACCCAAGGATAGGAAACTATTTGTTCTTAAAAAAGGATTAATCATGAAACAACATTCCCGCGGGACCCGATCAATCGCCGTTAATCAACTGATCTGGGGCGGTTGCTTATTCTCTTTGTTTGTTTTTTTTAACTCTCCGGTTTTTGCCGACAGCGTCGCTATGAGCGCCGGGGTCAAAATCGCCAACGGACGTTTAAGCGTGTTATCAGAGACGGGGACCTATGCGCCCTATTTCATCAAAGGCGTCGGATATCAACCGACACCGATCGGCCGCTATCCCAGTGATTGGGGGTATTCTCCCGAGGACCCGCGTTTCAACAAAACTGCGAATAACATTTTTGATGATACGAATATCTTGAATCGCGATTTCGCGTTGTTGCGGCAAATGAACGCCAATACTATCCGTATTTGGAAAGGAAATAAGACAACCGTAAGTTGTCAATGCACAAACAATGGTCGCTTCCCTAATTATATCACGCAAAACACCTTGGATCTCGCCGCTCAATATGGTTTGAAAGTTATTGCGGGATTCTGGATGAATTATTTAAATTTTGACGCTAATAATCATATCTGGATTACTGACGACAGCGGCAATGTCCTGACCGAACCGCAAATCATCAGTCGTTTTGTGGATTACGTTAACACGTTCAAAACTCACAAAGCCATTTTATTTTGGGCGATTGGCAATGAGAATAATTATCAGATGCTTAATTCCAGCGTGGTTGGGAAAGCTGACTTGGAAAATGTGTTTGGGACCCAGCGGGGCGATGAAATTTTTCTTTGGCTGCGGGAAACGGGCAATTTTCTGAATTACAACGGCGACATCATTGTGGACTTAAATTCGCCGGCTGCGTTGAATGCTTTAAAGACGCAATATCCGGCGGACTATAATTCCATTTTCAATATCTTGAAGAAACACAGCGGACAAAATTTGACGGCCAGCCAGTTGAAAGCCTGGTATAGCTTGGTCAATCAAATGGCTTGCGCTGCGCATCTCGCGGAAGATCCCGCGTATAATCCTTCCAGCGCGAATGGCGGAAAAAACTATCATCCTGTCGCGGTGGTCAATGGCGGGATCGCGGAAATTGGAAATTCCGATAAGGGCACAACCGACGCTCAAATGCCAGATCTGGATATTTGGGGGACCAATGTGTATACCGGAAAAAGTTTTGGGACGTTATTCGACGATTACGCCGCAAAATCCCGTAAACCGCTGTGGATTTCGGAGTATGGAGTAGACGCGTGGTCAGTGACAAACGCTTCCGGCATAAACAATTGGGCCAGCACACAACAAAAAAGCGCCGGAGTGTATGATTCTTCCACGCAGTCGGACTGGGATGTGTCTTTGTGGAAAGAAGTCGCCAATCACTCTTTGATCGCGATTGGCGCGAACGTCATGGAATATTCGGATGAATGGTGGAAACCTTATGAATTTTACTGCAGCAATCAGTCGGATCGCTGCAATGCAGAACAAGAATATTTCGGTATGCCGTTTTGGGGCAGTTTCCCGGATAATTTTTCGAATGAAGAGTGGTTTGGCATCATGTCCGTAAATCCCAATTCGGTTGCCGGCGGCGCAGATGTCGTCGCGCCTCGGAAAGTTTATTATGATCTGGCGGCGCAATGGTCTACTCCGGATGCTCCGACCGGATTGAGCGCTACTGCGGGCGACCGGCAAGTCGCTTTAAGTTGGGCGGCCAGTTCCAGAGCTACGTCTTATTTTGTAAAGTATTCAACCGTAAAAGGAGGTCCGTATACTTTCTTGACTAATGTTACGGGGACAGCATTCACGCAGACAGCCGGCATGACAAACGGATTGACCTATTATTTTGTGGTGAGCGCTTATAACGGGATTCAAGAAAGCGCTATTTCCAATGAGGCAAGCGCCACGCCGACAAGTATGCAACTCGCGGCCCAAGACGCGAAATTTATTTCGCAGACAGTGCCGGACAGCATGATTAGCGGAAAAACGTATTCAATCAGCATCACAGTAAAGAACACGGGCCGGAACAATTGGACAAAAGTTGACAATTTTCGGCTGGGTACGCAAAACTCCACAGACAATAATATCTGGGGATTAAACCGGGTGGAACTTCCGAAAGATATAATTGCATCCGGTGAGACAGCGGTCTTGACATTCAACGTTAAAGCACCGGCGCAACCTGGCACATATAACTTTCAATGGAAAATGTTGCAAGAGCATGTGCAATGGTTTGGTGAAATAACGCTGAACAAAGCCGTCAATGTTTCCGTGCAGTCAGCGCCTACAAACATCAAGGCCGTAGGCGGGAAATACAAAGTGGATTTGACCTGGGACAGAGTGGATGGCGCCACATCCTATATTTTATATTATGGGACTACACCAGGCACTTACAGCAATTCGATCGTGATGGGCAATTTTATGACAGTCAACACCATACAAGACCTTAAAGCCCAGACCACTTACTATTTTGCAATCAGCGCGGTTACTGCAAAAGGGGAGGGTCCCAAATCGGCGGAACAAAGCGTTACTACGTTAGCGGGGCCGCTCGACCCGCCGGTGACGGTCATAGTTAGGCCGGGCGCCGCGAGCCTGTCACTGCAATGGAACCTGGTTTCGGGCGCGACTTCCTACAAATTTTATTATGGATTACAGCCGGGTGTGTATGCTCATTCCGTCGATCTTCCTAAAGACGGGACCGCAACTCTTTGGCTGGACGGCGGGACGAAATATTATTTTGCCATGACCGCGATCAACGCGGATGGCGAGAGCGCCAAGTCGCAGGAACAGAGCGCGACAACGTTTTTAGACGCGCCAACATTTTTGTCAGCGGTTGGCGGGCCGGGAACCGCCACCATCAAATGGAAATTTGCGCCGGGTTCGCATAAGTGCCAAATTTATTACGGCATTGAGTCGACGCATGAATCGATGTCCGAAGTCGATGACGCGACCGAAGTCACTTTGTATCTGCAAGGCGGGAAAAATTATCAATTTTATCTTAAAACAGCAGACCACGACGGGGATGGGGTGACCTGGCCTCAATATGTCAAAACATTGTTGCAAACTCCGGCTGTTCCACAATTACAACCGGTCAACGACGAGCTGTCCGTGCAATGGGACGCGATTCCTAATGCGACAGGTTATCAAATCTATGTGGCTGCGACTCCCGGTCAGTACACGAAATATTTGTCGGTCGGCGCAGTGACGAGTTGCAAGCTCAAGGGATTGGCGCAGAATAAATTTTATTTCATCGCCCTCACAGCCTTTAATGACCTGGGTGAAAGTCAGATGTCTTCCGGACGAAGCATCATGATTCCGACTCCGAATAATTCCCAATGGACAGGGCAAACAATCCCGGACCAGATGACGGCGGGTCAAGTGTATGCGGTAAGCGTGTCATTTAAAAATACGGGAAGCAATATTTGGAAAAAATCTGATAATTTTCGTTTGGCAGTACAAAACCCAACTGACAATAATTTCTGGGGATTGTCACGGGTGGAATTGAGTAAGGATGTCAATCCCGGCGAAACCGCACAGTTTAATTTTAATGTCACAGCGCCGGCGAAACCGGGGAATTACAACTTCCAGTGGAAGATGATGCAGGAAGGAATCCAATGGTTCGGCGAAACTACGCCGAATAAAGTTATTACCGTGATTCCTGTGCCTAAACCGAATGATTCAAAATATATCACGCAAACAGCGCCAGATAATATGATTGCTGGGGGTAATTATCAGGTTAGCGTGACCTTGCAGAATACGGGGTCGAACACCTGGAAAAAGGCGGATGCGTTTCGTTTGTCAACCCAGAACTGGCCGGGAAATAATATCTGGGGTTTGACGCGCGTGGAGATGCCCAAAGATGTTGCTCCGAATGAGACCGTGGTGCTGACGTTTAGCGTCACGGCGCCGGCGAAACCGGGGAATTACAACCTCCAGTGGAAGATGATGCAGGAAGGCGTGCAGTGGTTTGGGGAAACTACGCCGAATAAAGTCATTACGGTGAAATAAAGATACGGCATTCTTTTTAAAAAAGAAAAAAATCTCCCAAGTAACGGGAGATTTTTTTTGTCTTATCGCGGTAAGCATTGTAAACGCATTGTAAACGAGAAAAATCGGTCGACTTTGTGAGGAGTTTATAATAAACTTAAGTAAAAAAAGGTTGGTAAAGAGACTAAAGAGAAATTATATTTCGACACGTCAAGTTTTTCTGAATATATACTCCCCGCATTTCAATTTAAAGAGGGCATCATTTATGGAAGCGCAATTTACAATTGCGGCGGTTTGGTTGGGGTTGGCGGTTTTGGCCGCGATCATTGCTTTTCATTTGCGGATGTCGATCGCGCTGGTTGAGATTTGTGTCGGCGTGGCAGCCGGCGCGGTGGCTACGCGATTTTGGGGAGCCGACAGTTTGGGTAACAATCAGGAGTGGCTGAAGTTTTTGGCTGCCTCCGGCGTGGTCATGTTGACGTTTTTGGCAGGGGCGGAACTGGACCCGCGGATCATGAAGACGAAATTGACCGAGGTGTCCGTGGTCGGAATTTTTGGATTTTTGGCCCCGTTTTTGGGATGCGCGGCTGTGGCGCGCTGGCTTTTGCATTGGGATGTCCGGGCCAGTTGGCTCGCCGGTATCGCGCTGTCCACCACGTCTATGGCGGTGATTTACACGGTGATGCTGGAGACGGGACTGAATAAAACCGAATTTGGCAAAGGTATTCTGGGCGCGAGTTTTGTTAATGATTTGAGCACGGTTGTCGGGCTGGGACTTATTTTCGCGCCGTTCACTTATAAAACTACGGTGTTTATTTTGGCTACGGCCGGGGTCTTGATTTTGTTTCCTTTGGTGACAAAGGCGTTGACCAGAATTTATGGGAACCGGACTGCCGCGATTCGGGCGAAATGGTTGATGTTTGTGTTATTCGGGATTGGCGCCTTGGCGTTTTGGTCGGGAAGCGAGGCGGTTTTGCCGGCGTATGTCGCGGGTATTGTCCTGGCGGAATTCGCCGCGCAAGAGGAGCATTGGGTAAGAAGGATGCGGACCTTGACTGTGGGGTTTTTGACTCCGTTTTATTTTTTGCGGGTCGGGACCTTGGTGTCAGTTCCCGCGCTGTGGTCCGCGCCCTTGATTGTTGGGGGTTTACTCGCCGGCAAAATTGTCTGGAAAATTTTTGGTTTGTATCCGGTAGTCGGTCTGTTTCACCGGGAGGGTTCGGAAAGGTGGTTTTACACGCTGTTGATGTCTACCGGACTTACATTTGGCGCGATTGCCGCGGTTTATGGTTATTCGCATGGAATTGTTACTCAGGAGCAATATTCGTTTTTGATCGCTTCGGTGATCGCCAGCGCCGTGCTGCCAACCCTGATTGCCCAACTGGCGTTTATGCCGAAACACTTATTGCCGGGAAAAATTACCAGAATCGTTTCCCCCGCGGGAATAGACGAGGAGTAATCCGATGAACCTGTTTTGGAAGATTTTTAAAATTATCGTCATAAGTCTGGCAGTTCTGGTTTTCCTTGGGTTGACCGGCGCTTTCATTTTTCTGAAAAATTTTGACATCAAGCAATACAAGCCGCAGATCATTAAGGCCATGTCCCAGTCTTTGGACCGGGTAGTTGATTTTGATGATATTCAATTAAGGGTATCGTTACAGGAAGGAGTAAGGTTCAAGTTAACGGCTTTGGCAATTAAAGAAAGTCCCGCGTTTGGAACCGGAAATTTCGTATCCGTCGGAACGATTGAGCTGGGGGCCGATATTATTCCCTTTTTGACGCTAAGGCAAATTTCCATCCCGAATATTTTGGTGAGAGATTTGCAAGCGCATCTGATTCGTAATAAATCCGGAGTTATAAACGCGCAAACCATCGGCCCGAAATCTACCGTTGCATCTGGTTCATCTGGTCCGGGAATAGCGGCATTGCCGGTAATCCTCATTAATTCCCTGAAAATTGAAGACGCGCAAGTCGAGGTTATTGATCAAAGCGGGGAAACGCCGGTAACTTTAGCGGTTAAGAAATTTAATTTTACGGTCAAAAGGTTTTCTTTAGATCATCCTTTTGAATTTTTGGCAAGTGCGGCGGTCTTGGGAGCTGACAAGAATTTAGAGGTGTCAGGAAAAGCCCGGCTGGACTTGTTCCATAGCGGGGTCGTTATTTCTGATTTGGTCACAACTGTTGATTTTGACGCGTTTGCTTTAAATGAATTGCGGGACTTTCCTTTATTAAAAGGCGTGCCTTTACCGAAAGAATTGAACGGTCAAGTCAAAGCCGTGATCAAGAAAATGTCTGTATCGGACAAAGGGCTGGAAAACGCGGTCGCGGATATTGCCTGGACCAATGGGAAATTGATTTTTCCGGAAGCGGCGCCCGGCATTTCGATCGAGGCCAATAAAATTGATTTCAAATTAGACGGATTTTATTTGGACGGTTCCAAACCGTTTCAAGTGTCGGTGCGTACCGCGGTTTATCAAGACGCGGTGAACGTTGATTTTTCCGGGCAAATCGGATTGGATTTGAAAAAGCAGTCCGTTCATGTGACGGCCGGTCATTTTGCCACTGACCTTAATGCCTGGCCTTTGGAGAAAATGAAAAAGGCTCTGGTCCCGCTGAAAACCTTGCCCTTGCCCAAATCCCTTACCGGAAAAATCGATTTGACCATCAAAAATTTGGAGGCTTCGCCGGCCGGGGTCACGGATGTGTTGTGCGACGCGGCTTTGACCGGAGGGGAGTTTGATTTGACCGGGATTGTGTCCGGAATCGGGAAGATATCAAAGACCGATGTGACGCTCAAGGATTTGTCATTAAACCGGCCGTTTGCCGTGTCGTTAAAAACCGCTTTGTTCAGTCAAACACCGGATATCGCGTTTGACGGCGATGTCGCGCTTGATTTAACGAATCAAGCCGTATCTTTAAAAAATGCCGCCGTCCGGCTAGACTTAGACGTGATTTCTTTCGAACAGATTAAAAAATCCGGGTTTATTCCCGCCGGAACGCCGTTTCCGCAAACCGCAGGCGGTCAAGTGCGGGTGGATATCAAGTATTTAGCCGCGTCCGCGAAAGGGTTGGACCGGTTAAAAACCGATATTCATTGGCAGGACGGAAAAATACGGATCGTCGAAGTTGCCCCTGGGGTTTCCGTCAACGCCCAAAAAATCAATGTGGATGTCACGGACTTTTCTCTGCAAGACCCGTTTGCCGTTGCCGGGAGTCTGGCGTATGAAAATGATGCGTCGAATATTTCGTTTAAAACAACTGTGGATTTAAAAACCTCCGGGGCCCATTTGACCCAGAGCCAGATCGATACTGATTTGTCGCAACTATCCATGGAGCGGCTGAAAACCGCGGTCGCGGCTTTGAAAAATGTTTCTTTGCCGTCAATTTTGGCTGGGAAATTATCCGTGGCGGTTAAAGATCTTACTGCCGGGCCGCAGGGAATCGGCGATTTGTCCGCGGATGTGCGGTTGACTGATGGCGTAGTCAAAATGGACGTAGCTCCGGGCGTGGCTTTTGCCGCGTCGAAAATGAAAATTGGTTTGGACAATGTGAGTTTAACCAAACCATTTGCCTTTACCATGGAAATGGCGTATCTGGGTGACGAAGCAGATATCAAGGCGGCAGGGACCGCGTCATTGGACATTGCCGGGCAAGCCGCAACAATCAATGATGCCAGGATTTCGGCCGATCTTTCAAAATTGTCCCTGACTGGATTGAAGTCAGCGGTCGCTGCTTTAAAGGATGTGCCTTTGCCGGAAAAAATGGGGGGCCAGTTTGATTTTTCAATCGCGGCAGCGCAAGCCGGAGCGAAAGGTTTGATAAAACTCGACGGTAAAGGGACTTTAAAAGACGGATTAGTTAAAGTGAAAGAATTGGGCATCCCGGTTGAAAAAATCGATGCCGCGTTTCAAGCAACCCAAACGGATTTCATTCTGGATTCTTTGACCGCGGCTTTGGGTCAAGGGCAAATTACTGTCAATGCTACGGTGAATAATTATTTAACCACCCAAGACTTGACTGCCCAAGCCCAATGGAAAGATATTGATTTGGCAAAGATACTTGACCAGGACAAGGCGCAGGTGAAAGTGGAGGGCCTGATTTCCGGACAGATCAAGGCGCAGGGCAAGGCTGCGGATTTAAATTCCGTCACCGGCGATGTGAATATCACCGGCGACAAAGTGAAATTAAAAGATATAAATGTCCTGAAAACGGTTTTGGATAAGATATCCTTTATCCCGAACGTTTCCGAAAACATTCAATCCGGGTTGCCGGATAAATATAAAACCGAACTAAGCAGTCAAGATACGGATATCAGCTCAATATCATTGACCGGGAAAATCGCGAATAGTCAGATCGTGTTGGACCCGATTCGGGTGGAGGCGGACGCTTTCATCTTTACGGGAAAAAGTACGGCGAATTTTCAACAGGAATACGACGTTGACGGCAATGTGAAAATCCCCGCGGAATTGTCTGCGGCCATGGTCAAGGGCGTTTCGCAGCTCCAATATTTGTATGATGAAAATAATTATATTGCGATCCCGGTCCACGCGAAAGGCAAAGGGGCTCAGCCGCCGTCGGTGTCGGTGACCAAAACCGCAGTAGACATGACTAAAAGCGTGATCCGGAATAAAGGGAAGGAAGAATTGCAAAAGGTCTTGGAAAAGGCCTTGGGCGGCGCGGTCAACCTGGGGACTCCGTCCAATACATCAACCCCGGACGGCCAACCAACAGATCAACCGGCAGCAGACCAGCCGGCCAACAACAATTCGCCGGCCGGACAAATCATCGACCAAATATTCGGCAAGATTTTGAAATAGGCGTTTATGATGCCATTGATCCTATTATTTTTAATTTCTCTGCCTGTCCTGGAACTGTACGTCCTGATTAAGGTAGGGAGTCATATCGGGGCGTTGAACACGATCATGCTCTTAGTTGTTTCCGCGGTCGTGGGATCGGCCATAGCGCGGTTCGAAGGATACCGGGTCATGATTCGGATGCAGGAAGAATTAGCCAAAGGCAATTCGCCGAATTCCGAGGTTTTAGACGGGGTATTGATTTTAACTGCCGGCATTTTGTTGATTGTGCCCGGATTCATCACTGACATTTTCGGCCTCATCCTATTGTTCCCCTGGACCCGGTCCTTGGTCAAAATGCTGATCAAATGGCAAATCAAACGCTATACTGCCCAAGGCCGCTTTGTCGATCTGTCTTATCCCCGGCGACAGAATGACGATGATGAAGTGATTGATGTTTAATAACCTTACATTCAGGCCTCATTTTACCCATTTTTAATTTTTTCCTTGCAAAATCAAAACCCGTTGCTATTATATCTTCGTTTCAGCAAACGAAAGAGGTGCCTCCCAATGAAACTTAAAGACCAGGTCGCTTTGATCACCGGTTCGGCCCGCGGGATTGGCCGGGAAATCGCTTTGACCTTTGCCCAAGCTGGGGCTAAGGTGGTTATTTCGGATATAAACGCCGAATCCGCGGCTAAAACCGCGGAAGAGTTTCGTCAGCAGGGGTTTGAAGCCTTAAGTTTCGGGTGCGACGTGACCAAGGCGGAAAGTGTCGAGGAAATGGTCAACAATGTCCTTGACAAGTGGAAGTCGATTGATATATTAGTTAACAATGCCGGCATTACGCGGGACAATTTGATCTTGCGGATGACGGAAAATGAGTGGGACGCGGTTCTTTCCACCAATCTCAAAGGCGCGTTTATTTGCACCAAGGTGGTCAGCAAGCCGATGCTCAAAGCCCGTAAAGGCAAGATGATCAACATCGCGTCGATTATCGGGGTTATGGGCAACGCGGGTCAGGCCAATTACGCGGCCAGTAAAGGCGGGGTCATCGCTTTTACGAAATCAGTAGCGAAAGAGTTTGCTTCTCGAAACATCACCGCGAACGCGGTGGCTCCGGGATTTATCCAAAGTGATATGACGGATAAATTGAGCGAAAAAGCCAAAGAAGAGATATTTAAACAAATTCCCTTAGGAAAATTAGGGTCACCCAAAGACGTGGCCAATGTTTGTTTGTTTTTGGCCTCAGCGGAAGCAGATTACATCACAGGACAGGTGATTTTGATAGACGGCGGTATGGGCATATAAATTTTGAAAGGTAACTAACAAAGGAGGAGTTAATGGCAGTTCAAGAGAAAATAAAATCGATTATTGCTGAACAATTAGGAGTCAAACCGGAAGAAGTGACACCGGAAGCGTCTTTTATTGATGATTTGGGGGCCGATTCTTTGGACACGGTTGAACTCATTATGGCCTTGGAAGAAGAATTTAGCATCGAAATCCCGGATGAAGACGCAGAAAAGATGACAACGGTTGGAGACGCGATCAAATACATTGAAGCGAAATCCAAATAACCGTTTTAATTTTTTTGGTTTGGATTGCAATCTTACGCCTCGGCTTTAAAGCCGAGGCGTCCATTTATAGTTCACCAGTCTTAAAGGGACATCATCAATCATGCAAAAACACAGAGTTGTGGTTACAGGATTAGGTGTAGTTTCTCCGTTGGGCGTAGGCACAGAAAAGTTTTGGCAAAATTTGATTGCCGGCGAAAGCGGTATCAGCCGGTTCACGCACTTTGATTCCGCGGCTTATGATTGCCAGATCGCCGGTATGGTTCCGGATTTTGACCCGTTGAAGTATTTTGATTCTAAGGAAGCAAGACACTTATCCAATTTTATTCAGTTCGCTTTAGTCGCTTCCCGAGAGGCTGTGGCGCAGGCGAAGTTAAATTTTCAGGCAGTGAATCTTGATAGGGTTGCGGTTTTGGTCGGTTCCGGAATTGGCAGTTTGCAGACAATGGAAGAAGAATTTGAGAAATTACGGACGCGCGGTCCCAGCCGGATGTCGCCGTTTTTTATACCCAAAATGATCATCAATGAAGCGGCTGGACACATCGCGATTGAAACAGGCGCGCGAGGGCCGGCTTCCTGCGTGACCACGGCTTGCGCGACCGCGACCAACGCGATCGGCGACGCGGCCCGTTTGATCGAATGGGGCATAGCGGACGTGGTGATCGCGGGCGGGACAGAAAGCGCGGTTACGCCGTTGGGTATTGGCGGATTTTGCGCGCTCAAGGCCTTGTCCCGGCGTAACGCGGAACCGAAAAAAGCCAGCCGGCCGTTTGATTTGCATCGGGATGGTTTTGTCATGGGCGAAGGCGCGGGTATTGTGGTTTTGGAATCTTTAAAACACGCCCAGTCTCGCGGCGCGAAGATACTTGCCGAATTTGCCGGATATGGGAGCACGTGCGATGCGCATCATATCACCGCGCCGGAACCCAGCGGCAAAGGCGCGGCCCGGGCAATGCTGCAAACCGTGGAAGACGCGGGTATGAAATTGGCGGATGTTTCCTATATTAACGCGCACGGCACATCCACGGAGTTGAACGATAAAGGCGAAACTTTGGCGATTAAAGCCGCGTTTGGCGATTTGGCCAAGAAAATACCGGTCAGCTCGACGAAATCGATGACTGGACATTTGTTAGGCGCGGCTGGCGGGATAGAGTTCGCGGCGATTGTTTTGGCGATAAGGGATGACATTATTCCTCCGACGATCAATTATGAAACCCCGGATCCGGATTGTGATTTGGATTATGTGCCCAATCAAGCGCGAAAAGTGACGGTGAATTTCGCGATTTCGAATTCTTTGGGTTTCGGGGGGCATAACGCGACTATCGGGGTCAAAAAATATATTTGATGTTGCTGATAATTCCCTCCCCCTTGTGGAGAGGGATAGGGAAGGGGGGCAAAATACATGAAACATTATAAATTCGCGATTATCCCCGGTGACGGCACCGGCCCGGAAGTGGTCAATGAAGGCCTCAAGGTGTTATCGGCCGCGGCGCAAAAATTCGGATTCAAATATGAAAAAATAGTTTATGATTTTGGCGGCGAGCGTTATAAGAGAACCGGCGAAGTTCTGCCAGCTTCCGCAGTGGATGAATTGCAGACTTTTGATTCGATTTTTTTAGGAGCCATCGGGCATCCGGATGTCAAACCGGGGATTTTGGAAAAAGGGATATTGCTTCGTTTGCGGTTTGATCTGGATCAATATATTAATTTGCGTCCGGTCCAGCTTTACGACGACCGGTTTTGTCCGCTGAAGAATAAAAAGCCTGAGGACATTGATTTTGTGGTGGTAAGGGAAAATTCCGAAGGTCTTTATAAAGGTCTGGGAGAATTTCAAAATAAGGGTACGGCGCAAGAGGTGGCGATTCAAGTGTCGCATAACACGAGAAAAGGCGTTGAACGTTGTTTGCGTTACGCTTTTGAATACACTCAAAAAAGGAACAAACGAAAAAAATTGACTTTATGCGGCAAGACCAATGTTTTGACCTTCGCGTTTGATTTGTGGGAACGGACGTTTAACGAATTGGCAAAAGAATATCCGGATGTGCAGACTGATTACGCCCATGTTGACGCGACTACCATGTGGTTTGTGAAAAATCCGGAGTGGTTTGACGTGATCGTGACGGATAATATGTTCGGCGATATTATTACGGATCTGGGCGCCATGATCCAGGGCGGTATGGGTATCGCGGCTGGCGGCAATATTAATCCGAACGGCGTTTCAATGTTCGAGCCGATTGGCGGATCCGCTCCGAAATACACGGGCAAAAACGTGATTAATCCTTTGGCCGCGATCTGCGCCGGCGCGATGCTGCTGGAACAAATCGGCGAGGATAAGGCTGGGGAAGCGATTGTCAATGCCGTGAAAACCGTGGCGCAGACAAAATTGAAAGATCTCGCCGCCGGGAAAATGGGATATTCGACGACGGAAGTTGGGGATTTAGTTGTAAAACAATTATAGTTATAAGTCGCAAGTTATAAGTTATAAGAAGGGAATTAATATGGCAAAGAAAACACAAGCCAACGTCGCGGTGATCGGCGCGGGCGCGGTCGGGATTGAAATGCTGCGCGTGCTTAAACAAAGAAAATTTCCGGTAGGGGATTTGAAAGTTTTCGCGCGTTCGGCCCGAACTATTGACGTGGATGGCCAAAAATACGCGGTGGAGGCGATATCGCCGGACGCGTTTAAGGGGATTGATATCGCTTTGTTCGCCGGCACGGAAGGCGAAAAAGGCGCGGCAGTCACTTTTGCGGCTGAGGCAGTCAAACGCGGCGCAGTGGTCATTGACAATGGCGCGGATTTTCGCATGGACCCCAACGTCCCGCTCGTGGTTCCGGAAGTAAACCCGCAAGCGATTAAGAAGCATCAAGGCATTATTGCCAATCCGAATTGTTCGACGATCCAAATGGTGGTAGCGCTCATGCCGATCCATAAAAAAGTCGGGATCAAACGCGTGATTGTCACCACGCTCCAGGCTTCGTCGGGCGCCGGCAAGGCGGCAGTGGACCAGTTGAATGAAGAAGTTGGCTTGATCGCCGAAGGCGGTTTCACCAATGTTAATGTCAGCGTGACCAACCGGTCGATGCCGCAGCAATTGGCGTATAATGTATTTCCGCAAATTGGCGGGTTCGCTGAAGATGATTATACCAGCGAAGAATGGAAATTAGTCAAAGAGACCCACAAAATTATGGGCGATAAAAATATCAAAGTTTCGGCGACAACTATCCGTGTGCCAGTGCGCACCGGGCATTCGGAATCGGTCTATATCGAGACTAAAGAAACCATCGCGCCGGACAAAGTGAAAGCCTTGTTGAAAAAAGCGCCGGGCATCATTTTAGTCGATGATCCCAAGCAAGGTCTTTATCCGATGCCGAAAGACGCGGAAGGCCGCGACGAAACTTTTGTGGGCCGTATCCGCAAAGACCCTTATGTAAAAAACGGCTTGTGGCTTTGGGTGGTCGCGGATAATCTGCGCAAAGGCGCGGCAGCCAATGCCGTGCAGATCGCCGAGGTCTTGGTGAAAAAAGGCTGGTGATAACGGCGGCGCGTTCTTTAATGGTTTCCGTCGGTGATGACGAGCGCCAGAAGCAATATTCCTCGGTTGTTCAGAACAACAACCGGGGATTTTTTTGTAACGCCAAAATGATAATGTCCTAATTGGCCAAAATGAAAATGTCCTAATCTGATAACATACCATAACGATAAAAAGGGGGCGTTATGGTTGACAGAGAGGATATGGTTATGGTTAGGACGGA
>JADFXQ010000109.1:512-2145 GCA_015233495.1 Candidatus Omnitrophota bacterium | reverse complement strand
CTTCAACATCCTTGACCGATAACCCGTAACGGCTGATTTGATCTCGTTTGATATCGAAATCGATAAAATACCCGCCGGTCACCCGCTCGGCATAAACACTGCGCGCACCTTTGATATCCTTGACAATCGACTCAACCTGTACCCCGATCTTCTCGATCTGACTCAAGTCGGCGCCATAAACCTTGATCCCGATGGGTGTACGAATGCCTGTTGATAACATATCAATCCTGGCCTTGATCGGCATGGTCCAGGCATTGGAAACTCCCGGAAATTGCATCTTCCCGTCAAGTTCGGCAATGATCTTCTCCCAATCCATCCCCTTGCGCCACTGGCCTTCCGGCTTGAGGATAATGGTCGTTTCCATCATGGAGAACGGCGCCGGATCGGTCGCTGTTTCCGCGCGGCCGGCGGTCAACTTCGGGAACGGTTTTAATGACCCGGTCCATCTGTGCCAACAGTTTTCCCGCCTCGGTAACCGAAAGGCCGGGAAGCGTGGTCGGCCTGTAAAGAATGGTGCCTTCATTGAGCGGCGGCATGAATTCCGATCCCAGATGCAGAAAAACAGGGATCGTCGATAAGACCAAAATCCCGGCCGCCGCCAGGGTCGCCAAACGATGTTTAAGGACAAAACGGCATACCGGCTCGTAATATCTAAAAAGGACTTTACTGACCGGGTGTTTTTCTTCCGGATAATATTTCCCTACCACAATACTGTTGAGAAAACTCGCCGCCCAGCGGGGATGAAAATTGATCGGATCAATACGTGTAAAGAACATCCGCATGGCCGGGTTCAAGGTCAGTGCCAGGACCGCCGCGATCGCCATGGCAAAATTCTTGCTGAATGCCAAAGGACGGAATAATCGCCCCTCCTGGTCGAGAAGAGTAAAGACCGGCAGGAACGCCACCGCGATCACCAACAGAGAAAAGAAAACCGACGGCCCTACCTCTTTGAGGGCTTTCAGAAGGACATCGTGATAATCTCCTTTGCGCCCGCCCTCATCCCACAACTGAAGCTTCTTATACGCGTTCTCAACCTCAACAATTGCGCCATCGACCAGCACTCCGATCGAAATAGCGATCCCGGCCAGAGACATGATATTGGACGTCAGCTTCATCATGAGCATCGGAATGAAGCTCAGGAGCACCGCGATCGGAATGGTCACGATCGGAACACTTGCCGATGGGAAATGCCACAGGAAGAAAATAATGACCAAAGCGACAATGATCATTTCCTCGACAAGCTGATGTTTAAGCGTATCGATCGCACGCTTGATCAGATCCGAACGGTCATAGGTGGTCGTGATCTCGACCCCCGGAGGCAACGACGCTTTAACATCTTTTAACTTGGCCTTGACCCGGTCGATGACATTAAGCGCATTCTCCCCCGAACGCATCAGGACAATGCCCCCCACTGTATCGCCTTCTCCATCCAGGTCAGCGATCCCGCGCCTCATCTCAGGACCCAGCACGACCGATGCCACATTCTTGACCAGGATCGGAACGCCGCTCGCATCATTGCCCAGGACAATATCTTCAATATCCCTGGCCGATTTAATATACCCGCGGCCGCGGACCATATACTCTGTCCCCGAAAACTCGACCAGCCTTCCGCCGACATCATTGTTCCCGCTGC
>JADFXQ010000109.1:0-443 GCA_015233495.1 Candidatus Omnitrophota bacterium | reverse complement strand
TGCTTCTGAAACCCTCCGACCGAGGCAACTTCAGCCACTCCCTGCACCGACTGGAGCCAATATCGCAGATACCAATCCTGAAAAGAACGCAGCTGCGCCAGATCGTTCTTCCCGGTTTTATCAACCAAAGCATACTGATAGACCCAGCCAACTGATGTCGCGTCCGGCCCCATTTCGGTCCGCACGCCTTCCGGCAACCGGGGTAAGACCTTGTTCAAATACTCCAGAGTCCGGCTGCGCGCCCAATAAATATCAGTGCCGTCCTTAAAAATAATGTACACGTAGGAATAGCCAAAATCAGAAAATCCACGGATGGCTTTAACATTTGGCGCCCCAAGCAAAGCTGTCACGATCGGATAAGTGACCTGATCCTCAATAATATCGGGCGAACGGTCCCAACGGGAATAGATAATGACCTGCGTATCCGACAAGTCCGGAATAGC
>JADFXQ010000108.1 GCA_015233495.1 Candidatus Omnitrophota bacterium | reverse complement strand
AATGATGAAATTTTCTTCTAAATTAACTGTCTGGGTTGTGGGTACTGTGGCGGTTTTTTCCGGAGCGCTTTCGGTGGTGGTTTTTTCGACCAGCGCCAAAGTCTTGCGCGAAAAAATATCTTCCCGCTTAGAAGATTCTTCGGGCTATGTAATGGACATGATCGACCGAATGCTTTTTGAACGGGCGAATGACATTCGGAGTCTAACGGAAGAACCGGTGATTCAATCCGCGGTATCCTCTCCCAAAGCCATACGAAAATATTTGCTGAGAATCCTGCGGGATTACAAATACTACGCTTCCATTGCCTTGTTCGCCAAAGACGGGACTAAGATCGCGGACACCACCGGAATGAATATCGGGGAAAAAATCAAAGGCGGCCGCTCCTGGGAAGACGCCTTATCCGGAAAAGAAAGTTTTGCCTCGGAAATCGAATTTTCCGAAGAATTGAATATGCCGGTAATTTATTTTGCCGCGCCGGTGCGCAACGGATACGGCAACATCTACCGGGTGATCCGGGCACAAGTGCCGATCAATAAACTTTATGATATGATTAAAGTTTTAAATAAAGCCGACGGCATCGGCGCGAATTTGTCCATTGAATTGGTGGACCAAAACAACTTGTTGCTCTATTCCAGCGTCAATCCCCAAGGGGTTTTAAAAGACAGTTACGCAAATTTTCCGCCGGCGCAAGCCGCGCGGCAAGGCCGCAACAAAGGCAGTCTTATTTACACTGATCCTAACCGCCGCGATCAGCAGGTAGCCGCGTTTGCCCGGGAAACCGGATATTTAGATTTTTCCGGCAATGGCTGGACTTTAATTGTCCATGTTTCGACAAAGCTGATTTTCGCGCCCGCGTCCAAGTTAAGGAATATGACAACTTTTTTTCTCTGCGTCATGTTAGTTTGCTGCGTTATACTGATGCTGGCTTTAACCAATAAAATGGCTCGGCCGCTAAAGATTTTACAAAAACGCGCCTTGGAAATATCCGCCCGGTCCGGTGATTTGACCCAAATGATTGAAATCACCACCCAGGATGAAATCGGCGGTTTGGCCGCGTCTTTTAATAAAGTTTTGGAAAGTTTACGCGGCATTGTCACTCAAAACCGAAATTATAGTTTGGAAATCAGCGCTGCGGCTGCGCAAATTTTTGCCGCCACCCGCGAACAAGCTTCCGGAGCCAATCAACAAGCCTCGGCTGTCAATCAAGCGTCGACTACGGTTAAGGAATTAGCCGTTACCGCGGCGCAGATTGCCCAAAACGCCGAAAACGTGGCAAAAACCGCAGAACGGACTATGGCCGGAATGCAAGAAATCAATATCCGCGTTGATGGCACTGCCAAAAAAATTCTGGCCTTGGGAGATAAGTCGCAGGCAATCGGCAATACCTTTGTCAAACATTTCTGATTCGATAATTTTTTCAATTTGATAGGTGGTAAAATCATAAACTGCCTGAGGCAAAATCGTAGCCAACCGCTGTAAAGCGGCCGCGTAGGCCGCTTCCCGGCTTTCGATCAGCACTGCCCTTTGCTGGCTTAAGCTGATCAGTTCAAACACGCTGACCACCAAAGTGACTGCCGCTAAAATGGCAATAATCAGTTTTACGCGAATCGACATAAGGCGGTCCCTTCTTTTTTTATTTAAGGCGCGGCAATTTTCCAGTCCGCTAAATGGTATTTGTCCAATATCGATTTTAGTTTTCCGGAAGCCCGCAGTTGTTGAATCCCTGCATCCCAAAGACTCGTATATTTGGCGGAACTTTCTTTGCCCGGAGCGAACGCGAGAAATACCTCCTGCGGCTCGCTGGCTTTTCCCGCCGCGACAATAGCTTCCTCCGGAATCGCGAGATTCTTTAAAGCGTTTTTTAATACCCAATTATTCTCGACAATCGCGTCTAACCGGTCTGCTTGCAGTTTTTGGATATTTACTTCCAAAGCAGTGTCGCCGGCGGCTTTCTGCACATACTGAGTGTCGGCTGTCTTGATATAAGCGTCTAACGCTCCGGAATCATAAGAATAGCTGTCAATGACACCGAGACGCAGAAGGTTTAAGGATTTCAAACCGTTAAAAACCCAGGGATTGCCTTTTTTCACATAATAAAAATTTTGATTAACTCCAATGGCTTGTTTCGGGAACAGACAAAGCGGACAATCCCCGGAATCCGCGCCGATTACCGCGTCAATGTTGCCTTCTTTGACCTCCGCGATGTCCCGCGCCCAAGGCTGGATTTGATAATCCACCGTGTATCCGGCGGGTTCAAAAATCGCTTTGATCAGTTCCACGCAATAACCCGGCTTTACGGAAGCCGGATCACCGTTATAAGGCATCCAGAAATCCGCCCGGATGGCTAT
>JADFXQ010000107.1 GCA_015233495.1 Candidatus Omnitrophota bacterium | reverse complement strand
TATCACCAAATTGATCGATGATATCGCGGAACAAACCAATCTGCTGGCTTTGAACGCGGCTATTGAAGCGGCCCGCGCCGGGGAAGCCGGACGGGGGGTTCGCGGTAGTGGCGCAAGAAGTCCGTAAGTTAGCCGAACGCTCTTCGGATTCTACCGAAGAAATCCGTCAGCTGATCAGTGAAATCCAGACGGAAACCAACGCGACAATCATGGGAATTGAAGACTCGATCAAATGGGTAGCCAAAGGCACCCTGATGATTCAAGATACCGCAGCGACAGCGAAAGAAATTTCCATCGCCACCCAGCAGCAACGCACCGCGTCCGAGCAGACCGCGCAAGCAATGCAAAATATCAATAACGTAACCAAACAGTTCGCGCTATCCACAAAACAGGCGGCCGCGTCGGCCGAGGCCTTAACCCAATTATCCCAAAAATTAAAAACCGCGATGCAAGGATTTAAGTTAGGTTAAAAAGGAATTTTTATGTCTCAAAAAGATGAGTTTATCGCGATGTTCAAAGCGGAAGCCGGCGAATATGTCGCCAGTTTGGAAAAAGGGATTGTCGCTTTAGAAAAAGACCCGAACAACGCCGAACTAACCAAAGAATTAAACCGAGTTGCCCACACGCTCAAAGGCGCAGCGCGGGTCTTTGGCTATAAAGAAATCCAGGATGTGACGCACCGGATGGAAACCATTTTTGAAAAAGCGCATAATAACCAAATGGCATTTACGTCCGCAATTGCCAACCAAATATTTAAAGGGCTGGACCTGGTAAAAAATATTCTTGCCCAAATCGAAAATCATCAAACTATTGATGTGGATGTTAGCGCCATATGCCGCGAGCTGGACGCGTCGCATTTCCAATCTTCAGAAAATATCCCGGCGCCTGCCGTTTCAGCGGCTGTCCCCCCCGCGGCAACCGCGCTGCAACCCGAAAAACCGCAAACCAGCGAATTAAGCCCTTCGGAAGCGGATGAATATGTACGCGTCCCGTTAAGCCGGGTGAATAAACTTTTGAATCTCATCGGCGAAATGGTGATTAACAAAACCAATACCTTGGCCAAAATTTCCCAAATTAAAAAAATCAATACGCTTTCCAAAGATATTCAGACAACTCTGGGATTGCTCAGCGAATTGCTGAAAAAAGGCGATGTGCCGCAGGAAGAAATTTTTAAACATCTCGGCCGGACCAACAGTCAAGCCCAAAAATTAAAAGCCAGCTCCTTGGATCTTTGGGAGAGTTTTTCCGTCGAAGCGTTTCATCTCAACCCGGTAATTGATGAATTGCAGTCAAATATGAAAGAACTGCGCATGCTGCCTTTAGCCGCCATTCTGGAAGGTCTGCCCCGCATGGTGCGCGATATCGCTTATGAAAAAGGCAAAGAAGTCAATCTGGAAATTCTCGGCGGGGACACGGAGTTGGACAAAAAAGTTTTGGAAGGTCTAAAAGCGCCGCTAATGCATATTTTGCGCAACGCGATTGATCATGGCGTGGAAACTCCGGAACAAAGAAAAGCGGCGGGCAAACCCAGCTCAGGAACCATCACTTTATCCGCCTATCATGAGGCGGGAGCCGTAGTCATTAAAATAGCCGACGACGGCCAAGGCATTGATCCCAGCCGCGTCCGGCAGGCGGCGCTGAAGAAAAAACTGCTCACCGAACAAGAATTTAAAAACCTGACCGAAAAAGAAATCCTTAACCTGATTTTTATGAATGGTTTTACCACCAGTCCGATCATTACCGATATTTCCGGAAGGGGAATCGGCTTAGATATTGTCCGCCGCGACATCGAACAGTTAAAAGGCAAAGTCACCCTGGATTCCCGTTTAGGCGAAGGCACGGTTTTTTCTTTAATTCTGCCTTTGACCATTGCCATTATCCAAGTGCTTTTGGTCAAGACGCGCGAATTGCTTTTTGCCTTGCCGGTGGCGTCCATCACCGAAAGCTTGATCATTGACATGAAAGATGTTTCCACGATGGAAGGCCGCATGGCAGTCAACGTCCGCGGGCACACCTTGCCGCTGGCCCGGTTAAGCGACACCTTGGGACTGCCCGCCGAACCGGCGGAAGCGCCAGACCAAAAAAGGCCGGCCCAGAATCGTTTGTCCGTAGTGGTCGTGTCGTCTTTGGATAAACAAGTCGGGTTTATCATTGACCGCATCGTTGGTGAAGAAGAAGTTTTTATCAAAGGTTTGGGCGCTTATTTGGGCAAGGTCAAGAATGTGAGCGGCGCCACAGTGCTGTGGACCGGCGAAGTAGTGGTCATCTTAGACGTGGAAGATCTGCTGCTGAACAGCTGTCTCGGCCATCCGGCCGCCCTGACCCAGCGCACCGGCGTCATTCAAAAAACCAAA
>JADFXQ010000106.1 GCA_015233495.1 Candidatus Omnitrophota bacterium | reverse complement strand
CCACCTCACCGTAATGCAAAAATCCCGGATCCTTAAAGGAAGTAACGTGCAAGCTAAAATAATACGACCCGCTGGTTTTGGCAAAATCAACGCCGATCTGACTGCCGTTGGAAGTCGTTTCCACATTCCATCCGATGCTATATTGCTTCGGCAAAGACGTGGAATTTGACGCAGCGGCAACCGGCGCCGGCACAACCGCCGGCTTAATCCCCGGAGCGACTGCCGAAACAACCGCAGCCTCGGCTTCCTTAGCTTTAATCGACTGCACTGCGTCAGCGTTTACGGTTACCGGCCCATCGATTTCCTCGTCGAATCTGGGACGAAACGCTAATTTCAAATATTCAATATCCTTGTAATGCTCGCACCAACCTTCATCCAAAGAAGCCACTTTGACGCCGCCATGATTGGAATGCACAATCTGATGATTGCCTAAATAAACCGCGGTGTGCCATGAATCCTCGCTGAACTGGAACACCAAAACATCTCCGGGCATAAGGTTGTCTAAAGAGTAGCTCTTATCATTGCCGTAGGCGTCTTGCACCTTATCCAGAGCGATCGCTTGCCCTTGATACTTCTCATACAAACCTTTCGCGGTCAGATAATTTCCGCCCAGCCACTTATTGACAAAATGCGAGCAATCAATGCCGCTTTCATCACCGCCGCCCCAAACATAGGGAACCTGATGTTCAACAGTCCAATAATGGACCAAGGCTTTTAATCTCTGAACCAACTCCGGCGACACATCGTCGGCCGCTGGTTCAAATTCTTTTTGCTTCGCTTCAATCCGGGCTTGAATCGCCGCGTAACCCGCAGCCTTGGTTTGCGCTAACAACGCTTGCTCATGCGACCCGGTCGCTTTTTCCGCTTGCTCGTGCAGGGTAATCGCCGCCAAAACCGCCGGAATTTCATTCTCGTGAAAAGTGGTCGTCAACCAAGCCCAGGAATACGGCGCCACATAAATATCGAGTTGCTCTTCGCCGTTGAAGCGCGGCATAACATATTCCTGCGGCGCGTCCGTCACCTGCGCGGTCACCAAGTGAGTCCGCGTCCAAATCCCGGTCAAATCATAAACCGCTTTCGCGTAAACTTCCGGCAAGGCCGGCACTGCTTGGCCTATCGCGGCAGTTTCCCAGGCCGCGGGCTGTCCTAAATTCTCATTGCCGAAAAATCCGCCTCTGCCCCCGCCCACGCCGCCGAATCCGCCCATGCCGCTAAATCCGCTCATGCCGCCGAATCCACCCATCGGACCGATCCCGCCCGCCGAACTCGACGCTGCCCCGCTAAACTTTCCGCTGCCCATAATCGCCTGCCGCAACGCTTCCTGCTGTTCAGGTGACATATGCCGTAAAGCGTCCATGGCCGCCTTGATCCGTTCATTTACGCCCGCTGCCGGCTTACCCGCAGCCGCCTTCATCTCCCCAGCCGCTTTTACCGCGCGGTCGCTCAAGGTTTTTTCGATTTGCGCTTTCTCTTTAGTCAACGCCGCGATCTGTTGGTTTTCATATGTAATCCGCGCCGCATTTTCCGTAGACAACAGTGGCCGCGCTTGAGGCATCAACCCATAATGTTTTTCTTCCAAGGCTAATTCGATTTCCGCCAAAGGGATCACCAGCGCGTCAGTTTTCATCTGCCGGGCCTCTGCCAATCTTTGGCGTCCGTAGATGACATTGATTTCATGCCGCAATTGATATTGCTCCGCCGGGTTCTTTGCCGCGTTAAGCTGTTGACGCTTATTATTCAAAACCATGTCTTCATCATTACGCGCTAACCGTTCGGCTTTGTCCGCCGGATTCAGCGCTTCAATTATCGCGCGCTCCAACCGCAAAGACCGGGTCCGGGCCTGCCAAACATCCAATTTCCCGTCGAGATCAATGGTGAGCTCATTTCGCAGAGCGTTCCAATCCTGCTGATCAAACATATCTAAATTCTTTGCCGGCAAACCAACCGCGGCGCGCAACACCGCGACCGCCTGCGGCAAGGCCAATTGTCTGCCCAGATAATCCGCGAACAATTTCTGCAATCTCGCGTAGTCGCGGTTGTCGGAAAGCGCTCCGGCCGCATCCAAACGCAAAGGTTTAAATTCCGCGTCCATCACGGACAAGATCACCCGGGTCAATTCTTTTTCCGCTGCCGCGACCGCGGTTTGACTGTCGTTGATTTTCGTTAATAACGCGGCCTTGGCTTTATCCGTTTTTTCCGCCGCGAATTCTGCTTGCGCTGCTGCCGCTTGAATATGGCGCCGGGCCAAATCTTCCTGCGCAACCGCTTCCCGTTGATCCAACCGTCCCGCGTCAGCCGCTTCCCGGATATCAAAAATCCGCGCTTCCCAGCCCTTGTTGGCTAAAAATTCTTCAAACCGGCCGAAGCGGGCAAATTCATTCGGCGTTAAATTCCGGCC
>JADFXQ010000105.1:2151-2597 GCA_015233495.1 Candidatus Omnitrophota bacterium | reverse complement strand
ATATTGTCCGCCGAGACATTGACGCCCTCAAGGGCCGGGTTGTCTTAGAGACGCTAAAAGGTCAAGGGACGAGCTTTTCCTTGATCCTGCCTTTGACGATCGCTATCATCCAGGTGCTTTTAGCGGAATCCGAAGGACATTTGTTCGCCTTGCCGGTCACGTCCATTACCGAAAGCTTGATGGTGGATACCAAAGAGATCTCGACCATGGAAGGCCGTCAGGCCATTCGGCTAAGGGATCATGCCATGCCCCTGGTGAAATTAAGCGATATCCTGGGGCTGCCGTCAGCAAAGGATAAAGAAGAGTCGGACAAGATGAACGGGCAATCGAAGGTGGCTGTTATTATCGTTTCTTCGCTCGATAAAAAGATCGGTCTGGTCGTTGACAAGATCGTCGGGGATGAGGAGATCTTCTTTAAAGGGCTGGGCGCACATTTAGGCAAGGTA
>JADFXQ010000105.1:0-2072 GCA_015233495.1 Candidatus Omnitrophota bacterium | reverse complement strand
TAGTCATCCAGCGATATCGGGACGCAAAACGGCCATGATCAAAAAGACAAAGGAAAAAAGGATCCTTATCTGCGATGACAACCTTTCGACGAGAGAGGTGGAGAAGAACATCATCGAATCCGCCGGCTACACCGTGGATACCGCCGTAGATGGCATGGACGGCCTGGAGAAAGTTTCCCGGGCGAAATATGACCTGGTGGTCACCGACGTAGAAATGCCGCGGATGACCGGTTTTGAATTGTGCGCGCAAGTCCGCAAAAGTCCGGAGCATTGCGAAATTCCCTTGATCTTAGTCACCGCTTTGGATAAGGAAGAGCATAAACGGCACGGGGTGGAAGTAGGCGCGTCCGCCTATATCGTCAAAACGTCCTTCAATCAGTCGTCTTTGTTGGATACAATTGAACGGCTGATCGGTTAGACGATCGGCGGCAAATTGCCGCCGGCCAATGGACAGGGTTTTAACCGAAAGTACGAATACGCATGGATAAAGACCTAAAAAAAATTGTCCGGGTGTTGATTGCCGAAGATTCTCCGGTGATCGCGAAAGTTATTTCCACGCTGTTGAGCTCTGACCCGCAGATCCAGGTTGTGGGAATCGCGCGCAACGGAAAAGAGGCGGTGGAAATGGCCGGTGAACTTAGGCCGGACATGATCACAATGGATATTCATATGCCGATTATGGACGGGTATGAAGCCACCAAACAGATCATGGCGCATTGTCCGGCGCCCATACTCATCGCTTCCGCAGCGGTCCAGGCGGACGGGATTGACCGGATGTTCCGCGCCGTGTCTTACGGCGCTTTGGACTTGCTGGATATCAGTGAATTGGCTGTCGGCGAAAATAAAGTTTTCGGCCAAAAATTTATCGAGAGCGTCAAACTTTTAAGCCGCATCAAAGTGGTTCACCACCCTTTGGCCAAATTGGAAACCGGGACAGTTTTTTCAGAAGCGGAAACCCCGCAGCATTTGGAAATCAGCCCGGCAAAAAAATCAGACAGAATTTTGGCGATTGTCGCTTCCACCGGCGGACCCATGGCGATTTTAATGGTGCTTAAAATGCTGCCGGCGGATTTTCCTTATCCGGTGGTGATTGTCCAGCATATTACCAGCGGATTTCTCGAGCAATTCGCCAATTGGTTAAACAGCGAATGCCCGCTCAACGTCAAAATTGCCGAGCCAGAAGAGATTATCCAACCCGGGATTGTGTACTTGGCGCCGTGTGATTTTCAGACCCGGGTAAGTGAAGGCGGGGTCTTGCGGATAACCGACGAGCCGCTTTATGACGGGCATAAACCTTCGGGCACGATTTTGCTGGAATCTGTGGCAAAAATTTATAAACAACGCTCCGTGGCAGTGATTCTTACGGGTATGGGACGCGACGGCGCCAAAGGGATGAAAACCATAAAAAATTGGGGCGGGACCACCATAGCGCAAGATCAAGCCACCTGTATTGTTTTCGGAATGCCCAAAGAGGCGATTGATCTGGGCGCGGTTGACCAAGTTAGTCCTTTGAATGAAATCGCCGACCATATTATCGCCGCGTTCAAGGAGGCTTAAAACCTATGTCTCAAGAAAATGAAACCGCGACCAAAAGCGACCGGCAAATTCTCGTCTTTAACCTCATGGACGAAGAAATGGGCTTGCCGGTGGAACGGGTGCGGGAAGTATTGCGGCCCCAGACCATTCATCCATTGGTCCACACTCCGGATTTTATCGAGGGAGTCATCTATGTCCGCAAATATGTTTTGGTGGTGATCGCTTTGCGCAAAAAATTCGGATTAAAACCCAATGCCGATTGTTCCGCTGAACGCATCATTATAGGCAAAGCGAATCATTCCATCATCGGTCTTTTGGTTGACCGCGTCAGCGAAGTGTTATCTGTCCCGGCCCGGGATATACAGCCGACCCCGGAAATTCTCGCCCAACGGAATCAAGGCCGTTTTGTGTCCGGTCTCGCCAAGGCAGGCGACCGGGTGATCACCCTGCTGGATTTAGACCGTTTAGTCACCACCGAAGAATTGGCGCATTTGTCCGGGATAAAAGCATGAGTTCATTTGAGCCCTTAACGGAAG
>JADFXQ010000104.1 GCA_015233495.1 Candidatus Omnitrophota bacterium | reverse complement strand
CAATTTCGTCGAGCGCGGGCAAGGCGGCCGGCAAATCATACAAACGCACGTCCAATTCCGTGCCCGGCCCAAAAACTTCTCCGGACACCAAACGAAAAATAAAATGATACCCGATCTTGCCGGACGAACCGGTCACAGCAACCCGCACGATTTTTCTCATGGCCCTCCTTTGGAGCAATCCACCACACCTGTTACGTTTCTATTCTCCGGTTGTTTCTTATTTATACCACACCTAGAAAATTTGCCAAGAATAAACGCCTCTTGACATCACTGCAGTTGGTTACATTTTGTAACCGACAACTTCCGTTATCCCGAATTGTGTTGCGTGGTATACGTTGCCAACGCCTCACTGACAATGGTGTTGAAATTGACGTCCTTTTGGCAGGCGTAAAGATAGACTTGACGTTGCAATTCGGGCTTAATGCGGCGATGACTGCGTTGGCGTATTGAAACCCAAAAACTTGGGCAAATTCACCGGAGTGATCTGATAAATCACCGGAATAAATCCCTGTATATGCATAGCAGTCCAAGGCTGATCGCTCACCGGAGCAGCCACCCCGTCCGGCCCGCGTTTAAACTGCATATCCAACTTGCGCGGATCCAGATTCACCCCGCCTAATTTCTGATCAATAGGAGAGCTGACTTCCGGGACTTTAGCAGATGAACCCCCTCCCTCCGGGGACAATGATCCAAAAAATGATTGCAGGGCTTGCGCATTAGGCCGGACAAACAAATGATCCGGGCTTTCTAATGCGTGATGCACCGCGCGAGCCGCGTCAGAACCTTCCTTAACAAATAATTGCGGGTTGACCTTCTGAAAGAAGCGCATTACTTGCCAACCTGCCTCTCGCAAAGAACTTTCCCGATCCATGACATTTCCTTCATCATCCCTATACGTTATCCAAACCGGACTCAATAAAATTTCGATAAGAATTTGAAAATTGTGCGCATTAAAAACCGTTGGGTTCCGACTGGCCAGTAAGTCCAAAACAGCTATTACTTCCGTATTCACAATACTTTCCCTCACATAATACGTTTGTGGCGGCCCGCCTCTCTCGGCCTCTGAACGCAAATCATACGGATCAGAATCTCGTGCCGCCAATTGATCATCAACAATATTCCAAAGCAGCTCGGCAAAATCTGC
This sequence comes from Candidatus Omnitrophota bacterium, assembly GCA_015233495.1. Classification (GTDB taxonomy): domain Bacteria; phylum Omnitrophota; class Gorgyraeia; order Zapsychrales; family Zapsychraceae; genus JADFXQ01. The sequence goes on along the minus strand of JADFXQ010000104.1, from coordinate 1,470 downwards.
GTCCGTGACACTCTCCGGTGTATTTTGGGCCTTGTGCAATACCGCCAACCAAAGCGGTGAACTGCCTTTCTGTTGCTTGCGAGTGCTTACTACCTTCTTTACAATATCCCGGCCCTCAACAGGCACATACTGCCTCGGCGTATGTTGATCATCAACCTCCCGAGACATTAAAAATTTTTTATCCGCTTGGCCAATGTCCTGCACCCCGCTTTTAACTTGGACATATTCTCCGGCCGGCCGGGCTTGCGCTTGGGCGCTGGCGGCTGGAGTAAGACCGAACAACGTCCCCACGATCAAACTGGTGGTGATAACGGTGCGCAGACTCACCGGACTGCTGGCGGAAAAACCGCCGGAAACATATTTGCGCGTGTTGATTTCTTCACTGTTCTGGGCTGATTCGTCTCGGATTAGATGAAACACGCCGTCGCGCGCGGATTGTAAATATTTCGCGTATACCGCGTCTTTGTCTATTCCGTCGAAAAATTCAATTCCCGCGACTTTATTTTGATCCGCGTACGCCTTGGCGAGCAGACTTTCCTTTAAACGGATTTTGTACCATGACGCTAAAATCATCGCGGCATAAATTTGCCGCAAGGTGGCAAAGTTTTGACCGGCGTTGACTTCTTTTTCAATAGCGGGGATAAGAATGTCGCGGTAGATTTGCGTTATTTTTTCGTCGAATGTGCCTTTGCCAGGCTTGGTCCCGGTCGGATTCAAATAATCTTTTTCCATCATCACTTTTAAACGGCTGTTCAAGATAATGGCTTTGCCTGCGTTTTCCCAGATCTGGGCTTTTTCCGGGATGATCCAGACCCGGTTGAGTGTTTTGACCGCCGCGTCACGCGAGCCCAATTCTTTTTCCGCCAGAGCATAAATCTTTTGCCACAACTGTTTGCCCACCGCGTTTTCCGGGTGATGCAAAGACGAGGTCAATTGTTTCAAAACATAATCTTCCGCCAGAAGATCACGGCCCATGATTGTCTTGTTCAAACCCGGCGGGATGATCCGGTCTTTTTCCACCGGCGACAAATTGACCCATAATTCGTCTTCCGGCACGGTCAAAGACGCCAAAAAATATTTGATGCTTTTATCCGCTTCCCGGCGCAGACGCTCGCCGGCCGCCCGGCCGGTTCCCGTGTCCATAATAAAATCAAATTGCAGCGGATCCCGCGGATTGATTACCATACCTTTTAAAATCACCGGCGTGTACGCGGAAGACAAATTCAGCATCTGCCGCGGCGGCGTCAACAAGCCCGCGCCCGTCAGCTGACCAAAACCAAACGAGGAATGCAGCAGAAAAGCTAAAACGAGGATGGAACAAATGGCTTTGCGGAAAGTTTTGAACCCGGTTGTGTTGAACATGGCTGTATCTCCTGTGGATGGTTGAACATTACCTTCGCCCAACCTTGGGCAGATTGTTAGCGGTGATTTTTTATAATACCACTTTAACACGAAAATAAAAAAATTGCA
>JADFXQ010000103.1 GCA_015233495.1 Candidatus Omnitrophota bacterium | reverse complement strand
AATCAAGCGGTGTCGATTGTCGAGCGCTGCCCGGCGAATCCGACTTGCGAATATACCTGCGCGGACGAGAACGGCTACAAATTTAAAAACGGGGACTGTTCCAAACTGCTGGATTGTGTGCCGCCCTCCGGCAGCATGGCTGCCGTTACCAATGGTCAATCACAAAAGGCCAGCGTGGCGCTTTGTCCTAATAGTCCGTCACAGACAGCCGGAGATCCAACAGGTTATTTATATAGTTCTTGTCCGACTGCAGACAAAACCGCGCCGTGCCAATATTATTGCAGTGATCCTACGCAAGTACTAAGCCCGGGTCAGAACGCATGTATAACACCCGGCTGCTCCGGAACTTTGCCCAATTCAGCTTCCAAATGCTTTGATACATCTGACTCCGGCTTAGTTGCCGCAGGATATATTGCCGATATCCCCTGGAACCATGTTGAAACGAACACCTGCGACCCGGCACAAAAATGCCAATATCAATGCAACCCGGGAACCACATTCGCTTCCAATGACTGTGTGATTAACAGCTGTTCCGATTCGCTGCCGCCGGATTATAAAACAAATCTGTGTTCCAGCACTAACCCCATTATGCAAAACCATCAGAATTACACCATTCTTGATAATTCCTGCTCCACTAATCCGGGCAATAATCCCGCCTGTTCCGCGGCGTGTAAAAACGGATACAAAAAAATAGGCAATGCCTGCGACTGTCCGAGCGGGACAAAAGAACAAAATGGAATTTGCTGTCCATTGACTTTTGACAATATTGACGGATCGTGTCAATGCAAACTGCCGTCTATACTCAAGAACAATGTCTGCGCTTGTCCTGATATATCAATTATGGATCCCTACTCTCATAATTGTATATGTCCTGAATATTCGGCTTTAATAAATAATAAATGTGTCTGTGCCCAGCATACCGAACTCAAGGCTTCGGTTAATAATGGCGTTACAACGTATCAATGTGTTTGTAATTGGCCCAGTGGGCTTTCGCACGTTGATACTTATAACCCAACCACAAATACAGCAATTTGCCAATGCAATGATGACGCTGTCTGGCAAGGTAGCCATTACGGTTTTGCGCCCGTCTGTGTCCGGTCCTGGGGACATGGCGGCGGAGGCGGGACAACCTTTTAAGAATAAACGGTCGATTTTCTTGCCAGCGGCCCGCTGGCATAATTGATTCGATTAATCCCAAAGCTCGCGCAAAAAATCCTGATACGGTAAAACTTCAATATTCCCGATCCGCCGGGTTCTTTGTTCCAAAGAAAGACAAACGTACCGTTTGAATGGACATTCCGCGGCGATTGCTTTTAGCCCCCGCAAATCATCCGGAGAAATAACGGACTTCCCTTTGATTTCCACCGCGGTATGGTCATTAATCAAAAGATCGACTTCTTGACCGGCAGTGGAACGCCAATAACTAAGATCCGCAGCCCCGCGATAATCGCTCCAGGCAAAAACCTCATTGACAATAAATGTTTCAAAAGCATCGCCGAACTCTTCCGTTCTTGGGGCGTATGATTTACGGCCCTGCAAATAACGGCTGACGCCGATATCAAAAAAATAATATTTCGACGCGCAAATCGGTTTGCGCTTCACTCCGGCGCGGAAGGCCGGCAGTTCGCGCAAAATCAAGGTATCTTTCAAAATCTCATAATATTCGTAAATCGTGGTTCGCGGCACCTGCGCGTCATTGGCGATCTTCGTAAAATTGATTATTTTGGCGTTGGCCTGCCCAGAAATTTTTAAAAACCGGCTGAACGCCGGAATATTGCGTGTCACGCTTTCGGCGATAATTTCTTCTTTTAAATAATTTCCGACATAAGCGGCCAAATCTGTCTGGGGATCTTCGGAAAAATAAATGGAGGGAATCAGCCCCGCGTTCAGCGCCCGCGTCAAATCAAAATACGTTCCCAATTCCTCCGTGGTAAACGGATGCAAATGTTTGACCCGGGCCCGGCCTCCCAGCAAATTGACTCCTCTACTCCGCAATTTTCGAGCGCTCGAACCGGTTAAAAGAAAATGAATCCGTTTTTCTTCAATCAAACGATGCGCTTCATTCAGTAATATCGGTAAACGTTGGATTTCATCTATCACCACGATCGAATCCCGCAGGGTGATTTCCTGCGCAAGTCGTCCGGGATTGGCGCTTAATTCCAAAAAGAGCGCGTTATCCAGCAAATCATAAGACCGAATACCGGGTAAACAATGTTTAATCAAAGAAGTTTTACCAGTTTGCCGAGGGCCAAACAAAAAATATGATTTATTTTTTAATAAATCCGCGATATCTAAACCGCGATTAAGAAATGGAATTGCCATTACGTCGCTCCTTTCGTCAAAAAAATATACCATTTGACTAAACATATGTCAATAAAAAACCGGCTCTGCAGAAATACTGCCCCGGTTTGGTTGCTTTGCTCAGTTAAATAATATATACTTAAACTGTTCCTCTATCATCCAAGCCGCTTTTTTGTTAAACTGCTTGCCAAAACGGATGCAGGAACGTTATTTAACCATTTTTCCCTAAATAGCCATATGCGATACGCCAAATCCAAAGCGCAGACTGTTGTCGAATATATGCTGGTACTAACCAGTGTCGTGGCAGTAACGCTGATTGGGCTCAAGTCTTTTTTACCCAAAACCAAAGCCAAGGCCGGGAT
>JADFXQ010000102.1 GCA_015233495.1 Candidatus Omnitrophota bacterium | reverse complement strand
CCGCAGACCGGAATCTTTTTGCATGGCTTCGACTACATCTTTGGTCTGATAGCACATTGCTTCCAAAGCGGCGCGGGCCAAATGCGCCGACGTGGTGCCGCGCGTGATTCCCGTGATCAGACCCCGGGCATCGGGACGCCAATAGGGAGCGCCCAAACCCACTAAGGCCGGAACAAAGTATACACCCTCATTGCTTTTTAAAGACGCGGCCATCGATTCCGAATCGGCAGCCCGGGATAAAATTTTTAAACCATCGCGCAGCCACTGGATCGCGGCTCCGGCAATAAAAATGGTCCCTTCCAAAGCGTAGACAACTTCCCCTTGCGAACCGCAGGCTAAAGTTGTGATCAACCCATTTTGGGAAACCACTCGTTTGCTGCCCGTGTTCAACAATAAAAATCCACCCGTGCCATAGGTGTTCTTGATCGTTCCGGGGGTAAAACAGGCTTGGCCAAATAACGCGGCCTGCTGGTCTCCGGCCATGCCGGCGATCGGTATTCCCGACACGAGCCGGCCTTGCCGAATAGTTTTCCCTAAGAACCCCGACGAAGGTTTCACGGCTGGCAGCATCTTTTCCGATATCCCAAACCGGCGCGTTAAATCGCCATCCCAGACGCGTTTCTCAATATCGAACAACATGGTCCGGCTGGCGTTGGTATAATCCGTGGCATACACTTGGCCGCCGGTCAAATGCCACAATACCCACGTGTCCATAGTGCCGAATAACAATTTCCCCTGCCGGACCCGCGCCGCAGCTCCGGAAACGTTGTTTAATATCCACTCGATTTTAGTCGCGGAGAAATAGGCATCTATGGGGAGACCGGTCCTTTGCCGAAAAAGCTTCTCGGTCTGCGGATTTTTTTTGAGCTGACGGCAACGCGGCGCGGTGCGTCGGCATTGCCAGACAATGGCGTTGTAAACCGGTTGGCCGGTGTCGCGGTCCCAGACCACGGTTGTTTCCCGTTGATTCGTGATCCCTATGGCGGCAATCGTGGCGTCCGGGATTTGCCGCAAAACTTTTTGAATCGAAAAATTAACACTGTTGATAATTTCGCAAGGATCATGCTCCACCCAGCCCGGACGGGGAAAATACTGCGGAAATTCCTGTTGCGCTGCCGCTTGGATCGCGCCCTTTTGGTCGTAAAGAATTGCCCGGCTGGCAGTGGTGCCCTGATCAATAGCGAGGATATACGCGTTTTTCTTCACCGGTTTAGCGCTGCTTTCTTTTCCTAACTGCATCCTTAAATAGCGCTGGGCAAAAGCACGGTTGTCTCTGACCCAACCTGATATTCGGAGTTAAACTTGACTTTCCCATGGTGGTTTTCTTCGATGATTTGGCGCACGATATACAAGCCCAAACCCGTGCCTTTACGGCTCATCATCTTGGTCGTAAAAAAAGGCGTGAACAATTTCCCCATGTTTTCCGCCATGACGCCCATGCCATTGTCTTTCACCCGCACTTCGATATGCGGCCCTTTATTCACCGCGAAGATCTCGATCTTGCCTTTATAATTTTCTTCATTGAGTTCCGACTTGCGTTGCAGGATCGCGTCATAAGCGTTGTCCACCATGTTGAAAAACACCTCCTGCAGCTGGGTGAAATTTCCGTTCACCAAAGCTAGACCCGGTTGCAGGTACGGCACAATATCCACCAACTCTTTTTTAATTTTAAATTGGGCCATGTCAATAGACGCGTCGAGAACTTTTTCAAACGACACCGGAGAAAATCCCTCCGGGCCTTTGCGCGTATAACGCAGCAGTCCGCTCACGATTTCGCCGCCGCGTTTCACATTGTCAATGATCCGCGCCAAGGCCTGATCGATTTCTTGGCAGATCCCGGTTACGTAATCATTTTGTCCCTGCGCCAATTTCAAACGAATCGTGTCTAAACAGTCGCTCGCAATAAAACCAATCGCGTGCAAGCGGTTGTTGATTTGATGCGACAACCCGTCCGCCATCGTGCCGATCGTCGCCATTTTTTCCGCTTTAAACAATTGCTCGTGCGTTTTCTTAATGTCTTCGTAAAATTCCGCGTTCTCAATCGCCAGCGCGGCTTGATTCGCTAAAATAGAAAACACGACCAAATCGTCCTGCGTATACGGTTTGCCCGAACGTTTTTTTCCCAAGACGATAATTGCCAACATCCGCTGTTCAATATAACTGGGAATCGCCACGGCCGCGTCTAAGGATTTTAAATCCGCGGCCAAGACAGCCGCCCCGGCATCCCGCGGAGAAAGCAAGACCTGTCGCAAAACTATGGGTTCTTTGACCGCCTTTATAGTCGCGACCAACGCGGCGTCGCTTTCCAGAACACTGCGCACCGTGTTCACGGCAACACGGCCTTTGGAAGCTTTTAAAATATACTGGTTGGATGCTTCGTGGAAAAGATAAATCGAGCAGTGCTCCAGCCGCACAGTCTTAGTCACAATGTTGACAATCAAGCTCAACAGGCGTTTGAGATTCTTGATTTGGCCCATGCCCAAAGAAGCCCGGCGCAGCGTCGTTTGATAACGACGCTGCTCGGCGAGAAATTTAGTTTCCGCGCGGCGTTGGAAAAAAGATAAAGCCGCGGGCCCAAAACCGCTAAGCCGGCCCTCAAACCCAAAAGCAGAATCGTCTTGCGCGGATAAAATAATCCGAAGAATAAAGGAACCGGCAAGATGACCAGGAAAAAGGCTAAAAAAAGTTCGGCCGACGCGGAAAAAAGCCCCCG
>JADFXQ010000101.1 GCA_015233495.1 Candidatus Omnitrophota bacterium | reverse complement strand
TATGGCGACGAAATCAAAGGCCGGCTGAAAGGCAAACTGCCCCAATCCAACGGGCAATTGATCAGTAATGGCGAGTTGAAACAATATCCGCACGTGGCCGCGGAATTGGATTATGGCCAGCAGGTGAAGGGTAGCGGGGTCAATCAGTTTGAAACTGTTTTGGGACCCAAAGCCGAGGCGTGGTTCTTGGATGAAAATAAAAACCAGAATGGCAAGTGGGAGCTGAAACACAAATTACCTTTAAACGTGACGGGTTCTAATTATCTCAGCTATGGAAGCAAAGATTCCAAGACCGCGCCCAAAGTGTTGGGGATGATCAATGGGTTTCAGATTTCTTTGGCGGATAAAGATATTGATGGGACAAGTCTGAAGGGAACTATGTTTTTCCTGTCAAAAGACGCGGCTCCGTTAGGGTTCGCGGAAACTAAAAATAAATTTACGCAAATGACTCCGAAACAGGCCCAGGCAGCCGCGGCCAAGGAAGCAGCAGCCAAAAAAGCGGGTCAAAAACCCACTGCTTCCGCCGGGCAGGATGCTGACAAGGGCCAGGCGCTGACAGTTAAACTGAATCCGGATATCATTTATGTCGTGAATCAGCGGGACAGCGCACAGTGGAGTCCGCGGGACAAGGCCCAGTGGAGTTCGGTCAAACGGTTTGGGATTGGTTCCGCGGATATTGATCAGGCCAATCATTTGCCGCAAAGGTCTTCTCTGACGTTTAGTTTTAACGGCGAGTTGATTATCGGGGCAGGCGATCGGCTGCAGATTGGCCGCGGCACGCATATTGGCGATAAATTGTATGTCGGGTCCAGATGGGGTACGGATGGCGGGAAATTTGATTTTCAAGGCGGGCGAGCCCAGATTGGCGCGAGTTATGAACATCAAAAGGATGGAACTTATAAATTGGCTTACACGCTTTTGCCCGTCGGGCAGGTGCAATTTGGCGCGCGTTGTCCAGGTCAAAGAAAATCGCGCTGCCTTGCGGAAGCATCGGGTCATAAAGGTCATCATCTTTAAAACCTCTGGCCTCTTTTTCTTGCGGCGTATGTCTCTGAGTGCCGGCATAATAACCCATCAATTTGGCATTTTTTCCGGACATTTCATAAGCTTCACCCAACCGCACGTAGCGGATTTCCCCTTTCGCGTTCTTCATCACTTTTCCGGTGCGGGAATCCACAACCGGAATCTTGACCTTTTCATCTTTCAAGATGGGATATGTCTTATTCCCGTCGATCAAATAATCCGGATTAGCGCCCGGACCATAACCGGTTCTTCTGTTCTGATCTTTTTTGGTGCCTACTGTGCCCTGCCGATCGGTTTGAACTTTATTCCGATCTTTATCCATGGATTTCATAGCCACGCCGATCTTCGTATTTGCGGAAACCCAAAAATGGGTTTTCCCAGGGGATAATCGGTTAGCTCTGTTTATATATGTATTTAACCAGCCGCGAACATCCTGATATTCATCCGAATCCAATTTTCGCCATCGAATGATCTTGGCAATCTGCGCTGCGCTTCTCCCTGTGTTGGAGGATAAAAAGCTCAAAACTTCCCCGGAAGTGGCCCAGAAGCCGGTCTTCCGGCCTTTGCGCGAAGTCGAACCATCATCATGAAAAACCACCAATTCTCCGTCGAGCTTTTCGATTTTCCAAACCCGCGCCCCATGCGCGGTGGACGCCGCCACTTCTGCCTTACTCATATCCCTACCCGTAGCGCTCCCCGTTTCGGAAGAATAGTGATTGCCCTGCAATCTGATTCTGACATGCCCGTCTTTGGTGTCTGCTTCGGCAAAATAAACATCGTCGTTGTTTTTCGTGTCATGTTTATAAGTCACTTCCTGTCCGGGCGCGAGATTCAAGAAATTCTCCACCTGGTTCAACTTCACCGACACTCTTTTGCCGCCCATATCCGCGTCAACCTTGGCTTTATTTTTGATCCCGTTTTCAATAAACGGTTCCGCTTTCAACATCGCCTGGGCGGCTTTGGCATCCGTAAATTTAACCTGGCGGTTATGCTTGATATCAATCTCATAATTTTTCCGGTTGATTTCCGCGACATACGCCAAGCGGCTTTCAAAATAATGGATCACGTGTTCCGCGGCCCGTCCCAAATCATCCGGGTTAGCGTTGGCTAAAGCGCTGATCACGCAAGCCCGGATTTTTTGCGCGTCGCTCAGGTCGCCAAAATCCAAGTTTTCTCCGGTGATCCCATAAAATTGTTTCTTGACTTGAGCGGCGACTTTTTCTTTTAATCCGGCCGGTATTTGATTAGGGGCAAGCGTAGAAAGAAAATATAAAGCGGTAAAAGATTTGGACAATTCCTGGTTGCGCTGTATTGCCGCTAAATATTGGGGAACCCCGCCAAAATGTTTGATCTCATTCGCCATGCTGTGTTGCAAATAATTTAGGGAATAGGCTTTTTCAAAAGGGCTGGCAGAGGATCGATTTGCCGGAGCTGGCTGCGTGACGGCTGCCTTGTATTTCTCTCTGTCCCGGCTTTCTTGTTTAGCCAGGGAAGCGCGAAACGCTTCCACATCGGCGGAAGTCCCTTCCTTCATTTTGCCGGCCGCGTCCACATACCAATTCTTGCCGTTCTGCGTGCCTTTCGCGTAAGGATTCGTTGCCGCGGAATATACGCCCAAAGACGCGAAACCTTCCGGCGCGACAAACTCCAATTTGCCTTTGCCTTTGGATCGAAAAGTATTAAACCCGCCTTTGTCAGTCATATCCGT
>JADFXQ010000100.1:480-2785 GCA_015233495.1 Candidatus Omnitrophota bacterium | reverse complement strand
CGGCACCGCAGCAGCCTGGGCTTCTAAAATCGAAAGGCCCAATCCCTCCATTCTCGACGGAACAACCAAAATATCAAACGCGGCCAAAAGATTACGCGAGCGGCCGGACGCGGCATAAAAACTGATTTGATCATCCAATTGATATTGTTTGACCATAGCCCTTAATTGGGCTTCCATTTTCCCTTCGCCCGCTATCAGAAGATGGGCATGAGGACAATTGATCATGACTTCGCGCATGGCTTCAATCAAAATATCCTGGCCTTTCACATCCGAAAGCCGCGCAATCATTCCCAAAACTACCACCTCATCCGGCACATTCAATTGTTTACGCTGAAAAAGCCGGTCCTGATCATTAATCGTTAAAAACTCACTCACATCAATACCGCTCGGCACCAGGTCAATCATTTTTTCAGAAACCAAAAAATCCCGCCTCAAATGATCAAAAACCGCAGGGCTGATAGCAATAACTTTTTGTCCCCAGCAGGGCAATAACCGGCGAAAAAAACGCGGTTTAAAGAACCCGTGGCACGTTGTCACTAAAGGCACATTGCGGGACGATAACATTTGCCCCACAAACTGCGTGACCCGGGTGTGTGCGTGAATCACCTCAATATGATGTTCGGCTAAAAATTTTTTCAGTCTCGGCAGTAAAAAATATAATTTGGGATTTAATACGGATTTGGTCTTGAAATCCGCTTTCACGATATTAATCCCGGCATCGGCAAAAATATGTTCCATATTCCCGCCGGAAGAACACACATAAACATGGTGCCCGCGGTTGACCAAACCTTTGCCCAGGGTTAATAAATAACTGGTAATGCCTCCGGTGTTTAAATGAGTGGTCAAAAAAAGGACATTCAAAATCAGGATCCTTCCATGAATTGAAATATGGCTTGCGCCATTTCTTCAGGCGTGATTTTCTCCAGACAATCATGGGTTTTGATCAAACATTCCGGACTGTAGCACGGAGAACATTCCGCGTGTTTATTCAGGACTGTCAATTTTCGGGCCGGCGGCAAATGACGTTTCTCACTCGTGGGCCCAAAATAAGTCACCACCGGAACATTCATGGCTGCCGCGACATGTAACGGCGCTGAATCCGGCGTCACATAAACCTTGAAACGGCTGAGCAACGCGGCCAGCTGCATAATATCGGTTTTGCCGGCAAAATTAGCGGGTTTGGCGGAAGAAAGACGGCCGAGCTCCCGTCCCAATTCAATATCCTTATCCATTCCGGTTAAAACCACCCGGATTCCTTTGGCTGATAATAAATCACACAAAGCCGCCGTATGTTTAACCGGCCAATTCTTTGTTTTCCATTTTTCCGACGCAGAAAGATTAATCCCGACTATGGTTTTACAATTCCCCAACCATTCCGCCTCCAGCAATTCTTGAACATATTCATGATTATGTTTCGACGGCCACAATTCCAGATATAAATTGTCCCGGTAAGGGATGTCCAGCATTTTTAAAATCTGAAATTGATGCTCAACCGGCAGAATATTATCCTGATATTCTTTCAAACCCTGAGTCAATAATTGGCCGCTCTTGGTGTTAGAAAAACCATAACTTTCTTTCGGATCAGCCAAATACGCCAGCCAATGACTGCGGTGATTATTTTGAAAATCCAAAATAATATCCAGCCGCATTTTTCGCAAACGCCACGCAAACTTCGCAAATTTCCACCACTTTTTATGTTTAAGCCGCTTGTCATAAACAATGATATCATCAATATACGGACACGATTGCAGTACTTCCACGCAATCTTTTTCCACCACACAATTAATTTTGGCTTTGGGAAATTTTTGCCGCAGACTTTTTAACGCCGCCGTAATTAAGACCACATCTCCCATGGAACTGAATTTAACCACCAAAATATTTTTTATACCGAGAATTTCTTCATAAACCGCTAAAGTTCTGCCTGCCATTTTTTCCAGAGTGTATTCCTGGCTGATTCGTTTCTTTGCTTCAGAAGCCATGCGTTCGCACAATTCCCGGTCTTTTAAAAGCCGTAAAACGGCATTAGCCATGGCATCAACATCCTTAGCCGGAACCATCAGCCCATTGCGTTCATGTTCAATGATATCCACTACGCCCCCGACTTCCGTCGCAATAACCGGCACCCCGACCGCCTGCGCCTCAATAATGGTACGGCCAAATGATTCCTGAGTAATACTCGGGACAGCCAAGATATCGATATTCGACAACAATTCCGGCACATCCTGACGGTTGCCTAAAAATTCCACATTTGCTTCCATCCCCAGACGCTTGACTAAAAGGAGGACTTCGTTTTTGTAATCCTGTT
>JADFXQ010000100.1:0-425 GCA_015233495.1 Candidatus Omnitrophota bacterium | reverse complement strand
TGACATGGCCTTGATGAAGAACGTGTGCCCTTTGATAGGAGTCAGCCGCCCGATAACGGCAATGACCGGGTCAGTTTTTATTTTTATCTCATGCTGATGCCGGGCAAAGCGGGCCCAATCCACGCTCCGCGGAATACAGCGGATATTATCCGCCGGAACCCGATAAGTATCGATCATGTGGCGGCCGATCACCCGGCTCGGCACAATCACTAATTTGGACCACCCCATAATTTTGCTATACCAGGGATTTTTATAAAATCCGTGACATGTCGTGATGAAGGTAGCCGAAGTTTTTTTCGACGCGAAATAGGCAATCCAAGCCGGAATGCGGGAACGGGCATGCACAATGTCCACTTTTTCATCCAAAATAATCTGCCGGATTTTCTTGATCATTAAAAACATGGTAACCGGATTTTTGGCGTGGA